>NZ_VMSH01000005.1:0-441280 GCF_007713445.1 Pseudomonas sp. RGB | reverse complement strand
GAACTCAATCAAATGTGGGAGCTGGCTTGCCTGCGATGGCATCTACTGGGTGTCACTGATGCACCGAGTTGTCTGCATCGCAGGCAAGCCAGCTCCCACAGAAAAGCAAAAGCAGTGCGATGCTGGCAGCTGAACTCGGTCAACTTGTGGGAGCGGGCTTGCTCGCGAATGCGGTGTGCCAGTGACATATGAGCTGACTGACACACCGCATTCGCGAGCAAGCCCGCTCCCACATTTGGCTCTCTGTGCTTCAGACAGAAATGTGTTGCTATGCTTTTGATCCGCTTTTGCCTATACCACTCAGGTCGGCTACTAGGCCGCCGCGCTCTGCTTTTGATCTTGATCTGACAGGCCCCGTTAACCACGCCGGCAGAACGCAAGGTTGACCGCAGCAACGGATATACACCCTAAAACCGCGGCCAAAAAAAAGGGCGACCGAAGTCGCCCAAAATGCCTTGCGTGCTCATATAACCCAGAAGAACTTACGGTTCTTTACGCTTATTAGCGTCCTTCCAGATAAAAATTCCAAACCCTACAAAAAACAACACCATGAGGCTGACAGTCAACACTCCGGCAAACACCACATTATCGAAAAACATGACCGGCCTCCTGCACGTGCCCTGTTGCGATAGGGCTAAGTTAATGGAGAAGGCGGATGGGAAAATTGACGGGGATCAATGTCGCCCGCAACGGGGCGTAAAGAAGGGCAATAACTGACCTGCATCAACAGATGCAGGTTGTTTCAACGTTTTTTCGGCTTGTTCTTCGACTTTTTCTTAACTTTGCCAAGTGGCATCGCTTGCTCAAACGCCTGGCGCACTTCATTCAGGCGCTTGTCATTAAGGTCATGCACGCGTTTGGCGCGTTCGGCATTCAGGTCAATCAGCTTGTCGTCATCACTCATGGCTTGGCTTACGTCGTGGCGGGAATGGCTCAATAATGCGGCCTCCCCCGCCCAACGGCAAATCAGCGGGCGACAAAATACAGGGCTTCGCCCAAAATCGGCCCTTTCCACTCGACCCCGGAGGCGCACTCAGGTGGCACTGCACAAGGACCTTCCGCCGCTGCTGGCCCTGCGCGCCTTCGAAGCCGTCGCGCGGCACTTGAGTTTCATCAAGGCGGCGAACGAGCTGTCGGTCACCCAAAGTGCCTTGAGCCACCAGGTGCACAAACTCGAACAGCATTTGGGCAAACCGCTGTTTATCCGACGCACCCGCGCGATTGACCTGACCGCCGACGGCCAACGTTACTACGCCGAAATCCGCCCCGCCCTCGACGCCATCGCCGCCGCCACGCGCGCGCAAAAAACAGCGCCCACTACCACCGTGCTACGCGTCGGCCTGCTGGCATCCTTCGCCACCCTGTGGCTGGCCCCACGCCTGGCCGGCTTTCTCAACCGTTACCCGCATATCCAGGTCGAGTTGCTGCCGGCGATTCAATTGGCCAACGTCGCCGCGGCCGAAGTGAATCTGGCCATCCGCTATGGCAAAGGCGATTGGCCGGACGTACAAGCCACCCGCCTGATGCCCGAAGTGATCTCGCCGGTGTGCAGCCCGGCCTTCAAGGCCGGCCCACTGCACAATGGCGCGTTATTGATGGCCACCTCACACCGTCCCTTCGAATGGACGGACTGGTCCGCGCATTATCACGTCGACCTCGAGCACCACCCCCGCGTGATGCTGCACGACTACAACATCGTGGTCGAAGCGGCTGTGGCCGGCCAGGGCATCGCCATGGGCCGGCACCGCTTGATCGAGCGCAAGCTGCAGGACGGCAGCCTGGTGGAAGCCTTCGACTGGCCGCCCTATCACAGCGAAATCGGCTACTGGCTGATCGCGCCCCAAGGCCCCGCCAGTGACGCGGCCGAATGTTTCAGCCAGTGGTTGAAGAACGCCTGCCGCGACGCGTGAGTTTTTTCGATACGTCAGGTGAGATCTATCCGTTTGTCGCCCGACGGCTCAGCCAACATGCTGAAACCTTCTTGCCCCTAGAGGATTCAACATGCGCGACTCCCTTCGCCAACGCGTGCAAGCCCTTGGCCTGACGCTGCCAACGCCCAGCCAGCCGGCGGCCAACTACATCAGCCATGTGATCAGCCAGAACCAGCTGTTTATCTCTGGGCAAATTCCCATGATCGATGGCAAACCCGCCTACATCGGCCGGTTAGGCGAAACCCTCAGCGATGAAGAAGGCGCCCAGGCGGCAGAGTTGGCGGCGCTGGGCCTGTTGGGGCAATTGAGCGATGCCGTCGGTGATGACCTGTCGCGCGTGGTGCGCATTCTGCGCCTGGGTGTATTCATTGCCAGCAGCGGCGACTTCCAGCGCCAAAGCGTGGTCGCCAACGGCGCATCGAACCTGGTGGTCAACGCCCTGGGTGACAAAGGCCGGCATGTGCGGACTGCCGTCGGGGTGTCCAGCCTGCCGGCCGGCGTGGCGGTGGAGGTTGATGCGATTTTCGAGTTGCAGCCGTGAGCCCGCTCGAAGTTCAGCAGCTGCGCGACGCAACACCCGGCTGCCAGTCGGGCATCGTGCACTTTAACCACGCGGGTGCCTCGCTGCCCAGCCAGGCCACGCTGGACGCAATCATCGACCAGTTGCAACGCGAAGCCCGCGACGGCCCGATGGAGGCCGGCGAGCAGGGTGAAGTGCTGGTAGAAAAAGCCCGGCGCGCAGCCGCGCAATTGCTCAATGCGCCGACCTCGTCGATCGCGTTTGCCAGCAGCGGCTCAAGCGCCTGGAGCATGGCCTTCCAGGCCTTGGGCCCATGGCAACCTGGCGAGCGCATTCTGGTCGGTCGCCACGAATGGGGCGGCAACCTGGCGAGCATGCAACAGGCGGTGCAAGCCGGCGCACGGATAGAAGTCATTCCCTGCGATGAAACCGGCGCAGTCTGCCCGGTGGCGCTGGAGTCGATGATTGATGCCAAGGTCAAGCTGATCGACTTGACCTGGTTGCCCGCCAACGGCGGCCTGATCAACCCTGCCCAGGCGATCGGCGCAGTGGCCAGGCGTCACGCCATTCCCTATTTCATCGACGCCGGCCAAGCGGTCGGCCAACTGCCGGTGGATGTGCAGGCGCTGCACTGCGATGTGCTCAAGTCGGCCGGCCGCAAACACCTGCGTGGGCCCCGCGGTACGGCGTTACTGTATGTGCGACCGGATTTTCTCTCGCAGCTCAATCCCGCTCAGCGTGATGTGTTTTCCGCACCCTGGACCGCCGAAGGCTTCGACCTGCGCGATGACGCCCGGCGCTTTGAAACCAGCGAGGTGTCTTTTGCCTTGTTGGCTGGCTTGGGCAATGCGTTGCAGGAGGTGAATCGACTGGGCGTGGAGCACACGTGGGAAAGGGTCTTACAACTTAGTGAGCGAATCCGTGAAGCATTGCGTCAGTTGCCGGGGGTTTCCCTGCACGACCTGGGCGCGGCGCACTCAGGACTGATCGCCTTCAACCTCGCAGGCTGGGACGCCTTCGAGCTCAAACGCCGCCTGGGGTTGAAACGAATCAACATCGGCGCAAATGGTGTGGCCTACACGCCGCTGGACATGCAGGCGCGAGGGCTGACGAGCGTTGCGCGGGTGTCGGTCAGCCCGCTCAACACCGAACATGACATTGAACGGCTGATCACCGCGCTACGCGAATTGCGTGACTAAACCTCGACGTCCACCCACAGGCCCTGGCGCGGCGCATCTTCGATCAGCGGCACCACTGGCACGGTGTTGTCGGCGTTGAGCACATCGCCGGGGATCGCCAGGTGCGCTTCGGGGTCTTCGTCGGCTTCACGCCGGCGCTTCTGCTGTTCCTGCTGGCGGCGTTGTTCCTCGCGCAGCAGCAAGGTTGACTGCTCGGCATCGCCCTTTTTCAGGTCGATCGTGCTTTCGTTGGAGCCCGCTTGCACTGGCACCACGGGCGGGATATCCGGCTTCTGACGCACCGGGTCAAGTTGTGACGTGACCGGCACAACGCTGACGGGCAGCATGGGTGGCAGCATAATAATTATTCTCCTGATCAACAGGCTGTCGGCGGGTTGCAGGGCGACTTGAGCCCAAGCTCGCCAAGCTGTGACCCAGTCGACACTCGCAAGTGCCCGCCACCCGTCGATCCAGCTTTCGAACCCGCGCGTTAACGGAGTAGTTTTTGTCAGAGTCCTTTGGCTGAGGGCCTTGTTCCGTTAAGATAGTCGGCTTTTTCACGGCGGGAGTCAGGCAGCATGGCGCAGCAGTATCAACCGGGGCAACGCTGGATTAGTGACAGCGAAGCAGAGCTGGGGTTAGGCACCGTTCTGGCACAGGACGGCCGCTTGTTGACCGTGCTCTATCCGGCCACTGGCGACACTCGTCAGTATGCGCTACGGAATGCGCCCCTCACTCGCGTGAGGTTTTCGCCGGGTGATTCCATCACCCATTTCGAAGGCTGGAAAATGACCGTACAGGAAGTCGACGACGTCGATGGCCTGCTGGTTTACCACGGCCTCAATGGGCAGAACGAGCAGGTCACCCTGCCGGAAACCCAACTGTCCAACTTCATCCAGTTCCGCCTGGCCAGCGACCGTCTGTTCGCCGGCCAGATCGATCCGCTGGCCTGGTTCTCGCTGCGTTACCACACCCTGGAACACACCAGCCGCCAACTGCAGTCCTCGCTGTGGGGCTTGGGTGGCGTGCGTGCGCAACCTATTGCTCACCAACTGCACATCGCCCGTGAAGTCGCTGACCGTATCGCGCCGCGGGTATTGCTGGCTGACGAAGTGGGCCTGGGCAAGACCATCGAAGCAGGCCTGGTGATCCATCGCCAGCTGCTTTCCGGCCGCGCCAGCCGGGTGCTGATCCTGGTGCCGGAAAACCTGCAGCACCAGTGGCTGGTGGAAATGCGCCGCCGCTTCAACCTGCAGGTTGCGCTGTTCGACGAAGAACGCTTCATCGAAAGCGATGCCACTAACCCGTTCGAAGACACCCAGTTGGCCCTCGTGGCCCTGGAATGGCTGGTGGACGACGAGAAGGCCCAGGACGCACTGTTCGCGGCCGGCTGGGACTTGCTGGTGGTCGACGAAGCCCACCACCTGGTCTGGCATGAAGACAAGGCCAGCCCGGAGTATTCGCTGGTCGAGCAACTTGCCGAGGTGATTCCTGGCGTGCTGCTGCTGACCGCCACCCCGGAACAGCTGGGCCAGGACAGCCACTTTGCGCGCCTGCGCCTGCTGGACCCGAACCGCTTCCACGACCTGCATGCCTTCCGCGCCGAAAGCGAAAACTATCGCCCGGTGGCCGAAGCCGTGCAGGAGCTGCTGGACAAAGGCCGCCTGTCGCCGACCGCACACAAGACCATCCAGGGTTTCCTCGGCGACGAAGGTGAAGCGCTGCTCACCGCCGTCAACGATGGCGACACCGAAGCCAGTGCGCGCCTGGTGCGTGAGCTGCTTGACCGCCACGGCACCGGCCGCGTGCTGTTCCGTAACACCCGGGCTGCCGTGCAAGGTTTCCCGGAGCGCAAACTGCACGCCTACCCGCTGCCGAACCCGGACGAATACCTCGAGTTGCCGCTGGGCGAACACGCCGAGCTGTACCCGGAAGTCAGCTTCCAGTCGCAGCCGGACGTGGATGAAGAAAACCGCTGGTGGCGCTTCGACCCACGCGTGGAGTGGCTGATCGACCAGCTGAAAATGCTCAAGCGCACCAAAGTGCTGGTGATCTGCGCCCACGCCGAAACCGCCATGGACCTGGAAGACGCCCTGCGCGTGCGTTCCGGCATTCCGGCCACGGTGTTCCACGAGGGCATGAACATCCTCGAGCGTGACCGCGCGGCCGCTTACTTCGCCGACGAAGAGTTCGGCGCCCAGGTGCTGATCTGCTCGGAAATCGGCAGTGAAGGCCGCAACTTCCAGTTCTCCCACCACTTGGTGCTGTTCGACCTGCCGTCCCACCCTGACCTGCTGGAACAGCGGATCGGGCGTCTGGACCGGATCGGTCAGAAGCACGTGATCGAATTGCACGTGCCGTACCTGGAAACCAGCCCGCAAGAGCGTCTGTTCCAGTGGTACCACGAAGCGCTGAACGCGTTCCTCAACACCTGCCCGACCGGCAACGCCCTGCAACATCAGTTCGGCCCGCGTCTGCTGCCGTTGCTGGAAAACGCCGACGATGGCGAATGGCAAGCCCTGATCGACGAGGCCCGCGCCGAGCGCGAGCGTCTGGAGCAAGAGCTGCACACCGGTCGCGACCGCTTGCTGGAGCTCAACTCCGGCGGCGCGGGTGAAGGCGATGCGCTGGTAGAGGACATCCTCGAGCAAGACGACCAGTTCGCCCTGCCGATCTACATGGAAACCCTGTTCGACGCCTTTGGCATCGACAGCGAAGACCATTCGGAAAACGCACTGATCCTCAAGCCCAGCGAAAAAATGCTCGACGCCAGCTTCCCGCTGGGCGACGACGAAGGTGTGACCATCACCTACGACCGTAACCAGGCGCTGTCGCGCGAAGACATGCAGTTCATCACCTGGGAACACCCGATGGTGCAGGGCGGCATGGACCTGGTGCTGTCCGGCTCGATGGGCAACACCGCCGTGGCGCTGATCAAGAACAAGGCGCTCAAGCCGGGCACCGTGTTGCTCGAATTGCTGTACGTGAGTGAAGTGGTTGCGCCGCGCTCCTTGCAACTGGGCCGCTACTTGCCACCGGCGGCCTTGCGCTGCCTGCTGGACGCCAATGGCAATGACCTGTCCGGCCGCGTGTCGTTTGAAACCCTGAACGACCAGCTCGAAAGCGTGCCACGCGCCAGCGCCAACAAGTTCGTGCAGGCTCAGCGTGACCAACTCACGCCGCGCATCAATGCCGGTGAAGAGAAGATCACCCCGCGCCACGCCGAGCGAGTGGCCGAGGCCAAGCGCCGCCTGGCGGCGGACACCGACGAAGAGCTGGCGCGCCTGACCGCGTTGCAAGCGGTCAACCCGACCGTGCGTGACAGCGAGCTGGTTGCCCTGCGTCAGCAACGCGAGCAAGGTTTGGCCATGCTCGACAAAGCGGCGCTGCGACTGGAAGCGATTCGGGTGCTGGTGGCGGGTTGATTACCGCCCTGCCCTGTTAAGAAGAAGGCCCGCGCAATGCGGGCCTTTTTTGTTTGGCTTGAGGGCCTCATCGCGGGCAAGCCCGCGATGGCGTCACCTCGGTCTCAAGCGGTAGCCGCCGCAGCCGGCACCTCCACCGCCCCCAACCCATCCTTCATGCGCTTGGCATCACGCACAAAACTGCGCGACGCCTGGAACAGAAACAGCAGGGTCAAAAACAGCGCCACCGGAATCAGGTACATGGCGTCGTGCAGCCCCACCGCTTTATAGGCTTCAGTCATCTGCGCCGCCCCATCGGCATACATCGCCGAATGGGCAAAGTGATCAGACAGTCCGCCCACCACAATCGGCCCCATGCCGCCGCCCAACAGGTACAACCCGGCGAAGAACAGCGCCATCGCCGTGGCCCGCAGACGCGGCTCAACCACGTCCTGAATGGCGGTGTACACGCAGGTATAGAAGTTGTAGGCAAATAGCCAGCCCACACTGAACAGCGCCACAAACACACCAATCTCGATGCGTCCGGCGTGCAATGCCCACGCGGTGGTGACGGTGGAGATGATCAAGCTGCAGGCGGCGAACAACAGTCGGCCATTGGCGATTCGCTGATGGATCTTGTCGGCAATCCAGCCGCCCAACGTCAGGCCCACCAGGCCGGTGATGCCCACGATTACGCCAGTGGCAACCGCCGCCTCCTGCAACGGCATCAGGAAATAGCGCTGCAACATCGGCACCAGAAACGAGTTGCACGCATAGGTGGCAAAGTTGAAGCACAGCCCGGCCAGCACCAGCCACAGGAAGGTCGGCACTGCCAGCACGCGGCGGATCGGGCGATCGACGCGCTCCTGCGAGACCTGCACGGTTTCGGCCGCGCCGCGCTTGGGCTCCTTGATATAGAACATGAACACCGCGAGGATCAGCCCCGGTACGGCGGCGATAAAGAACGGTGCGCGCCAGCTGTCGAACGCCTTGACCATCGCGCCGATGGTGAAGAACGCCAGCAGCAGGCCCAACGGCAGGCCGAGCATGAAAATACCCATGGCGCGGGCGCGGCGGTGGGCGGGAAACAGGTCGCCGATCAGTGAGTTGGCCGCCGGCGCATAGCTGGCTTCGCCAATGCCGATGCCCATGCGCACCAGCAGGAAGGTCCAGAAACTGCCGACCAGGCCGTTGAGTGCGGTCAACCCGCTCCAGGCAAACAAGCCCCAGCCCATCAGTTTGCTGCGCGAACCGGTGTCGGCCATGCGCCCCAGCGGCAAACCGGCAATGGCGTAGACGATAGTAAAGGCGGTGCCGATGATGCCGAGCTGAAAGTCGCTCAGGTGCCATTCCATACGAATGGGTTCGATGATGATCGCGGGGATGGTGCGGTCGAAGAAATTGAACAGGTTGGCCAGGAACAGCAGGAACAGAATGCGCCAGGCATTCGCCGCTTGGGTCGAGTTCTGCATGGGTCCGTCTCTTTTATTGTTATGAGAGCTGCGATGCCCGATGCATCCTGCCCGGTACCTGCAACATAGTCAGGCAGGTGCCGGTTGTCTGTAATGATTCGTAAAGCTGATAGGGCATGATTTCGCCCGGTATCACGGGACTTCGCCTACAAAAATATAAGTTCACGCCCCCCTTCCCAACGGCAACGCCAAGGATAGAATGGCGAGCCTTCCGTAACACCCACATCCTACTTTTCTTATCGATGACGCCCATGTCCGAAGCCAGTCCGTGTCTGAGTTGCGGTGCCTGCTGTTCACACTTTCGTGTGTCTTTCTTCTGGGGTGAGTGCGCCTCATCGGGGGGCACCGTGCCCGATGACCTGGTGGTGCAGATCAATCCCACGCGCGTGGCGATGATCGGCACCGACCAGAAACCCGCGCGTTGCTGCAGCCTTGAGGGGGAAGTCGGCAAAGGCACCCGTTGCATGATCTATGAGCAGCGATCGAGCCCGTGTCGGGAGTTCGACGCGTCGTGGAGCCAGGGCGAACAGAACGTCGATTGCGACACGGCACGCGCCGCCTTTGGCTTGCCGCCCCTCGAGGCGCCTTTCGAGTTCGACCTGCCGATCAGCGCTTAGCAGCAAACGCTATGGCGAGCATGCCAAAATCATTCAGAGCAAAGTGCCATTATTCCTGGCAAATCCCGCAAGGCTTCTATACTCGAGGTCATAAGCCATTGCTGTAGGCAATGACGTACTGACTTTGACGGGACATGCTATGGAATGGCGAGGTATGTATTTTTTTACCGAGCTTCCAGATAACGGGCATTTATTACTCAATTGCAGTCATAACCCCTTTCTGGTGCTGCTGGCGTATCTGGTCGCTTGTGCAGCAGGGTTCGGAACATTGGACATGGCCGAGCGCGTCGGCCACGTGGAAGACCCTACTGCCCGCCGCCACTGGCGCTGGCTGGGGGCGGGATGCCTGGCAGGCGGCATCTGGTCGACTCACTTCATCAGCATGCTGGCCTTTCAGGCACCTATTGCCATTCATTACGAACTGCTCATGACGTTCGCCTCGCTGGTGATCGCCCTGATTGCCTCGTTGTTTGCCATGCAAACCCTCAGTCACGCTCATTTGCGCTTTCATCAATACCTGCTGGCATCGGTATGGATGGGACTGGGCATTGCCTTGATGCACTACGTCGGCATGTCGGCCATGCGCTCCCAGGCCCAGGTGTACTTCGACTCGGGGCTGTTTTTGGCGTCGGTGGGCATCGCCATTGGCGCCAGCCTGGCCGCGTTGCTGCTGTCGTGCTACCTGCGCAACGGCACCGGTGTGTTCCATCAATTGCTCAAATACGCCGCCAGCCTGGTGCTGGGCGCCGGCATCCTGAGCATGCACTTCACCGGCATGGCTGCCATGCAAATGATGGTGCCCAACGGTGCGGACCTCGCGTTGCCACTGGACAACAACCCCATCCAGCTTGGCCTGTCCGTGGCCGTGATCACCCTGTTGGTGATCGGCAGCAGCGTCAGTGCAGCACTGGCCGACAAAAAACTGCAGCACAAGGAACGCGACCTGCGCCGGGTCAACGCGCTGCTCAGCGAACTGGACCAGGCCCGCGCCTCGCTGCAACAGGTCGCGCATTTTGATGCGCTGACCACCCTGCTCAACCGTCGCGGTTTCAATCAGATTTTCGCGGAGAAAGTCGCCGAAAAAACTGCAAGCCACGGCATGATGGCGGTGATCTTCCTCGATATCGACCACTTTAAGCGCATCAACGACAGCCTTGGGCATGATGCCGGCGACCAGTTACTCACTGTGTTGGCCGGGCATATCAAAGGGTCGGTGCGCAGCCATGACGATGTGGTCGCGCGCTTTGGCGGCGATGAATTCTGCATCCTGATCAGCATTCACCATCGCGACGAAGCGCGGCATATGGCGCAGCGCATCATGCAGAAGATGAAAGAGCCGATCGAACTGGCCGGCCGGCGCATGGTGATGACCACCAGCATCGGCATCAGCCTGTTCCCCGATGATGGCGTGACCTGTGAGGAGCTGCTGAAAACCGCCGACCTGGCGCTTTACCAGTCCAAAGACACCGGGCGCAACAGCCTGAACTTTTTCAGCTCCAACCTCAAAACCCGCGCGTTTCTGGAACTGCAACTGGAAGAAGAGCTGCGCGCCGCCCTGCGCACGCGCAACCAACTGGTCCTGTTTTATCAGCCTATCTTCGACATGAAACTCGGCAAGGTTACGCGCCTGGAAGCCCTGGTGCGCTGGCAACACCCGCAACACGGGCTGCTGGCGCCGGACCGGTTTATCGCCATTGCCGAAAGCAACGGGCTGATTGCCGAACTGGACCACTGGGTATTACGCCAGGCATGCCACGATTTGAGCCTGCTGTCTGACCGCGGCTATACCGAGCTGACCATGGCCGTGAACTGCTCGGCCCTCAACCTGGCGCGTGACGAACTGGCGGATGAAATCGAAGACGCCCTGCGCTTCGCCGGCATCGCCGCCGGACGCCTGGAGTTGGAAGTCACCGAAAACGCCCTGATGGGCAACATCAGCAGCACGCTCGCGCTGTTGCGGCAAATCCGGGCACTGGGCGTGTCGCTGGCGATTGATGACTTCGGCACTGGCTACTCGTCACTGGCTTATCTCAAGCGCCTGCCGCTCAACACGCTGAAGATCGACCGTTCCTTTATCCAGGACATTCCCAAATCGACTGCCGATATCGAGATCGTCCAGGCGATTATCGGCATGGCTCACACGCTGCACCTGCACGTTGTCACCGAAGGCGTGGAAACCCAGGCGCAATTCGAACTGCTGCTCAACCATGGCTGTGACTTCATTCAGGGCTACCTGCTGAGCCCAGCGGTGCCTTTGAGCGATGTGGTTGGCGTGATCCAGGGCATCCAGATGCGTAACCCGCTCTACCCTTTCAGCGTGGAAGGCAGCAAAGACACCACGCCGCCAAAAGACCTTGTCACAGGCCGTATCGGCCCACCTTCGATCGTCAGGCCAATTCGTTAACGCCGAATATTTGGCATTTAGCCATCATTTGCCTGAAGAAGGCCGACGAACGAGCGGTTCATCAACGTCCACGTGGCGTTGCTCATCGGATGGGGAAGACCAAGGTTATTTCGTTGAATCACCATACTGGCAAGACGGCTTAGACCGAGTCGCGGCCATCGCAGGCAAGCCAGGTCCCCCACTTGGAATGCATGTCAAATGTGGGAGCTGGCTTGCCTGCGATAGCGGTCTGCCAGACAAGCAAAATCCTGATCCCTGCCACACCCAGAAACAATTCCTTGAGCCTTCGGCCCCGCGCACAACTGTTCCCGTGACGTGCACGTCACCCTCACCTGTGACCTTTCTCTACGGCAAGGTGCCATCACGGCGCCGGCGGTTACTCCGCTACACACTTACAAGGGCCCGAGCAGCGCACCTTTTTAGTGCGCACGTTTCTTACGCCGCCCTTTCCTGGATCAGAATCCACGGCGAAACCACCACCGCCCACAGGCTTGGATCCCTCTCGACCAGGTCCAATGCCCGCGTCGCAGACACCTCGCCAAGGCTCCCTGCAGCCAGCCACGCAGCGACTTTGTCACGGTTATCCTCGGCCATCCCCTCGGCGGCTTCGATCAAATCCAGGCCGGCGTCGACCCACAATAGGGCACCCTTGGCAAAGAACGGCTCGAGCTCCTTCCAGGAAATTTCGGCGGTTTCACCGAGCAGCTTGGCATAGAGGGTGCTAGGTTCTTGCGTCATGGGAATTCACCTGAATAAAAAATCGGCGCAATCATAGCGTCAGGCGTCAGGCAGAAAAACCCAGTTGCAAATGAGGCACCGAACGAAAGTGTCAGGAAAGCCAAGGATTGCCTGAAACTATGGCAGCACCCCGCCGCAATTCTGTCTTTTTCTTTCATTAAAGCGACACCCCCGGCGTTTGCCCCAAGCAGCCAGCTTTTCAAGCGATCAACCGGCGCTCTACACTGTACCGGTACAGTTGCCAGGGCAATGCCGGGGGGATATCCGAGATATCTGATCCGGTTCTGCAGCTCACAAGGCCGCTAGAACTATAAAAAATACAACAGTAAGAGTGGAGCACTATGAATAAGGCTACTAAGCAGATTTCCAAACTGTTTGCCGCTATGGTCCTGGCTGGGGTTGCCGGCCATTCGTTCGCAGCCGACACCATCAAGATCGGTATCGCAGGTCCAAAAACCGGCCCTGTGACGCAATACGGCGACATGCAATTCATGGGTGCCAAGCAGGCAATCGCCGATATCAACGCCAAGGGCGGCGTCGACGGCAAAATGCTTGAAGCCAAAGAATACGACGACGCTTGCGATCCGAAACAAGCCGTTGCCGTAGCCAACAAAGTGGTCAACGACGGCGTCAAGTTCGTGGTCGGTCACCTTTGCTCCAGCTCCACTCAGCCAGCAACCGACATCTACGAAGACGAAGGCGTGATCATGATCACTCCGGCGGCTACCAGCCCGGAAATCACCGCCCGTGGTTATAAACTGGTATTCCGTACCATCGGCCTGGACAGCGCCCAGGGCCCGGCAGCCGGCAACTACATCGCCGACTTCGTGAAGCCTAAGGTGGTTGCCGTACTGCACGACAAACAGCAATACGGTGAAGGCATCGCGACTGCCGTTAAACAGACCCTTGAGAAGAAAGGCGTGAAAGTCGCTGTCTTCGAAGGCCTGAACGCCGGCGATAAAGACTTCTCCTCGATCATCCAGAAGCTCAAGCAAGCCAACGTCGACTTCGTCTACTACGGCGGCTACCACCCAGAGCTGGGCCTGATCCTGCGCCAAGCCAAGGAAAAAGGCCTGAACGCCAAGTTCATGGGCCCGGAAGGCGTCGGCAACGACTCCATCTCGCAAATTGCCCAGGACGCTTCCGAAGGCCTGCTGGTAACCCTGCCTAAATCCTTCGACACCGACCCTGCCAACAAAGCCATTGTTGAAGAGTTCGCCAAGAACAAACAGGACCCAACCGGTCCGTTCGTGTTCCCGGCTTACTCTGCGGTTGAAGTCATCGCCGGCGGTATCGCTGCCGCGAAGAGCGAAGACACCGCCAAGGTGGCAGCTGCCATCCACGCAGGCACTTTCAAGACCCCTACTGGCGATCTGAGCTTTGACGCCAAGGGCGACCTGAAGGACTTCAAGTTCGTGGTCTACCAATGGCACTTCGGTAAACCAAAAACCGAAGTTTCCCCTCAGTAAGCCAGGCGTTACTGGTCAACAAGCCCACTGTGAGAGCAGTGGGCTTTGTTTTACGAGGTTTATGGGCCTGTCACCCGCGATCCGGGCGCTGGCTCACCTGAAAATCTTAAAACCGTCACCAGCGGTTCGCTGGCAAACGCTTTGTGCAAATGTGCTCATAGAACACAGCGCAGGGCCGGAACATGACTCCACCAGTGAAATGCGTATCGGGTTTTTAGGAGCGCTGTAATGCCTGAGATCTATCATTTTTTCCAACAGCTGGTTAATGGCCTGACCATTGGCAGCACCTATGCCTTGATAGCCATTGGCTACACAATGGTTTACGGCATCATTGGAATGATCAACTTCGCCCATGGCGAGGTGTACATGATTGGTTCCTACGTGGCCTTCATCGCCCTTGCCGGGCTGGCCATGATGGGTATCCACTCCCTGCCGCTGTTGATGACCGCCGCGTTTATCGCGTCGATTGTTGTAACCAGTGCCTACGGCTACAGCATCGAGCGGGTTGCCTATCGTCCCTTGCGTGGCAGCAACCGTTTGATCCCGCTGATTTCCGCCATCGGCATGTCGATATTCCTGCAGAACACTGTATTGCTGTCCCAGGACTCCAAGGACAAGTCCATTCCCAACCTGATTCCGGGGAGCATCTCCTTCGGCCCAGGTGGCGCACAAGAAGTGCTGATTTCCTACATGCAGATCCTGGTGTTCGTCGTCACGCTGGTGGCGATGCTGGGCCTGACGCTGTTCATTTCCCGCTCCCGTCTGGGGCGCGCCTGCCGGGCCTGCGCCGAAGACATCAAGATGGCCAACCTGCTGGGCATCAACACCAACAACATCATTGCCCTGACCTTCGTCATCGGTGCTGCGCTGGCGGCCGTCGCGGCGGTGCTGCTGAGCATGCAGTACGGCGTGATCAACCCCAACGCCGGTTTCCTGGTAGGCCTCAAGGCCTTTACCGCGGCGGTTCTGGGCGGCATCGGCAGTATTCCGGGCGCCATGCTCGGCGGGCTGGTGCTGGGCGTGGCTGAAGCCTTTGGCGCCGATATTTTCGGCGACCAATACAAGGATGTGGTGGCGTTCGGCCTGTTGGTTCTGGTGCTGTTGTTCCGTCCGACCGGCATTCTGGGCCGTCCGGAGGTTGAGAAAGTATGAGCAGATATCTTAAATCGGCGTTTTTCAGCGCCTTGCTGGTATGGGCCGTGGCCTTTCCGGTACTCGGCCTCAAGCTGAGCATTGTCGGCATCAACCTGGAAGTGCATGGCACCGGTCCCGTCACCCTGACCATCATCGCCCTGTGCTCGGTGCTGATGTTCCTGCGCGTGCTGTTCACCCAGCAGGTCGGTGCGTTGTTCAAGGGCAACCGTGGGCCATTGGTATCACCCAAGGTCAGCCAGTTCCTGACCCTGCCGCGCACCCAGCGCTACATCATCATCGGCCTGATCGTGGCCGCGTTGATCTGGCCGTTCTTCGGCTCACGCGGCGCGGTGGATATCGCGACACTGATCCTGATCTACGTGTTGCTGGGCCTGGGCCTGAACATCGTGGTGGGCCTGGCCGGCCTGCTCGACCTGGGGTATGTGGGCTTCTACGCCGTGGGTGCCTACACCTACGCGTTGCTCTCGCATTACCTGGGCTGGGGCTTCTGGATCTGCCTGCCGCTGGCGGGTATGGCGGCGGCCACGTTCGGCTTCCTGCTGGGCTTCCCGGTGCTGCGCCTGCGCGGTGACTATTTGGCGATCGTGACCCTGGGCTTCGGTGAAATCATCCGACTGTTCCTGCGTAACCTCACCGATATCACCGGCGGCCCCAACGGCATCAGCAGCATCCCCAAGCCGACGTTCTTCGGGCTGTCGTTCGACCGCACCGCCGCCGAGGGCATGCAGACTTTCCACGAGTACTTCGGGATCGACTACAACCCGGTGAGCAAAGTGGTTTTCCTGTACCTGGTGGCCCTGTTGCTGGCACTGGCGGCACTGTTCGTAATCAACCGTCTGCTGCGCATGCCGATCGGGCGGGCGTGGGAAGCGTTGCGCGAAGATGAGATCGCCTGCCGAGCGTTAGGCATGAACCCAACCGTCATCAAACTTTCGGCCTTCACCCTCGGGGCAACATTCGCCGGTTTCGCCGGCAGCTTCTTCGCGGCGCGCCAAGGCTTGGTGACCCCGGAGTCGTTCACCTTTATCGAGTCGGCGATCATCCTCGCCATCGTCGTACTGGGTGGCATGGGCTCGCAGCTGGGCGTGATCCTGGCGGCCATCGTAATGATCCTGCTGCCGGAGATGATGCGAGAGTTCAGCGAATACCGCATGTTGATGTTCGGCGCCATGATGGTGCTGATGATGATTTGGCGTCCCCAAGGTCTGCTGCCGATGCAACGCCCACACATGGAGCTGCGCAAATGAGCCGCGAGATCCTGAAAGTCGAAAACTTGAGCATGCGCTTCGGCGGTTTGCTGGCGGTCAACGGCGTGGCCCTGACCGTGAAAGAGAAACAGGTGGTGGCGCTGATCGGCCCCAACGGCGCCGGCAAAACCACGGTGTTCAACTGCCTCACCGGCTTTTACAAACCGAGCGGTGGCAGCATCCTGCTGGACGGCCAGCCGATCCAGGGCCTGGCCGGCCACGAGATCGCCCGCAAGGGCGTGGTACGCACCTTCCAGAACGTGCGGTTGTTCAAGGACATGACGGCGGTCGAGAACCTGTTAATTGCCCAGCACCGTCACCTGAACACCAACTTCTTTGCTGGCCTGTTCAAGACCCCGGCGTTTCGCAAGAGCGAGCGCGAGGCCATGGAATACGCCGAGTACTGGCTGGACAAGGTCAACCTCACCGAGTTCGCCAACCGTCCTGCCGGCACCCTGGCCTACGGTCAGCAACGTCGCCTGGAAATCGCCCGCTGCATGATGACCCGCCCGCGGATCCTCATGCTCGATGAACCGGCTGCCGGCCTGAACCCCAAGGAAACCGAGGACCTCAAGGCGCTGATCAGCGTGTTGCGTGAGGAAAACAACGCCACTGTGCTGTTGATCGAACACGACATGAAACTGGTCATGAGCATTTCCGACCACATCGTGGTGATCAACCAGGGCACGCCGCTGGCCGACGGGACACCGGAACAGATCCGCGACAATCCTGAAGTGATCAAAGCCTATTTGGGGGAAGCGTAAAATGCTGCAATTCGAAAACGTTTCCACTTTTTACGGCAAGATCCAGGCCCTGCACAGCGTCAACGTGGAAGTGCGCCAAGGTGAAATCGTCACGCTGATCGGTGCCAACGGCGCCGGCAAATCCACCTTGCTGATGACTTTGTGCGGTTCGCCGCAGGCCCACAGCGGCAGCATCCGCTACATGGGTGAAGAGCTGGTGGGGCAACAGTCCTCGCAGATCATGCGCAAGAGCATTGCAGTGGTGCCCGAAGGCCGCCGCGTGTTCTCGCGCCTGACCGTCGAGGAGAACCTGGCCATGGGCGGGTTCTTCACCGACAAGGGCGACTACCAGGAGCAGATGGACAAGGTGTTGCACCTGTTCCCCAGGCTCAAGGAACGCTTCAGCCAGCGCGGCGGCACCATGTCCGGCGGCGAGCAGCAAATGCTCGCCATCGGCCGTGCGCTGATGAGCAAGCCCAAGCTGTTGCTGTTGGACGAACCGTCCCTGGGCCTGGCCCCGATCATCATCCAGCAGATCTTCGACATCATCGAACAGCTGCGCAAGGACGGTGTAACGGTGTTCCTGGTCGAGCAAAACGCCAACCAGGCGCTGAAAATCGCCGACCGCGCCTACGTGCTGGAAAACGGCCGGGTAGTGATGCAGGGTACAGGTGAGCAGTTGCTGACGGATCCGAAGGTACGGGAGGCTTACCTCGGGGGCTAATACCATCCGGTTGCTGTATGAACTGGATCTAAATGTGGGAGCGGGCTTGCTCGCGAATGCGGTGTCTCAGTTAAGTTTCTATCGACTGACACACTGCATTCGCGAGCAAGCCCGCTCCCACATTTGCTTTGTGTGACGCTTAAATTTTGCGTTTCTTGAAATTATTGTCGTCGGACTTGTAACGAAATTCGCCCTGCCGCCTCTAGTGGAGTAAGCAGGCAATCAAGCTCGCTACCTCAACCCACCGCAGGAGTTACACCATGACCACTAAACTGTCCGCCGCTACCCTGATCCTGGCCCTCGGCTCTGCTCTGAGCCTGTCCGCAATGTCCAACATGGCCCACGCCGACGACGCCAAGATGGACAAATGCTTCGGCGTCGCTGAAGCCGGCAAGAACGATTGCGCTGCGGGCGCCGGCACTTCCTGCGCCGGCACCTCGAAAGTCAAAGACCAGGCCAATGCCTGGAAACTGGTCCCGGCCGGCACTTGCGCTAAAACCCCAAGCTCCACCTCGCCGACCGGTTTCGGCCAGGCAGCCGCCTTCACCGCCAAGTCCTGAAACAGCCCGCAGCCTGAGTACTGATGATGACGCTTTTTCCCCAGCACACCGTCTCACCGGCTCAGGTGCCCGGCCTTCCCCACAGAGCCGGGCTGGGGCTGAAGACCGAGCACTTTATTGAAGTGCTCGATACCTCGCCCGATATCGGTTTTTTTGAAGTGCACGCCGAAAACTACATGGTGGCCGGCGGGCCGTTCCATCACTACCTGGGGTTGATCCGCGAGCAGTACCCGCTGTCACTGCACGGCGTGGGCCTGTCCATCGGCGGCGAAGGCCCGCTCAACCGTGAGCACCTGGCACGGTTGGCCTTGCTGATCGAACGCTATCAACCCCACTCGTTTTCCGAACACCTGGCCTGGTCGAGCCACGGCCCGGTGTTTCTCAATGACTTGCTGCCCCTGGCCTACGACGCCGCCACACTGAAGCGGGTGTGCGAGCACATCGACCAGGTGCAAAGCACGCTCAAGCGGCCGATGCTGCTGGAAAATCCGTCGACCTATCTGCAATTCGAGCGCTCCACCCTGGACGAAACGGACTTTATCAGCGAGGTCATCCGCCGCACGGGCTGCGGCCTGCTGCTGGACGTCAACAACGTTTATGTGTCGTGCATCAATCACCAGCGCGAGCCGCTTTCCTACATCGACGCGCTGCCATTACACGCCGTTGGGGAGATACATCTGGCGGGTTTTGCCGAAGACACTGACAGTTTGGGCGATCGCCTGTTGATCGACGACCATGGCGCGCCCATCGATAACGCGGTGTGGCAGTTATACGAACAGGTACTCACGCGCACGGGCCCAATGGCCACGCTGATCGAGCGGGATAACCAGGTGCCTGCGTTCAGTGTGCTGCATGCCGAAGCTCAACACGCCGACTGGCATCTGTCGCAGGTGAACGTATGAGCCATCACGCTGCGTTTGCCGACGCCCTGATCGATCCTGGCCAAGCCTGCCCCAAAGGCCTGTTCAGCCGCAATGGCGCCGACCCGGCCAGCCGTTTTGCGGTGTATCGCAACAATGTCCACAGCGCGTTGATCAACGCGTTGGCGACCGCTTACCCGGTGACCTTGCAGTTGGTCGGCGATGAGTTTTTTCGCGCCATGGCCGGCCTGTTTGTACAGGCATGCCCGCCCACCAGCCCGCTGATGAGCGAGTACGGCAGCGCGTTCGCAGGGTTTATTCAGGCCTTTGAGCCGGCGGCCAGCGTGCCCTACCTGGCTGACGTCGCAAGGCTCGAGCGCTTGCGGGTTTGCGCCTACCACGCGGCAGACACCCAGCCGCTGAACCAGCAAGCCATTCTCCAAACGCTGCAAGGCCAGACAGTCCTGGGCAACCTGCGCCTGCACCTGCATCCATCCCTGGCCACCTTGAATAGCGCTTATGCGGTGGTGGCCGTTTGGGCTGCGCACCAGACCGAAGGTGGCCTGGCCACCCTGAATCCCTGGCACGCCCAAAGCGCGCTGGTGTTACGCCAAGGCTTGGCGGTCAAGGTATTCGCCATCGACAGCGGCTCGGTCGCGTTCATCGACAGCTTGAATCACGGCGCGGCACTGGAGACGGCGGTGCAGCACGCGCTTGAAGCGTCGGCGCAGTTCGACCTGAACCAATGCCTGGCCCTGTTGATCAGCCACGACGCCATCACTCATTTGCACCTGGAACAAAAGGTATTGCCATGAACACATTCCCTTCGAGTCTGGTCAATCGGGTCATCGCACTGTTCGAGAAAATCCCCTACAGCCTGATCGCCTTTCTCGCACGATTTTCCATCGCGGCGGTGTTCTGGAAATCCGGGCAGACCAAGGTCGAGGGCTTTGCCATCGACTTGATCAGCGGCACGTTCCAATTCGGCGAGCCGCGTCTTGCGGCGTCCACACTGCCGCTGTTTCGCAGTGAATACCACGTACCCTTGCTGTCACCGGAAGTTGCCGCGCACATGGCGGCGTTTGCCGAGCATTTCTTCCCGGTGCTGATCCTGGTGGGCTTTGCCACGCGGTTCTCGGCCCTGGCCCTGATCGGCATGACCTTGACCATTCAACTCTTCGTTTATCCGGACGCCTACCCGACCCACGGCACCTGGATCACCGTGCTGCTGCTGTTGGTCGCCAAGGGCCCGGGCTGCCTGTCCATCGACCATTTGATCGCACGCCGCTACCGCTGAAGACGGTCCAGGGCCTCGCCGCCGCGCTTGAACCAATCCACCAGGTAATCGGCCAGCACCTGGGTGCGACGCGGCAAACCACCCTGATACGGGTGAACCAGGTACATCGGCATGCTCCGCGTCTGATAATCGCGCAGGAGCCAGCGCAATCTCCCGTCAGCCAGTTCCGCGGGTAACACGTAGGACGGCAGGCGGGCGATCCCGGCGCCCACCAGTGCGGCCTTTTTCAACAGGTTGTAATGGTTGGAGGCAAAGGTGCCACTGACCCGTACTCGCAGCAGTTCATGCTGCTGGTGGTACAGCCATTCTTCACGCCCGCTGTAGTGGCTGTTGAGCAGGCAGGTGTGCGTTGCCAGGTCTGCCGGGGTCAGCGGCTCGCCGTGTTGCTCCAGGTAGGCCGGGCTGGCGCAGGTCATTTCATGCCAGGCCAGCAGCGGTTTGGCCACCAGGCGCTCATTTTCGGTGGCGCCGGAACGCACGCCCAAGTCAAACCCATCCCGCGCCAGGTCTCGATACCGGTTGTTCAATTCCAGTTCGATCTGCACCTGGGGGTACTGTTTGGAGAACTCCAGCAGCAAGCCATCGAAGAAGGTTTCTCCCAACGACACCGGAACTGTCATACGCACTGGCCCGGCCAAATCGTCCTTGAGCCGCGCCAATGCCTGACGGGCGCGTTCCACTTGGACCACCAACGCCTGAGCCTGGGGCAACAGCGCTGCACCGGCTGCGGTCAGGCTGAGCTTGCGGGTGGTGCGGTGCAGCAACACCACGCAAAACTGCGCCTCCAACTGGCTGATACGCTTGGACAACTGGCCCTTGCTGCACCCCAGCTGCTCGGCCGCCAGGGTAAAACTACCGGCTTCGATCAGAACGGCAAAGGCCGCCAGGTCATCCATATCGCTCATGGATTGTTTCCGTTTGAAAACCAAAGGTTGCCTATTAGCACGTTTATCCACCTGAAAAGCCACACTAGACTGAACCTTCACTTACCCGTGGAGGAACAGCACGATGAAAATTCTATTGATTGGCGCCAGCGGCACGGTCGGCTCGGCAGTCAAGGCAGAACTGGCGCAGCGTCACGACGTGATCAGCATCGGTCGCACACGCGGCGATTTCCAGGTGGATATCAGTGACAGCGCGTCGATCCGCAAGCTGTTTGAACAGACCGGCAAGTTCGATGCCCTGATCTGCGCGGCCGGTAGCGTGAATTTCGTAGCACTGGGTGAAATGAGCGAAAGCGATTTTGAACTGGGCCTGCGCGACAAGCTGATGGGCCAGGTCAACCTGCTGCTGATCGGTCGCGAATATGCCAACGATGGCGCCTCGTTCACCTTCACCAGCGGCATCCTCAACCGTGACCCGATCCGTACCGGCGCCTCGGCCGCACTGGTCAACGGCGCGATTGACGCCTTCGTCAAAGCCGCGGCGATCGAATTGCCGCGCGGCCTGCGCGTCAACGCCGTGAGCCCGACGGTCCTGCTGGAAGCCATGGACAGCTACGCCCCGTATTTCCGCGGTTACAAACCGGCTCCGGGTGCCGACGTGGCACTGGCCTACGCCAAAAGCGTAGAAGGCTTGCAGACCGGCCAGACGTTTATCGTCGGCTGAATCCGGCGTCTGTCAGATTTGCCTGAAGCAGGGCGCTGGGGTTGTGGTGCGGCGTCAGCCTGCGTAACGTGGCGGCACTTGTTTGGAGACCCGATAAATGCGCGCCGCCCGTACCCTAGTTCTGTTTGCCCTGCTGCCTCTGTTCACCGCTTGCCAGATGTTCGAGAGCGAGCCGGCAAAGCCGTCTACCGCCGGGTTGACCCGCATGCAGGGTGAATTGACGGCCGCTGACGGCAAGCTGTTGTTCCAGCCTTGCGGTGACAAACGCAACTACGTGGTCAACGATGCCGGCGGCACCAGCATCCTGCAGGAAGCCGCCTCACTGGCTGGCCAACAGGGCGCACTGTTTGCCGACTTGCGCGGCAAGTTCTCCGGGGTTGCCACTGGCACCCAGGGGTCGGTAGAGCTGCAACAGCTTTATCGCATGGAGCGTTCGACTTCGGCGTGCAACGACCCGGACTTCAAGCGCATGGTCCTGCGCGCCAATGGCCATAAACCCGCCTGGGCGATGAATGTGACCGCCAAGGGCATGGTGCTGGAGCGCGAAGGCCAGCCACCCTTGGCGGTGCCTTTTGTGGAAGAGCAACTGGGCGACGGCCGTTTCAACCTGATGACCGAAGCCAATAACCAGCACATCGAACTCTGGGTCGCGCCGCAGCGTTGCATCGACAGCGTCAGCGGCAGCCTGCAACACATGACCGCCGAATTGCGCGTCAACGGCCAAGTGCAGCGTGGTTGCGCGGCATTCGGCGGTTCTCGCGACGACTGATTCGGCCCAACGCTGTTTTAACGTGTCGGAAAACCGCCTTTGGGGCTTATAATCGCCGGTTTGCAAAACAGCCGGCCTTTTTGTCTGCCGCCTACCGGATCCCGTCATGTTACGAATCACCGAACTCAAGCTGCCCATCGACCATCCCGAAGAAGACCTGCGGCCTGCCATCGTGCAGCGTCTGGGCATCGCCAGTGATGACCTGCTCGATTTCACCCTGTTCAAACGCAGCTATGACGCCCGCAAAAAGTCGTCGGAGCTGTGCTTCATCTACACCATCGACCTGAATGTGAAAGGCGAAGCCGCCCTGCTGCTCAAGTTCGCCGATGACCGCAACGTCAACCCGGCGCCGGATGTCAGCTACAAGGTGGTGGGTCAGGCGCCGGAAGGCCTGGTCGAACGGCCAATCGTGGTGGGGTTTGGTCCGTGCGGGATCTTCGCCGGGCTGCTGCTCGCGCAGATGGGCTTCAAGCCGATCATCCTCGAGCGCGGCAAGGAAGTGCGCCAGCGCACCAAAGACACCTGGGGCCTGTGGCGCAAAAACGTGCTCAACCCCGAGTCCAACGTGCAGTTTGGTGAAGGCGGCGCCGGGACCTTCTCCGACGGCAAACTCTACAGCCAGATCAAGGACCCGAAATTCCACGGTCGCAAGGTCCTGCACGAGTTCGTCAAGGCCGGTGCGCCGGAAGAGATTCTCTACGTCAGCAAGCCGCACATCGGCACGTTCCGCCTGACCGGCGTGGTCGAAAACATGCGCCAGCAGATCATCGCCCTGGGCGGTGAAGTGCGTTTCGAACAGCGCGTTACCGATGTGCTGATCGAAGACGGCCAGCTGAACGGCGTGGTTATCGACGGTGGCGAGCAACTGCTCTCCAAGCACGTGATCCTGGCCCTGGGCCACAGCGCCCGCGACACCTTCCGCATGCTGCACGGGCGTGGCGTGTACATGGAGGCCAAGCCGTTCTCGGTGGGCTTCAGGATTGAACATCCGCAATCGCTGATCGACGCGGCGCGCCTGGGCAAATACGCCGGGCATCCGAAACTCGGCGCGGCCGACTACAAGCTGGTGCACCACGCCAAGAACGGCCGCTCGGTCTACAGCTTCTGCATGTGCCCGGGCGGCACGGTGGTGGCGGCCACGTCCGAGCCGAACCGCGTGGTAACCAACGGCATGAGCCAATACTCGCGTAACGAACGCAATGCCAACTCCGGCATCGTCGTCGGCATCACGCCGGAGGTGGATTACCCGGGTGGCCCGCTGGCGGGTATCGAGTTGCAGGAGCGCCTGGAGTCCCACGCCTACATCCTCGGCGGCAGCAACTACGAGGCCCCGGCGCAACTGGTGGGGGATTTCATCGCGGGCAAGCCGTCCACGGCCATCGGCAGCGTGGAACCGTCCTACAAGCCCGGTGTGTCGCTGGGTGACTTGGCCCTGGCCTTGCCGGACTTTGCCATCGAAGCAATTCGTGAAGCGTTGCCGGCGTTCGAGAAGCAGATCAAAGGCTACTCGTTGCACGATGCGGTGCTGACCGGGATCGAGACGCGCACATCCTCGCCGCTGCGGATTACCCGTAACGAGTCGATGCAGAGCTTGAACGTGAAAGGTTTGTTCCCAGCCGGTGAAGGCGCGGGTTATGCCGGTGGGATTCTGTCAGCGGGCGTTGACGGAATTCGGATTGCCGAGGCGCTGGCGCGGGATATGCTCGGCGTCGAGGCCTAAGCACTCTGTTACAGCCAACCCCGATCAAAGGTGGGAGCTGGCTTGCCTGCGATGGCGGTGGTTCAGTCGATAAGTTCGGCGACTGAGACTCTGCCATCGCAAGCAAGCCCGCTCCCACATTGGTTTTTGCCGGTGTTCAAATGTTTGCGCGCAGGATTGTCTCCGGCAACGGCTCACCGCGTTCAACACTGGCCGCAACGGCCGCAATCAGCCCGTTCAACGCATACCCTTGCCCGGCGAGCCACGCCTGATCGTAGTAAGTAGTGGCGTACCGCTCTCCCCCGTCACACAAAATCGCCACGATCGAGCCTGATTCCCCCGCCGCTTGCATGTGCTGGGCCGCCACCAAGGCACCGATCAGGTTGGTCCCGCTGGAACCACCGACCCGCCGCCCCAGACGCTCGGCCAGGTAATGCATGGCTGCCAGTGACAGCGCATCCGGCACCTTGACCATCGCATCAATCACCTTGGGCAAAAACGACGCCTCGACGCGTGGCCGACCGATCCCTTCGATCCGCGAACCGCAATCCAGGCGCAAGCTGGCGTCGCCCGTCTGGTAATAGTCAAAGAACACCGAGCGTTCGGCGTCGGCGCACAGCACGCGGGTGCAATGCTGGCGATAGCGCACGTAACGCCCCAGGGTCGCGGTGGTGCCGCCGGTGCCAGGGCTGGAAATCAACCAGCTCGGCTCGGGGTAATGCTCAAAGCGCATCTGTTGAAAGATCGATTCGGCGATATTGTTGTTCGCCCGCCAGTCCGTCGCGCGCTCGGCATAGGTGAATTGGTCCATGAAGTGACCGCCACTTTCCTGCGCCAACCGCTCGGACTCGGCGTAGATCTGCGTCGGATCCTTCACCAGATGGCTTTTGCCGCCGTAGAAAGCGATCTGGGCGATCTTCTCCTGAGACGTGGTGGCCGGCATCACTGCAATGAACGGCAGGCCAAGCAGGCGCGCGAAATACGCTTCCGAAATGGCCGTCGACCCACTGGAGGCCTCAATCACCGGCGCGCCCGGCTTGAGCCAGCCATTACACAGCGCGTACAGAAACAGTGAACGGGCCAGCCGATGCTTCAAGCTGCCGGTGGGGTGGCTGGATTCGTCCTTGAAGTACAACTCGATACCCGGCAACCCCGGCAACGGCAAAGGGATCAGGTGCGTGTCGGCGCTGCGCTGGAAGTCCGCTTCAATGATGCGAATGGCTTCGCGGGCCCAGGTACGGTGGTCGCTCATAAGGTGCGTCTCTAAAGATTTCAGCGCCAATTTTAGGGAGTTTCCTACACTGCACACAGATACAGTGGCGACTCAAATAGACACACAATTGCTAGGCTCTGGCGCAACGCCGACTCTGCCCGCCCCTTATAACAAATAAGAATATAACTTTTGTTTTAACAACTAACGGTACGGGTTAGGGTACCCACCTATTGAACCTGGATTGGAGAGCATCCCTTGCCTCTGCGTAGCACTTTCACCCGTTTCTTCCAGCTGGAAGCCGCCAGCGGTCTGTTGTTGATCGCCGCTGCGGCCTTGGCGCTGATCATCAACAATTCACCGTTGTCGCACCTCTACAACGCCTTTCTCGACGTACCAGTGGTGGCACAGATTGGCGCGCTGAAAATCGCCAAGCCTGCCCTGCTGTGGATCAACGACGGCCTGATGGCCTTGTTCTTCCTGCTGATCGGCCTGGAGGTAAAGCGCGAGCTGCTCGATGGCCACCTGTCCAAACCCTCGCAAGTGGTACTGCCGGGCGCCGCAGCCATTGGCGGCATGGTGGTGCCGGCGCTGATCTACTGGGCGATCAACAAGGACTACCCCGCCGCACTCTCCGGCTGGGCGATCCCCATGGCCACCGACATCGCTTTTGCACTGGGCGTGCTGGCCCTGCTGGGCAAGCGCGTGCCGGTGTCGCTGAAACTGTTCCTGATGACCCTGGCCATCATTGATGACCTCGGCGCAATCATCGTCATCGCCGTGTTCTACTCCGCGGACCTGTCCGGTGCTGCTCTGGCGGGTGCGGGCGCATGCCTGATTGCCTTGATCGCAATGAACCGCCTGGGCGTGATCAAACTCGGGCCCTACCTGATCATCGGCCTGATCCTGTGGGTGTGTGTGCTCAAAAGTGGCGTGCACGCCACGCTGGCCGGCGTGACCCTGGCCTTCTGCATCCCGCTGCGCACCAAAAATGCCGAGCCCTCGCCCCTGAAGACACTGGAACACGCCCTGCACCCGTGGGTGGCCTACGCCATCCTGCCGCTGTTTGCCTTCGCCAACGCGGGCGTTTCCCTGGCCGGCGTGAGCCTGGAAAGCTTCACTCACCATGTGCCCATGGGCATCGCCGCCGGCCTGTTGATCGGCAAGACCATCGGCGTGTTCGGCCTCACCTGGCTCGCCATCAAGACCGGCCTTGCCGCGCTGCCCAGCGGCGCGAACTGGGGCCAGGTGTTCGGGGTGGCGATCCTGTGCGGTATCGGCTTTACCATGAGCCTGTTTGTCGGCTCACTGGCGTTCGTGCCGGGTGCCAGCGAATTCGCCGGGGAGGATCGAATGGGCATTCTGACCGGGTCGATCCTGGCCGCGTGTATGGGTTATGCCGTGACCGCGATGGCGAGTCGCAAGAAAGCCTGAGGGTTCTGAAGGCACCCAAAAGCCCCAATCGGTGAGCGCGATTGGGGTTTTTCTCTTTCTGAAGAAGACACTTGCCTCAAACGCCTAAAGACTTTGCGCGCGCCGCCGACTAGTGATTGTGTCGCTAGCACTGTTCCTGCCAGGGACACCCGCCCGACACAGCTCTCCAACGCGTATCCAGCCCGAGCGAAAATCCCATGTTCCTGAGAAATATAAGAATCGCTGCCAGAGCCTTCATTGGCTTCGCAGCTATTGCGTCGCTGAGTGTGTTTCTCGGTCTGTTCGCCCTCAAGCAGATTGGCGAAGTCCAGTCCCAGGCTGCCGACATTCAGAACAACTGGATGCAGCGTGTCAGGATTCTGGCCCTGGCCAACGCGTCGCTCGACCGTTTTCGCTTGGGCGAAATGGCGCACATCCTGTCGGCAAGCGATGCGGAGATGCAGACCTATGAAGACAAATCCGCTGGCCGCCTGAAAAGCGTCAATGAACAGCTGACCCAATATGCCGCGCTGCTACGCACATCCGAGGAAAAATCGCGTCTGGATGTGTTCAACCAAAGCCTGGATGCCTACGCGAAGAACCATACCGAAATGCTCAAGCGCTCGCGCTCGGGCGACAAAGCCGGCGCCCGCGACTTTCTCAACAGCATTCGAGAAAGCTACGAGCAGATGACCAAGAACTTCGACCAGTTGATCGACCTCGCCAACAAAGGCGCCGAACAGGCCGGCCAAACCTCCGTAGGCGCTTACCAACATGCGGTGAGCGGCATCACCATCGTCATTTTGCTGGTCAGTGCCGGCACAGTGCTGGTGGCCTGGTTGCTGACCCGCAGCATTACCGGTCCCATCATTGAAGCGGTGCAGGTGGCCGAAACCATCGCCAAGGGCGACCTCACCCATCCCATAAACCCTACGGGCAATGACGAAGCCACCCGCTTGCTGCGGGCGCAAGAAACCATGCGAAACAACCTGGTGCAGACCCTGCGGCAAATCACCGGCTCATCCAGCCAGCTGGCCGCTGCGGCCGAAGAGTTGAATGCCGTCACCGCCGAGGGTAGCCGCGACCTGCAACAGCAACATGGCGAAATCGAACAGGCAGCCACGGCCGTCACTCAGATGACCACTGCGATTGAGGAGGTTGCGCGAAACGCAGCATCGACCTCCGACCTGTCCCAGGAATCGCGCAGCATTGCGTTGAAGGGCCAACAGCGCATGGGCGAGGCATTGAATTCGATCCAGGCGCTGACCCGTGGGGTCGAGGTCAGCTCAGGGCAAGTTGGCGGCCTCGCCGAACAGGCTAAAGGCATCGGCAAAGTACTCGATGTGATCCGCACCATTGCCGAGCAAACCAACCTGCTGGCGCTTAACGCGGCCATCGAAGCCGCGCGTGCCGGTGAGGCCGGACGTGGTTTCGCCGTGGTCGCCGACGAGGTTCGTGCACTGGCCCATCGCACCGCCCAATCGACCCAGGAAATCGAGCAGATGATCGGCAGCATTCAGGCCAACACGGCCAGCACCGTCAACACCATGCTCGACAGCAGCGCCATGACTCAGCAAACCTTGGGGCTGGCCGAGCTGGCGCAACAAGCGCTGGCTGACATTCTGGCTGCCAACGATGAGATCAATGACCGCAACCTGGTGATTACCACGGCGGCGGCGGAACAAGCCGACGTTGCTCGAGCAGTCGATCGCAACTTGCTGAACATTCAGCAGCTGTCGATTCAGTCGGCGGAGGGCTCGACTCAAACGACTGCAGCCTCGCAATCCCTCGCCAGCCTGGCGCATGAGTTGAACACGATGGTCAAGCACTTCCAGGTTTGACGTCACGCAGCGTGCGCGGCACACCGCGTTTGCAATAAAAAACCCCAACCGATCACTCGGTTGGGTTTTTTTATTTCAGGGCCGGCGTTTAGCGAGTAACGCGGCTGGTACCGTCGACAGTCATGATGCGTACACGGTCGCCGATGCGGAAGATTTCATTTTCCTGCACGGCTTGTACATAGGCACGCATGCTGCCGTCGTCTTCGCGAACGGTGATTTCCACACCTTGGGTGCGGGTCAGGCCTTCTTCGGTGGCCGAGCCCAGCAGGCCGCCGGCTACGGCGCCGATCACGGCGGTAACAATGCTGCCACGGCCGCCGCCGATGGCGCTGCCGCCAACGCCGCCGATGACTGCGCCAGCAGCGCCGCCGATTGGGGTCTTGGTGCCTTCGATTTTCACTGGACGCAGGGATTCAATGGTGCCCATGCGAACGGTCTGTACACGACGCGCCTCGTCACGGGAGTACGAGTCGCCGGTCAGACTCGAGGCGCAGCCACCCAACAGCAACGACAGGGAGGTAAAGCAGGCAACTAGTAAAACGGACTTACGCATAGCATCAACTCCAAAGGACAGGCATTCATTAGACGCTGCGGCTTGGCGCCTGTCACGGCGAGCACCGCAGAAAATTGCTTTCATTCAGCCTTAGTACAGACTGCCAGCACCAGAAAAATAGACGAACGGTTGCACTCAACTGTTCCGAAGAATGTCATGGACGCGTTCATCATTATTGTAGTCGCGCAGCAGCACACGCCGAAGACTTATGGATAAAGACTTCGCTGTGGCGGGCAACATTCGAACGAGGTGACGAAAGGTGAAACTCAGGGCGCGAGGCGCTCACGAGTCCACTCGCCGGCTTGCAGGCGGTAGTTGAGGCGATCATGCAGGCGACTGGCGCGACCCTGCCAGAACTCGATACGCTCGGGCAGCAAGCGATACCCGCCCCAATGCTCAGGGCAATCGGGTTGGATGTCGCTGAAACGCTGCTCGGTAGCCTTGAGCAAGTCTTGCAGCTGTTCGCGATCACGGATGACCCGGCTCTGCGGTGACGCCCAAGCCCCAAGACGGCTGCCCAATGGGCGGATCTGAAAATAAGCATCCGACTCTTCGGGCGTGACCTTGACCACCCGCCCTTCGATGCGCACCTGGCGCTCCAGGGTGGGCCAGAAGAAGGTCATGGCTGCAAACGGCTGTGCCGCAAGCTGTTCGCCTTTGGCACTCTGATAATTGGTGAAGAAGGTAAAACCCTGTGCATCCAGGCCCTTGAGCAGCAGGATACGACAGTGCGGACGACCGTCCTGGTCGACCGTGGCCAGAGTCATGGCATTGGCTTCCACCGGTGGCTGCTCGGTTTTCACCGCATCGGCAAACCACTGGTGGAACAATGCAAACGGCTCGCCCGGGGCCTGGGCCTCGCTCAAACCGTCCCGTGTGTAGTCACGGCGCATATCGGCCAGTGCCTGGGTCATGCGGCTTTATCCTTCTGGTTCAGCAGATCAGTTTTTCGCCTGGTCGTTTGTCGCTGGAGCGTCGGCCTTGGGTGCGGCTTTTTTCGCGGCCGGCTTGGCGGCAGCTTTTTTCGCAACGGGCTTGGCAGCGGCTTTCTTGACCGGAGCCTTTTTCGCCGGAGCGGCTTTTTTCGCAGCAGGCGCCGGTACGGGAGCGGGTGCAGTCTGCACGGCAACCATTTCCGCAACCGGTGGCTTGCCCGAGTTGTACTTGCTCAACAACGCCAACATCGTTGTACGCTGAGTGAACATGATTTCCATGCGACGGTTCAGCGCACGCCCCTGATTGCTATCGTTGGCAGCCCGCGGCATAAGGTCGCCCATGCCACGCATCATCAGGCGATCCTGCTTCAAGCCGCTGAGGCTGAAAATCGAAGCGATGGACTGCGCGCGCTCGCGGGTCAACGCCTGGCTCGCGGGCTCGGCACCATTGGTGTCGACGTGGCCTAAGACCAACACAGCGGTCTTCGGATCGCCTTCAACCGCCTTGGCCACGCGAGTGAACGGGCCCAACGTAACCGGCAGCAGCATTGCCGGGCGTTTCGGGTTGTAAGAGCCATCAACCGGGGCGATCACGACCAATACGTTCTCGCGACGCTCCAATTGCAGGTTGCTGTCCTTGATGGCCGCACGCAGGCGCGGCTCATAGTCGTCCAGCCAGGCTTGAGTGATTTTCGGGTCAGGCATCGGCACGTTGGTCACGTCGACCTTGGCCAATGGTTTTGGCTTGCTTTCGAAAGGCCACCACCACTTGGTGTCGGTGTCGGTCTTGGCGACTGCCGGGGTCGTCGGGTCTGCAGCCTTGAGGTCGGCTTTCAGATCGGCTTTGGCATCAGCTGCTTTTTCATCGGCGCTTTTAGACGCGAACGGCCACCAGCTGGAGCCGGTCTCGGCCTTGGCTACGGGCGCAGGGGCGGCAGCAGCGGCAGGCGCTGGAGCAGCGGCGGCGGCAACCGGGGCTGCAGGCTTGGCGCCAGCGGCTGGTTTTGCATCCGGTATGGCGTCGGTTTTGGTTACTGCGTCCTTGGTAGCAGCCTTGTCTGATCCAAATGACCACCAATGCCCACCTTCGGCATCATTTTGTGGAGTTTGTGCGCAACCCGTAATTGTGAGGCACAGCGCCAGTGCCAAGGACTTGTTCGATAACATGAGATATCCACAAAATGAGAAAAAACCGGAGGGTCTGGTTGACCCGTTAAACAGACGCTTACAGAACATTAAAGTTACAAAATTTCGTTCAGCGCCTTCTTATAGTTGCCTTTGTAACAAAAAAACGTGAAACAGCAAGCTCTTTACAGACAACCGGCCAATATTCCGACCAACTTCTGTGCACGCGGGTCCATAAGTACATAAGGCCCCAGTGTATTAGTCACGAAACCAAATGCTACATCATGTTCCGGATCGGCAAAACCGACCGAACCACCCGCCCCCGGATGCCCAAACGCACGTGGGCCAAGGCCGAACGTCGCATTGGGCAAGTGCGGTTGATCCAACATGCAGCCCAAGCCGAAACGGGTTTGTGTCAATAAAGTTTTATCCGGCCCGATACTGTGTTCGCGGGTCAATTGTTCGAGCATGTCCGCTTCGAGCAAACTACCGTCCAACAATCCGCTATAAAAGCCCGCCAGGCTACGCGCATTACCGTGACCATTTGCCGCCGGCTGCTGCATGCGCCGCCATTCAGGCTTATTAGTGCTTGTCAGAATAGACGGTGGGTTGGCAAAGGCACGCGTAGTCATGGCCGCAGGTTCGCGCATCATAACTTGCAATAATCGTTGAGCGGCTTCATCGCCCATATTGCCTTTGCTGCGCGCTATATGCGCAACACGATAAAACTCTTCGTCCGCCAGGCCAACATGAAAGTCCAGCCCCAATGGCCGCGCAACCCGCGCAACAATTGATTCACCGGGCCCACGCCCGTCGGCGCGACGCAACAATTCACCGACCAGCCACCCATACGTGATGGCCTCGTAGCCGTGGCCTTGGCCGGGCGTCCACCATGGCGCTTCGGCCGCCAGGGTGTCGACCATCAGTTGCCAGTCATAGAGGGCTTCGGCGGGGAGCATGTCGCGAATCGCCGGCAACCCGGCCTGGTGGCAGAGCAGCTGGCGCAGGGTGATGGCTTCTTTACCGGCTGCGGCAAACTCGGGCCAGTAGTTGGCGACAGGGGCGTCGAGTTGCAACTTGCCCTCGGCCACCAATTGCAGGGCCGTCACGGCGGTGAAGGTCTTGGTGCAGGAAAACAGGTTGACGATGGTGTCGCTGTGCCAGGCCTCAGCACCGTCCTTGTCGGCGGTGCCGGCCCACAGGTCGACGACGGTTTCGCCGCCAATCTGGATACACAGCCCGGCACCACGCTCCTGCGGGTCATCGAACAACGCGGCGAATGCCTCACGTACCGCTTCGAACTGGAGCTCGTAATGACCCTGAATCTGCACCTAAGCCGCCTCGGAAAACACCGTAATAAGTGGCCGACATTGTTCCAGTCATTGGCGGTTTTGTGAACCCGTCAAATATGAATCAATGGCCATTTCCAGAGTGACCGCCAGCATGCCCGGCGCCCTGCCCTGCGCCTCTGCCGTCATGCCCCGACTTGCCGGCTTCGCTCTCACGCACACCGCTGGCGGCCTTGGCTTTTTCGGCTTCCTTGCCCAGTTGGTCGACGGCCGCCAGGTTGCTCTTGCGCACGCTGTCGACAAAGCCCTGGAACGGCACATCCGTGATGCCTACAAGGCCAAAGTGGCCGTTTTCACCGTCCAGCAGACGCCCCGTCACCGGTTGATCCAGGTATTGGAACCAATGCACGCCGACGATCGACGGCTCAGCCATGGCTTGCTTGAGGAAGTTGCTGTACGCCACGCCACGGTCTTCTTCCTTGGCCAACTGAGTCACGCCGCCCCAGAACGGACCGCGATCCGCCGAGCCGAAGTTGAACTCGGTGATCAGTACCGGCTTATCCAACGCGCGCAGGGCGGCGAAGTCGTAACCGTCCTGAGGCTTGAGGGTGTACATGTTGAAGCTCAGCACATCGCAATACTGGGCGCAGGACGCTACGGCTTCCGGGGTGCTGACGGCGTAGCGGCCACCCAGCAGCAACTGGTTGGGCGCGTGCCACTTCAAGGAATCGGAGATGGTCTTGAAATAGGCATCGGCGAAGGTCTTCTGGAAGTACTTGAAGTCCGCTTCGATTTCCGGGTGCTCAGGGCTCGGCATCGGTGGCTCGAAGCCCGGGTCTTCCATCAGCTCCCAGCCCGACAGGTGAATGCCCCAGGCTTTGGAGAGGCCTTCTTCGTTGCGGTATTTGTCACGCAGTTGTTTGAGAAACGCACGTTTGGCCGGCACGTCGGTGGTCATGCGCAAGGTCCCGTAGGCCAGGGCGTAACGCGATTTTGGATCGTCGCCAGGGCCGGCCCAGGCCAGCTCGTTGTCGGCAAAAAAGCCGATCAGCCACGGGTCGTCGCGGTGATCGCGGGCCGCGATCGCCACCGCGCGCTCGGTGGCCATGGCGAAACGCGGGTCGAACGGGTCGGGCATGCCGCCCCACCAGTCAGTGCCGGTGCTGATGCTGGCGTAGTCACCGACAATCGACAGCGGCAAGGTGTACGGCACGCGGTCGGCGCTGGCCAAATCCTCATCGCTCCAGTTGCCCACGGTGTTGAAACCCCAGGCTTGCAGGCGGTCCAGCGTGTGCGTGACCCAGCGCTTGTGGTCAAAACCTTGCGTGTCATAGGTGCGCTGCAGGTTGGCGCCATAGAAGTCGTACCAACGCCCCACATTAAAGCCCCGGCCCTGGTCGGCGCCGTTGCCGCCACGGTTATCCGCACTGCCGTAATACTTGTCGAACGGCTCACCGGACTTGGGCAGCGCGGCAAACATCCATTCGCGGCCGGCCACGTAGGTTTGGTTATCGTCCGGAGCAACCGTATTGACGCCCAGGGAGTAGAACGGATGGCCTTCCGGCGTCACCAGGTACCAGCGCCCGTCGCGCTTCTCGGTGCGGAAAAAGCCGCTTGCTTCGAACGCGGGGCCTTTGTTCCAGCCGCCATATTGGTCCAGGGCAGACTTGTCGCGCTCAGCCAGCCAGCCCTTGAGCTGTTGCTGTTCCTTGGCCGCTGCGGCTTTGAGTTGTTCGTCGCTGCTGACTTTTTCCGGCCAACGCGCGCGCGTGGACTGACCATACGCATCCACCAGCGCGCTGTAAGCAGCCTTCAGCACCGGCTCGCTGTCCTGCACGCCGAAGCGTTCCAGCAGGATGCTTTGGGCTGCGTTGGGCTTGATCATCGACAGGGTGACCGACGCCACCTGGCTACGATCGATTGACCCGGCGCTGCTGGCCAACAGCACACGCTGGCCCTCCAAGGTAATCGGCATCGGCGGCCCGGCTTTCATGCCCTGGCTCAGCGGCGAGTTGGCCTGTAGCGGAATCAGCAGGGTTTGGGCGGGGCCGGCCGGCAGGTCGATGCGGCTGACCAGCGTCTTGCCGTCGGTGCTCTGCACCTTGACGTAGAGGGTCAGCGCCCAGTCCATGGCGCTTTGGATACGCAGGCTCATGGCGCCGGACTGCGACCAGTCCCACACGCCGGCCTGCGGGCTGAGCACCAGGCTCGGTTCGGCCGCCGGGTTGAAGGTGATGCGGCGCAGCACCTCGCCCTCAGCGGTTTGTTCGGCGTTGTATTGCGGCAGGCTCGCGTCCTGGGTCGCGACCTTGACCACATCGGCAGGCCGGACGAAATTGAACAGCGTTTGTTGCCCGGCAGGCGCGGCCATCAAGGGCGCGGCAAACAACAAGGCAAACAGAGCGGGCAGCGTGCGAATCATACGAACAAGGTTCTCCCAAACGGCCGGTGAATGGCCTGATGACGTAAAGCGTTGGCAGTGAGATAGACCACGAAGTGGGCGAATTCGCCCACAGTGGTTTAAGAAATTTCGCGCCTGAAAGGCGGCAAAGCATTGAGGATAGCCTTGCCATAGCGTTGCGTGACCAAACGGCGGTCGAGCAAGGTGATGGTGCCCCGGTCTTCCTCGGTACGCAGCAAGCGCCCGCAGGCCTGGACCAGCTTCAGGGAAGCATCCGGCACCGAGATTTCCATGAACGGGTTACCGCCACGGGCTTCGATCCATTCGGCCAAGGCCGCCTCGACCGGGTCATCCGGTACCGAGAACGGGATCTTGGCGATCACCACGTGTTCACAGTAGGCACCGGGCAAGTCCACGCCTTCGGCGAAACTGGCCAGGCCGAACAACACGCTGGAATCACCGCCATCAACACGCGCTTTGTGCTTGTTCAGGGTTTCCTGTTTGGACAGGTTGCCCTGGATGAACACCTGCTTGCGCCAGTCGCGGTCAAGACCATCGAACACGTCCTGCATCTGTTTACGCGAGGAGAACAGCACCAGGGTGCCGCGTGAACCTTCCACCAGGTCCGGCAAGTCGCGGATGATCGCGGCGGTGTGCGCGGCCGCGTCGCGAGGGTCGGCCTTGAGGTCCGGCACTCGCAGCACACCGGCATCGGCATGGTGAAACGGGCTCGGCACCACGGCGGTGACGGCCTTTTTCGGCAGGCCGGCACGCATGCGGAAACGGTCGAAAGTGCCCAGCGCGGTCAGCGTGGCCGAGGTCACCAGGCAGCCGTAGGCCACGTTCCACAGGTTGCGGCGCAGCATTTCGGCGGCGAGGATCGGGCTGGCGTTGACCTCGATATCAAACAGCGCACCGCTTTCGGACAAGGTCAGCCAGCGCGCCATGGGCGGGTTGTCTTCGGGGTCTTCGACGGTAAAGGCGGTCCACAGCTCCCAATTGCCCTGGGCGCGCGACAGCAGGCTGCCGAACAGGGGGTACCATTCCTCGGCCTGGTTGCTGGCGATACCGATGTTGACCTCGCCGTCCATGCCTTCCTTGAGCAGGTCGGTCAGGCGGGTGAACAGGTCGGTCAGCCGTGAGAAGCCTTTCTTAAGCTCGATACCCATTTCACGCATGTGCTCGGGGATCAAGCCGCCGACGAAGCGATGACGCGGCCGTTCGCGGCCTTCGACGTCTTCGCCGGGCTTGAAGTCGGCGACCTGCTCGCAGGCGCTGAACATGAATTGCTGCTGGGTCTTGATCTCGCGCGCCAGCTCCGGCACCTGCTCGATCAGCTTGCCCAGATCGCCGGGCAACGGGTGCTGGGCGAGCAATTTGGTCAGGTTCTTGGCGGTGGTTTCGAGCCAGTCGGCGGTGGAACGCAAACGGGTGTAGTGGGCGAAATGGCCGATGGCCTTATCGGGCAAGTGGTGCCCTTCGTCGAATACGTAAAGGGTGTCGCGCGGGTCCGGCAACACAGCGCCGCCGCCCAGGGCCAGGTCAGCCAGGACCATGTCGTGGTTGGTGACAATCACATCGACCTTGCCCATGCCCTCGCGGGCCTTGTAGAAGGCGCACTGGCCGAAGTTGGGGCAATGCCGGTTGGTGCACTGGCTGTGGTCGGTGGTCAGGCGCGCCCAATCGGCGTCTTCCAGGGCGGTGGGCCAGCTGTCGCGGTCGCCATCCCATTTGTTGCCGGCAAGTTTCTCGATCATGCTGGTAAACAGCTTCTGGCTGACTTCATCAACCTCGATCTTGAAGCCTTCCTCTTCGAACAGCGATGCCGTGGCGGTCTGGGCGTGACCTTCCTGCAGCAATACGTCGAGCTTGGACAGGCACATGTAGCGCCCACGGCCCTTGGCCAGCGCGAAGGTGAAATTCAGGCCGCTGTTGCGCATCAGGTCGGGCAGGTCTTTGTAGACGATCTGCTCCTGCAGGGCGACGGTGGCGGTGGCAATCACCAGGCGCTTGCCGGCGGCCTTGGCCGTAGGAATCGCGGCCAGGCTGTAGGCCACGGTCTTGCCGGTACCGGTGCCGGCCTCGACGGCCACGACCGCGGGGTCGCCACTGCGCCGACCTTCGTCGTCGGTGTCGATATCCCCGAGGACTTTGGCCACTTCGGCGATCATCAGGCGTTGGCCGTAGCGCGGTTTCAAGCTCTTGGCTTCGAGAAAACGCGAATAGGCGCCCTGGATCGTGGTTTTGAGTTCAGTGCTGATCATGGATAGTCGGGCGCAAAAAACGCTGGATAAATTTTCAGTGGTTCGGATCGGCCGCTATCATACCCCGCTAATTAATCCCGCGCAGAACGGAGTACCACAATGACCGCGTTTAGCCTCGCTTACACCCTGCATGTATTGGCCGCCCTGGTGTGGGTCGGCGGTATGTTTTTCGCCTGGATGATCCTGCGCCCCGCCGCCATGGCGGCACTTGAGGGCCCTGCCCGGCTCAAGCTGTGGGCGAATGTGTTTCAACGTTTTTTCGTGTGGGTCTGGGTGGCGGTGCTGGTTTTGCCGATCAGCGGCATCGGCCTGCTGCAACTGCGCTTCAGTGGTTTTGAGACCGCACCGCGCTATGTGCAGGTGATGATGGGCTTGTATCTGGTGATGACCGCGCTGTTTATCCGTATCCAGGCGTTGAAATTTCCGGAACTGCGCACAGCGGTAGCGGCCGAGGACTGGCCGGCGGGTGCGGCTGCGCTGGGGCAGATTCGCAAGCTGGTGGGGATTAACCTGATTATCGGCCTGGTGGTGGTGGCGATTGTTTCAGCTCGGCCGATGTTCTGAAGCTGCCGACTACAGTGGCGAGCGGGCTTGCCCGCGTTGGGCTGCGAAGCAGCCCTGAAACCAGACGGCGCATTACATCTGTAAAAACGCGGTGGCTTTATTGGGGCTGCTTTGCAGCCCAACGCGGGGCAAGCCCGCTCGCCACAGTGAGGCGTTAGAGCCTTTGGATAGTCGCAGGCCCTTCTGGTCACCATCGCAAGCTGGTGGGGATTAACCTGATTATCGGCCTGGTGGTGGTGGCGATTGCTTCAGCTCGGCCGATGTTCTAAAGCTGCCGACTACAGTGGCGAGCGGGCTTGCCCCGCGTTGGGCTGCGAAGCAGCCCTGAAACCAGACGGCGCGTAACATCTGTAAAAACGCTGTGGCGAGCGGGCTTGCCCCGCGTTGGGCTGCGAAGCAGCCCTGAAACCAGACGGCGCATAACATCTGTAAAAACGCGGTGGCCTTATTGGGGCTGCTTCGCAGCCCAACGCGGGGCAAGCCCGCTCGCCACAATGAGGCGTTAGAGCCTTTGGATCGTCACAGCACCCGCAGGCCCAGCCGGCCCCGGTTGCCCTTCCAGCCCTGGCCGGCCCTTCTGGCCACCATCGGCGCGGTACACCAGGCAGCCCTTGGATTGCCCACCTTTGCCCGGTTTACCGGCCGTGCCGGCCAAACCGCCCGCACCGCCATCCACCCAGACTTTGATCTGCTCGGCAGGGAAGCTCTGCGGCAGCTCGACGCGTACGGTCGCGCCCGCTGCACCTGGCAGGCCATCACCGCCATTGTCGCCATTGGCGCCGCGCCCGGCTGAACCCCAGGTGCAGCCCGGGTCCACGCCATTGGCGCCATCCAGGCCGGCATAGCCTTGGGCGCCTGCGCCGCCACGGGCGTCCACCGACAGTTCATCGGCGGTCAGCGCGTTGATGCGCAGGACCAAGTCACGCCCCGCCTTGGCGGGCCTTTCGTGGGTACCGGGAGCACCGCGCGAAGTGATCTGGCTGCCATGTTCCAGTTGCGCATTACGCACTTGCAACTGCAGCGCGGTATTGCCGGGGGCGATGGCGATCCGCGCTTCACGGCCCAAATGCAGCTCATCCACCGTCACTTGGCTGATGGTCGCCGGAACCAGCAACGTGCCGTAATCCGCCACATCCAGGCGTTCGAGCTGCAAAACGTTGGTGCTGCTGGGCAGGCGCATCAGCGAGTTGGTTTCAACACTGACGCTCTGCGCCAGGGCAATGGGGCTGACCAACAGGGCCAACAGAAAAACCTTACGCATGATTGGCCTCCTTGTTTGCTTCATCAATAACGGCAGGCGCCGACAGGCCCCGCACATGGAACATCCCCACCAGCAGAATCTGCAGGCGGTCACGCCAGGGGTGGGCACGGTGTTTCAGGCTGCTGTTGAACAACAGCAATTCCAACAGATGAGTAAGCAACAGCAGACTGCCGGCCAGACTGACCAACAGGTGAAACGGATTGGCGAGCGGCCGGAATAAATTGACCACCACCACAACCCAGAACAGCAACGTCAAAAACTTTCCCAGCCCCCAAAACACCTTCATCCTGCATGCCCCTGCCTATTATTCTTTGGGCGCACAGTACCGACTTCTGCAGGCGATTTGCCAGTGAAGGATGAAAAAACTTGATAAAGGCACGGTTTGCTTGCGGTTTCGGCGAGGATCGCCAGCAATGCCCCTGTGGCTCCCACAGGGGCAAAGGCCGTCAGCGGTTGATTTTGATTTCCACACGACGGTTCAAGGCTCGACCGTCAGCGGTTTTGTTATCGGCCACCGGCTGACTTTCACCCGCGCCCACCACCGATACAAAGTTGCTGCGCGGCACGCCCGCGCTCACCAGGTAATCGGTGACCGAGTGCGCGCGTTTTTCCGAGAGTTTCTGGTTGTAGGCGTCTTTGCCGACGCTGTCGGTATGCCCGCTGACCCGCAGCTGCGCGCTCGGGGCTTCACGTTTGAGGCGCGTGGCGATGGTGTCGAGCTTGGTTTTATCCGCCGCCGTCAGCTTGGCCGAGTCGAACTCAAAGTGCACATCGCGGATCACGATGGTTTCTTCCTTGACCACGACCACCTCTTCCACCACGGCCGCCACTGGCACAGGTGGGCAGCCATTGACATCAACCTGCACTCCCTTAGGCGTGCCCGGGCACTTGTCGCGGCTGTCCGGCACGCCATCGCCATCTTCGTCGCCATCACCGTGCACCCAGCAATAGGCGCCCGCCATGCCGCCGACCAGCAGCGCGCCATAACCCGCGTATGCCGAACTTTGAGTGGCGCCAATCGCTGCGCCGGTCACACCACCGACGGCTGCACAGGTGGGCCAATCGGTTTTTTGCAAACCTGCGCAACCTGTCAATACTCCGGTTAGCAGAACCAAGGGTAGAGCTGTCCGCATGATGCTCATCTGATTTCTCCTGAGGGGATCGGCGGGGGCCGACGGGTGGAGTAAAGACCGCTCTTTTCATCTGCGCCACTGCGCCGCACCCCCGTGTTTATTGGTGATCGCCCTGTATGCAGGACTTTTGCACGCCGCCCGCTCTAGGCCCGCACGCTCAGCCGCGCTAGTCTCTAGGGTCCTGATGTGAGGATCTCTGATGACCGCTGGTATTTCTTCCCGTACGCCACAGCAAGCGCTGGCCGCCTTGCTGGATTTGCACCAGCCCAAACGCCTGTTGTTGTTGGGTGCCAGCCAGTTCCCGGCGCTGGAGGCCTTTGAGGCCGAGCACCCGGACACCCAGGTAGCGATTGCCGCGCCCGGGCCGTTACCGGCAGAACTTGCGGCGCAGCGTTTTGACCTGGCGCTGGTGGTCGATTGCCTGGAGCACCTGTCAAAACCGCAAGGCCTGACGCTGCTCGGCGGCATTCGCAACCTCAATGCCAGTCGCATTGCGGTGCTGGCAGACCTGAACGCCTGCGGCTGGAAGGAAACCGATTTTTTCTCTCTGGCGCTGCAAGCCGGTGAGCGTTTCCAGCGTGATGATCAGGTTCTGACGCTGTTTACCTATGATCTGCTTGACTATAAACAAGTGCCGGACTGGCTCAACGCCCGCTTCTGGGCCAACCCGGAAAACTTCGGAAAGTATTGGTGGTAACCATGAGTACACCCATTTGCCCGTGCGGCAGCGGCAATCTGCTGGATGCGTGCTGCGGCCATTATCACGCCGGCCACCCGGCGCCCTGCGCCACCGCGTTGATGCGCTCGCGCTATAGCGCCTACGTGCTGGGGTTGGTGGACTACCTGGTAGCCACTACTTTGCCCGCGCAACAGGCCGGACTGGACCGCGCCGCCATCGGCGCCTGGAGTGCGCAGAGCACCTGGCTCGGCCTTGAAGTGGAAAGCTCCGAAGTGTTTGGCGGCCAGCCGGAGCATGCGTTCGTGACGTTCACCGCTCGCTGGCATGACAGCACCGGGGAACACAGCCACCGCGAGCAGTCCTCTTTCGTACAGAATGAGGGGCGCTGGTACTTCATCGACCCGACAGTGGAGGTGAAGGCCGGGCGCAATGATGTATGTTTGTGCGGCAGTGGGCAGAAATTCAAGAAGTGCTGCTCCAGCTACCTCTAATCAACTGACAGGGAAAACGCCATGCTCCGGATGTACAGCTTGATGCTGGCGTTGACCCTGGGCCTCACCGGGTGCGCGTCCTGGTTCGAGGACAGCGCGCCCCCGCCTCATGTCTCCCTGGTGAAGGTTGAAGTAGTGCGCGCCAAATTGCTCGAGCAGCGCTTCAAGCTGTACTTTCGCGTGGATAACCGCGACGACGCCGACCTCACGGTGCGCGGCCTGATCTACAAAGTCAGCCTGGGCGATTTTGTGCTGACCGAGGGCGAGTCCAACGAATGGCTGACCGTACCACCGCGCGGCCACGCTTTTTTCCGGGTGAAGGTGCGGACCAACCTCTGGCCGCAGATACGTGATGTGGTACAGATGCTTAAAAACCCGAGCAAACCCGTGCCCTATCGCCTGGAAGGCGAGCTGAAAACCGGATTATTCATCGGTAATGACGTGCAGGTGAACCACAATGGCGAGATAATCCCCGGCGATTTTATTCCGGAGCGACATCGATGACTCAGCAACCCCATGTCCATGGTCCTGACTGCAACCACGATCACGACCACCATGATCATCATGATCATGACCACGGCCATGTCCACGGCCCGAACTGCGGCCACGCTCACCAGGAGCCGGTGCGCAACGCCCTGAAAGACGTCGGCCGCAACGATCCTTGCCCATGCGGCAGCGAGAAAAAATTCAAGAAGTGCCACGGGGCCTGATGCCCTGCCCCCGCAGAAGCCGGCTTGCTGTGGCAAGCTGGCTTGGTGTGGCGAGCGGGCTTGCCCCGCGTTGGGCTGCGCAGCAGCCCCAATAAGATCAACGCGTTCGCTCAGACAAAACGCAATCTCAGGTTTTGGGGCTGCTTCGCACCCCAACGCGGGGCAAGCCCGCTCGCCACAACAGCAGCACCACTTCCAACCCGCCGCCTTCCCGATTACTCAAACTCAACCGCCCCTCATGCGCCCGCGCAATCGTATGCGCAATGCTCAACCCCAACCCATACCCGCCCGTCTCGGCATTGCGTGAACCTTCCACCCGGTAAAACGGTTCCATCACCTGCTCCAACTGCTCCTGGGGAATCCCCGGTCCGCGGTCGCTGATGACGATCTGCAAGCTGTCCGCCTGATCCTCGACCCGCACCACCACCTCGCTGCCATAGCGCACCGCGTTTTCCAGCAAGTTCTGCACACAGCGTTTGAGACTGCGCGCATACCCCGGCAGCGGCTGCTTCGCCCGGCCAATGATGGTCACGCTTTCGCCCACGTCTTCCAGGTCCGCCTGCAGGCTTTGCAGCAAGGCATTGATGTCGATGTTCTGTCGCGTCTCGTTGATCTCACCGCTGCTGACAAAGTCCAGGGTGCTGGCCACCATGTGTTCCATTTCTTCCAGGTCGCTGCGAAAACGCTCCTGGGTGCGCGTGTCTTCGAGCATTTCCGTGCGCAAACGCAGGCGTGTGATCGGCGAGCGCAGGTCGTGGGAAATGGCCGCAAGAAAGCGCGTGCGCTCGGCGATATTGGCGATTAGCCGTTGCTGCATCGCATTAAACGCCTGGGCGGCGCGGCGCACTTCAGTCGGGCCATCCACCGGTAACGGTGGGCGCTGGATGTCCCGACCCAGCGCCTCGGCGGCCTTGGCCAGGGCATTCAGCGGGCGGATGGCCAGGCGCACCGCCACCAGGGCGATGACCACCAGCACCAGCACCCGCAGCAAATAGATGCGCATCACGTAATCGAACCACAGGTCCAGCGGCGAGGTGCTGGTCCAGCCCTGCTCTTCACTGGCGTCGACCAACAACCAGCGCCCATCGGGCAGGCGCAGGTCGATCAGAAACTGCCCGACCACCGGCTTGGAACTGAGCAAGGTTGAGAGCCCGGCGGTCTGCCCTTGGCCGTCGACCAGCGACAGGCGTAAAAGGCTCAAGGTTTGCGCGTAGCCGGTTTTCTGCGCCAACACCTGCTTGATCAGGCGTTCGGTGGGCCGGTCGCTGTCGGTGAGCGTGCTGGGCGTGTTGCTGGCCTGGTCGCTCAAGGTCAGCCGAAAGTGCGGCGCGTCAAGCAGCTGGATCAAATGGTCGGCCTGCTGCGGGTCGCTGTGCATCACGCGCACCACGTCCGCCAAACGCGTGGCGATCAGCCGTGCGGGGATTTCCAGCACCTGGCCATGACGCCGGTCGTACCAGATGCTGCTGGTCAGCGCCTGGGCCGCGAGCATGCCGCTGACCAGAATCAGCACCAGGCGCCCGAACAGCGAACGCGGCAGCAGCCTCACGCGCCCAGCACCACGTCATCGGCGGTGAGCATGTAACCCTCGTTGCGCACGGTCTTGATCAGCCCCGCCGGCAGCTGCGAGCGCAGGCGGCTGACGCACACGTCGATGGAGCGGTCGAACGGCGTGCTGTCCTTGTCGAACACGTGGTTGAGCAGAAAGTCGCGGCTCAATGGGCGGTTCGGGTGCTGCAACAACAGGCGCAACACGCGGTAATCCGAATTGCCCAGGCTGACCACCACGCCTTCGGGGCTGAGCAGTTGCCGCGCCCGGGTGTCGAGTTGCCAGCCCGCGAACCGAATGCTCGGCGCCTCATCCAGGCGCGCACGGTCCGGAAAACTCTGTACCCGGCGCAACACCACCTTGATGCGCACCAGCAATTCACGCGGGTCGAAGGGTTTGGGCAGGTAGTCGTCGGCACCGATTTCCAGGCCGACGATGCGGTCGATCAACGAGCCCTTGGCCGTGAGCATCACCACCGGCGTGTTGGAGCTGACCCGCAGCTCGCGGCACAGGCTCAGGCCGTCTTCGCCGGGCAGCATCAGGTCGAGCACGATCAGGTCGATCACATTCAGCGCCAGGCGGCGGCGCATTTCCTTGCCGTCGGCGGCGGTGGACACCTGAAAGCCCGCGTCACTCAAATAGTCGCAGAGCAGTTGGCGGATTTGCGGGTCGTCATCAACGATCAACAGGTGGTCAAGCTTTGCCATGGGCAGTCAATCCGAAAACTCAAAACGCAGGAGATAGCCGAAAGCTCAGCCAGTGGTAAGCGCAAATGTAATGGAATGTTGTGGGAAACCATAATCACGCATCAGCGATACAAACCCGGGGTATGGCGGGCCGAATCGCTCTTTAGACTACCGAACCTAAATGAGAGTAATTGTAATTTAGGCTCGGATCACTGCCATGTCACTGTCCACCCCGCACCGTCACACGCTGCACACCACCCTGGCACCGATGTTCGGCTTTCTCGCTGCCGGCAGTGTCGCACCGACTGCCTGGGCCGATGCGCGCATCCCGGGCGCAGGCCGCACCCTCACCGCCAGTGTCGATTATGAGTTCTAACTTTCCCGCATCAGGAGCCTCCGCCATGTTCAAACCCCGAAACGTGCTCAAGCTCGGCGTGCTGTTCGCCGCGCTGGTGCTCGGCCATGCCGAAACCGCCGCCGCCCATGAAGTCACCGACGTGCTGGGCCGCAAGGTCGAGGTAAAGGACGACGTCAAACGCGTGGTGCTCGGCGAAGGTCGCTTGATTTCGGCATTTGCCTTGCTAGACAAGGACGCGCCGTTCCAGCGCATCGTTGGCTGGCAAAATGACTTGAAGCTGCTGGACCCGCACACCTACAACGCCTATGTGGCGAAGTTTGCGACAGTCAAAGACATCCCGTTGATCGGGCAAGCCTCCGAGCAAAGCGTCAGCGCCGAGGAAATTCTCTCGCTCAAACCTGACTTGGCGGTGTTCAGCATCTCCGGCCACGGGCCGACCGAACACAGCGCGGTGGCTGACGTGCTGGCCAAGGCGGGCATCCCGGTGTTGTTCGTCGATTTCCGTATCAACCCGGTGCAAGGCACCCACACCAGCATGATCGCGCTGGGCCAGGCGCTGGGGCGTGAAGCCCAGGCCAACGCCTTCCTGGCCTTCTATGACCAGCACATCAAAGTCATCACCGACGCCGTCGCCACGCTGCCGGCGGGTCCGCGCCCGAGCGTGTTTCTGGAACTGCTGGCCGGTGCCTGGCAAGCGCCGGGGCACACCACCGGCAAAAGCGGCATGGGTGAAGTGATCAAGCTGGTCGGCGGGCGCAATATCGCCGCCGATGTGGTGCCGGGTGCGCTGGGCGATATCAGCGTCGAGTACGCGCTGAAAGCCGATCCGGACGTGTACGTGGCCACCGGCAACCACAAGCCGGGCTTGATCCTGGGCGCAGGCGTGAGCACTGACGAAGCACGTGAGGCGTTTGATCGGGTGTTGGCGCGGCCGGAATTCGCCAATCTTCGGGCCATCCGCGAGGGCAATGCCCACGGCCTGTGGCATGACTTCTACAACTCGCCGTACAACCTGCTGGCGATCGAAGCGCTGGCCAAGTGGGTGCACCCGCAGCTGTTCGCCACGCTTGACCCGCAGGCGACCATGGAGCAAATCAACCAACAGTTCCTGGGCATGCCGTTGCAGGGTGCTTACTGGATTGACGCAAAAACCCAGTAACACTTATCGCCCTGTTGGAATGCAGTCAGTGCGGGAGCTGGCTTGCCGGCGATAGCCGAGTGTCAGCCACTGAATCAGTCGACTGATACACCGCTATCGCCGGCAAGCCAGCTCCCACATCTGGATGTTCATCGTTTGTTAAATGTGTGTGAGCCAAATGACCACTCAAACCCTCGACCTCGCCAGTGCCACTCACGGCTACCGCCGCTTGCTGGCACGCCGCGCCGGGCTGCTGGCGCTGCTGGGCACGGCGCTGGTCTGCGCGATGCTGGTGGACCTGGCCAGTGGCCCGTCGGGCATGGGCCTGCCGGCTTTGCTCGACGGCATCCTGCACCCCTCGCACCTCGGCGCCACCGACCACGTCATCATCTGGAACGTGCGCTTGCCCTACGCGCTGATGGCCGTGCTGGTGGGCTGCGCGTTGTCGCTGGCCGGGGCTGAGATGCAGGCGATCCTGAATAACCCACTGGCCAGCCCGTTTACCCTCGGCGTGTCGTCGGCCGCCGCATTGGGCGCGTCGCTGGTCATCGTGTTTCCGGTGACCACGTTGTGGGTGTCGGCCAACACGGCGATTTCCATCTCGGCCTTTATCTTCGCGGCGGCCTCGGTATTTTTGCTGCAAGCCATGTCGCGCCTGCGCGGCGCGGGCGTGGAAAGCCTGGTGTTGTTCGGCATCGCGCTGGTGTTCAGTTGCAATGCCGTCGTGGCCCTGCTGCAACTGGTCGCCACTGAAGATGTCTTGCAGCAACTGGTGTTCTGGACCTTGGGCAGCGTAACCCGGGCCAACTGGGACAAACTCGGCATCCTCGCCCTGGTCGTGGCGGTGGTGATGCCGTTTTCTTTCGCCGCCGCACCGCGCCTGACCCTGCTGCGCATGGGCGAAGACCGCGCGCAAAGCTTTGGCGTGGACGTGAAGCGCCTGCGGTTTTTCTCGTTGCTGCGCATCAGCCTGTTGTCGGCCACCGCCGTGGCGTTTGTAGGCACCATCGGTTTTATCGGTCTGGTCGGTCCGCATATCGCGCGGATTCTGGTGGGTGAGGACCAACGCTTCCTGCTGCCCGCCAGCGCCTTGACCGGCGCGTTGCTGCTGGCGCTGTCGTCGATTGCCAGCAAGCTGATCATGCCGGGCGTGATCGTGCCGGTCGGCATCGTCACCGCGTTGGTGGGCGTGCCGATTTTCGTGGTGCTGGTGTTCAAGCGCGGGAGGCAGCTATGAACCAGGGCTTATCGGTACACAACGCCAACGTCAGTTATGGCCGGCGGCAAATCGTGCATGACCTGAGCTTGCCTACCCTGCCCCACGGCAGCCTGACCGCGCTGATCGGCCCCAATGGCGCCGGTAAGTCGACCTTGCTGCGCGCCGTGGCCGGGCTGGAAAAGATGCAAGGCGTGGTAAGGCTGGGTGCACTGGACCTGTCGGCCATGTCCGTGGCCGAGCGGGCGCGCCGCGTCACGTACATGCCGCAAAACCTGCCGCCGGGCCTGAGCCTCAGCGTGATGGAAAGCGTGATCGCCGCATTGCGCGTGGCCCATGTCGAAGGCGTTCCCTTGTCCAGCGAGGCCTGTCTGCGTGAAGCGTTTGAGGCGTTGCAACGCATCGGCATCGCACACCTGGCCGATCAACTGTTAAGCACTTTGTCCGGTGGCCAACGCCAGTTGGTCAGCCTCGCCCAACTCATCGCGCGCCGCCCACAGGTGATGTTGCTCGACGAACCCACCAGCGCCCTCGACCTCAATTACCAGTTGAAGGTCATGGACTGCGTGCGTGGGCTGGTGCGCGAACACAACCTGATCGCCGTGGTGGTGCTGCACGACATCAACCTCGCCGCGCGGTTTGCCGACCACATTGCCGTGCTGCGCCAGGGCCGCTTGTACGCCAGTGGCGTAGCGGATGAGGTGCTTGACCCGGCGCTGTTTGCCGACGTTTACGGCGTGCGGGTGCGCATTGAACGGTGCTCGCAGCAGTCGTTGCAGGTGCTGGTCGATGGGGCTATGTGAAACGCTTCTAAGATTAGACGCAAATGTTTGATTGAATTATTGCCCTTGGATCATCACCTATACCTGCAGGCATTCGCTCATTTGGAGAGCTTCATGATCGACCTGTATTACTGGACTACCCCCAACGGTCACAAAGTTTCACTGTTCCTGGAAGAAGCCGGTTTGCCCTACAAGGTGCACCCGATCAACATCGGCCAGGGCGACCAGTTCAAACCAGACTTCCTGAAGATTGCTCCCAACAACCGTATCCCGGCCATCGTCGACCAAAGCCCGAGCGACGGCGGCGCGCCGATTTCACTGTTTGAATCCGGCGCCATCTTGCTGTACCTCGCGGAAAAAACCGGCCAGTTCCTCCCCAAAGACCTGCGCGGTCGCCAGGAGGCATTGCAGTGGCTGTTCTGGCAAATGGGCGGGCTGGGGCCAATGGCCGGGCAGAATCATCACTTCAGCCAGTTCGCACCGGAAAAAATCCCCTACGCGATCAAGCGCTACGTCGATGAAACCGCGCGCCTGTATGGCGTGCTGGACCGGCGCCTGGCGGACCGCGCCTTCGTGGCGGGCGAGGACTACAGCATTGCCGACATGGCGATCTACCCGTGGATTGTTTCCCACAAGTGGCAAAGCCAGCGCCTGGAGGACTTCCCCCACGTGCAGCGTTGGTTCAACAGCATCAAGGAACGGCCGGCGACCGTTCGGGCGTATGAGCTGGTGCAGAAAGTGAATCCGCCCAAAGCCTGATCTGAAGTCTTACTCGGTCAAAATGTGGGAGCGGGCTTGCTCGCGAATGCGGTGGTTCAGTCAGACCTTCGTTGACTGACACTCCGCATTCGCGAGCAAGCCCGCTCCCACAGTTGATTTGCGCAAGACTCAAACTCCTGCTTGCGTCGTTTCGCCGCGCTCACTAACGTAGCGCCTTTAATGACGCTACCCCCCGCAGGAGCTTTGCCATGGCCTCGCCAGCCCTCTCACATTTTCTTCCCCGGTTCGGCGTTGCCGCGGCAGTGGCCAGTGCTTTAAGCCTGGCCGGTTGCCAGCTCCAGAGCACCCAGGACACCCTGCCGCCCGTTGCCGGCGTGCAGCCGATCAAAGGTCTGGCACAGAATGTGTCGGTACGCCGCAATGCCCAGGGCATGCCGCTGATCGAAAGCAACACCTTCCATGACGCGCTGTTCAGCCTCGGTTATGTGCACGCCAGCGACCGCATCACGCAGATGGTCACTTTGCGCCTGCTGGCCCAAGGCCGTCTGGCGGAAATGTCCGGGCCGGAGGTGCTGGATGTCGACCGCTTCATGCGCGCGGTCAACCTGAAAAAAAGCGCCGGCGAGCTGTACAACGCGTCGTCGCCGCGCCTCAAGCGCTTCTTTGAAGTGTATGCCCGTGGCGTCAATGCCTACCTGTTCCGCTACCGCGACAAGCTGCCGCCGGACCTGGCCCAGACCGGCTACAAGCCCGAGTACTGGAAACCGGAAGATTCGGCGCTGTTGTTCTGCCTGTTGAATTTCAGCGAATCGAGCAACCTGCAAGAAGAACTCTCCTCGTTGGTGCTGGCGCAGAAAATCGGCGTCGACAAGCTCGCCTGGCTCACGCCAAGCGCGCCGGATGAGCCAATCCCGGCGGACGAGGCCGACAAGCTCAAGGGCGTGAACCTGGGCCAGATCACCGGCCTTGCGGGCCTGGAAAGCGTCGGCCAGCAGTTGAACAGCCTCAACGCCCTGGCGGTCACCACCTCCAACAACTGGGCCATCGGCCCGCAACGCAGCCGCAGCGGCAAAAGCCTGCTGGCCAGCGACCTTGCCGCCCAGCCGCAAGCGCCGTCGCCGTGGAACTACGTGCAGATCCGTGCGCCCAAATACCAGGCAGTCGGCGCCTCGATTGCCGGTCTGCCGACCCTGTTGTCCGGCTTCAACGGCAAAGTCGCGTGGAGCATGAGCGCGGTCAAGGGCGACACGCAGGACCTGTTCCTGGAAAAGGTCAAACGCCAAGGCAACGCGCTGTACTACGAGAACAACGGCAAATGGCTGCCGGCCACCGTGCGCAACGAAACCTACTTCGCCAAAGGCCAGCGGCCACTGCGTGAAGTGGTCTACGAAACTCGCCACGGCGCCCTGCTCAACAGCAGCCAGGCGCTGACCAGCGGTTTCGGCCTGGCCCTGCAAACCGCCGACTTCAAGGACGACAAGAGCCTGGACGCGTTTTTCGACCTGTCCCGTGCGCAAAACGCCGGCAAGGCGTCGGACGCGACCCGGGAAATCCGCGCCATCGCCCTGAACATGATCTTCGCCGACGCCAGCAACATCGGCTGGCAAGTCACCGGCCGCTTCCCCAACCGCCGCGAAGGCGAAGGCCTGCTGCCGTCGCCGGGCTGGGACGCGCGCTTTGACTGGGACGGCTACGCCGACGCGATGCTGCACCCGTACGATCAGGACCCGGCCCAAGGCTGGATCGGCACCGCCAACCAGCGCACCGCGCCACGCGGTTATGGCATGCAGCTGTCCAATTCCTGGGATGCACCGGAGCGCAGCGAACGCCTCGCGCAATTGGCCAACGCCGGCAAGCATGACAGCCGCAGCATGATCGCCATGCAGTACGACCAGACCACCCCCTTCGCCGCCAAGCTCAAGACCATGTTCCAGGCACCGGGCATGGCCCAGCCGTTGAAACAGGCGATTGATGCATTGCCGGCGGCCGACGCGAACAAGGCCCGCGAGGCGCTGAATCGCCTGATGGCGTTTGATGGCCGACTGGCGCCAACGTCCGCCGACGCGGCGATCTACGAGCTGTTCCTGCAGGAAAGCACCAAGCAGATCTTCCTCGACGAACTCGGCCCGGAAAACAGCGCCAGCTGGAAAGCCTTTATCAGCAACGCCAACCTGTCCTACTCCGCCAACGCCGACCATTTGCTGGGCCGCGAAGACAGCCCGTTCTGGGACGACGTGCGCACGGCGCAAAAAGAAGACAAACCGGCGATCCTGGCCCGCAGCCTGGCCGCCGCGATCACGGCCGGCGACAGCCAATTGGGCGCCGACCACAAGGCCTGGCAGTGGGGCAAGCTGCACACCACCACCTGGAAAAACACCAACGGCCAGGTGATTCGCGGCCCGTTCGCCAGCGGCGGCGACCACAACACCCTGAATCCGGCGCCCTACCGTTGGGGCCAGGACTTCACCACCACCCAGGTGCCGGCGCTGCGCATGATTGTCGACTTCGGCCAGATTGAACCGATGATGGGCCAGGGCGGCATTGGCCAGTCCGGCAACCCGGCCAGCCCGAATTATGCGAACGGCATCGACCCCTCGCTCAAGGCGCAATACCTGAGCTTCCCGATGCAGCCGCAGAACTTTGACAAGGTGTATGGGAAAACCCGCTTGACCCTCACACCCGGCAAGTAACCCGGTTTTTCACTGAAGAAACCGGATCAAAAATGTGGGAGCGGGCTTGCTCGCGAAGGCGGTGGTTCAGCCAACTATTCGGTGACTGACACGACGCCTTCGCGAGCAAACCCGCTCCCACAGTTGGACTGCATGCATTCCGATAGAACTTCTGCGCTGTGCCCCTCCTCCTATTTGATAAGCCCATTGCCCCGGCACGCCCATGGACCTTGTCATCGCCCGGCCCGAAGGCCTCTACTGCCCCGCCGGAGATTTTTACATCGACCCATGGCGGCCGGTGGAACGCTCGGTCATCACCCACGCACACGGCGACCACGCCCGCACCGGCAACGAGCACTACCTGGCCGCTGCGCCCGGTGAAGGCATCTTGCGCTCGCGCCTGGGCCAGGACATCAATCTGCAAACCCTGGCCTATGGCGAAAAACTCGTGCACCACGGCGTGACCCTGAGTTTTCACCCTGCCGGGCACGTGCTGGGTTCAGCCCAGGTGCGGCTGGAATACCAGGGCGAAGTCTGGGTCGCCTCCGGCGACTACAAAGTCGAGCCCGACGGCACCTGCGCGCCCTTCGAACCGGTGCGTTGCCACACCTTTATTACCGAATCCACGTTCGGCCTGCCGATCTACCGCTGGCAGCCCCAGGCGCAGATCTTCGCCGGGATCAATGACTGGTGGCAGGCCAACATCGCCGCCGGCAAGGCCAGCGTGTTGTTCTGTTATTCGTTCGGCAAGGCCCAGCGCATCCTGCATGGCATCGACGCCAGCATTGGCCCGATCCTCAGCCATGGCGCGGTCGAACCCTTGAACCGCGTGTACCGCGAAGCCGGCATCTACATCCCCGAAACCCTCTACGCCGGCGACTTCAAAAAGACCGACCCGTTGCTGCGCCAAGCACTGATCATCGCCCCGCCGTCCGCAGGCGGAAGCAGTTGGATCAAGCGTTTCGGCGACTACAGCGACGCGTTCGCCAGCGGCTGGATGCGCCTGCGCGGCACGCGGCGGCGGCGCGGTGTGGACCGTGGCTTTGTGCTCTCGGACCACGCCGATTGGCCGGGGCTGTTGTGGGCCATCGAGCAAACCGGCGCCGAGCGGGTGATGGTCACCCACGGTTCTGTCGGCGTTCTGGTGCGTCACCTGCGGGAAAAAGGCCTGGATGCCCAGGGCTTCACCACCGAATACGGCGATGACGAAGAGGAGGCCAGCGCATGAAAGCCTTCGCCGAGTTGTACGCCAACCTCGACGCCACCACGTCCAGCAATGCCAAGCTCGCCGCGTTGCAGGCGTACTTTCGCCAAGCCCCGCCCGACGATGCAGCGTGGGCGGTGTATTTCCTGTCCGGCGGGCGGCCTCGGCAACTGGTGCCCACGCGCCTGCTGCGCGACATGGCCACCGAAGCCTCAGGTATCGAACCGTGGTTATTTGAAGAGAGCTACCAGTCGGTCGGCGATTTGGCCGAAACCATTTCCCTGCTGTTACCCGAATCCACCTACACCTCGGAAGATGGCCTGGCGGTGTGGCTCGAAGAAAAGCTGCTGCCCCTGCGGGGTTTGCCGCCTCTGGAACTCGCCGAACGCCTGCCCGCACTGTGGGCCCAGCTGGATCAGCCGAGCCTGATGGTCTGTATCAAATTGATCACCGGCAGCTTTCGCGTCGGCGTGTCCAAACTGCTGGTCACCCGCGCCCTCGCCGCGATGGCCGACCTCGACAGCAAGCGCGTGGCGCAACGCCTGGTGGGCTACACCGACCTGTCCAATCGCCCTACGCCTGAAGGCTACCTCAAGCTGATTGCTGCCGAATCGTCCGACGAACACGCGCAACGCGGCGGGCAGCCGTATCCGTTTTTTCTGGCCCATGGGTTGTCGCAGCCGGTGGAGCAATTCGACGCCCTGCTCGGCTCTCCCGCCGACTGGCAGGTGGAATGGAAGTGGGACGGCATTCGCGCGCAGCTGGTCAAGCGTGAAGGCCGGCTGTGGGTCTGGTCGCGGGGCGAGGAGCTGGTCACCGAGCGTTTTCCCGAACTGCACAGCCTGGTCAGCGGCCTGCCGGATGGCACGGTGATCGACGGCGAAATCGTGGTGTGGAAGGACGCAGTGCAACCCTTTGCGCTGCTGCAACAGCGTATCGGCCGCAAGACCTTGAGCAAAAAGGTGCTTGAAGATGCACCGGTCGCCGTCCTCGCCTACGACCTGCTGGAGTTCGAGGGCGACGATTGGCGCAATCACACCCAGGCCGAACGCCGCACCCAGCTCGAGCAGGTGATTGCCCAGTGCAACCAGCCTGTGCTGCTGCCATCTCCTTCGCTGACGGGGACCTCTTGGGCAGACCTCGCGCAGCAACGCGAGGCGTCTCGCCAGTTGGGCGTGGAAGGCATGATGCTCAAGGCCAAGGACGGCCTGTACGGCGTGGGCCGCACCAAGGACATGGGCGTGTGGTGGAAATGGAAAGTCGACCCGTTCAGCGTCGACGCGGTGTTGATCTACGCCCAACGTGGCCATGGGCGCCGCGCCAGCCTGTATAGCGACTACACCTTTGCGGTGTGGGATGGCCCGCCCGGCACCGAACGCACGCTGGTGCCGTTCGCGAAGGCGTATTCAGGCCTGACCGACGAGGAAATGCGCAAGGTCGACGCGATTGTGCGCAAAACCACGGTGGAGAAATTCGGGCCGGTGAGCAGTGTGACGCCGAGCATGGTGTTTGAGCTGGGCTTTGAGGGCATTGCCCTGTCCAAGCGCCACAAGAGCGGGATTGCGGTGCGGTTTCCCAGAATGCTGCGGTGGCGCCAGGATAAGGCGGTGGATGAGGCGGACAACCTGGCCACGCTGCAGGACCTCCTGACCTGAAATACATCCTCATGTGGGAGCGGGCTTGCTCGCGAATACGGTGGACCAGTGACAGATGAATTGACTGACCCGCCGCATTCGCGAGCAAGCCCGCTCCCACGTCTGATTCGCGTCAAGATCCAAAATGGTGCACTGAAAAATCAATGCCCATTTTCGGGCATCTCCTACACTCTCAACTCCCTTATCCCACCTTTTAAAACAGTCATTCGGAACTATGGTGCAGAAATTGCTACTTGTGATCCGTCTGACACCGTTCAGTAACAGTCCTAAACGCGCCACAAGCGCTTATCTTGGTTTCCAGGGATTACATAATGAAAAAAGCATTGCTGACCCTTTCTGCACTGGCTCTGTGCATGGCTGCTGGTGTTGCCACAGCCAAGGAATACAAGGAATTGCGTTTTGGTGTCGATCCTTCCTACGCGCCGTTCGAATCCAAAGCCGCTGACGGCAGCCTGGTAGGCTTCGATATCGACCTGGGCAATGCGATCTGCGCCGAGCTGAAGGTCAAGTGCAAGTGGGTTGAAAGTGACTTCGACGGCATGATTCCAGGCCTGAACGCCAACAAGTTCGACGGCGTGATTTCCTCGATGACCGTGACCGAAGCCCGTGAGAAGGCGATCGACTTCTCCAACGAGCTGTTCTCCGGCCCGACGTCCCTGGTGTTCAAAAAAGGCGCGAACTTCTCCACGCCTGAGTCCCTCAAGGGCAAAACCGTGGGCTACGAGCAAGGCACCATCCAGGAAGCCTACGCCAAGGCCGTGCTGGACAAAGCCGGTGTGACCACCAAGGCCTACGCCAACCAGGACCAGGTGTATGCCGACCTGACGTCCGGTCGTCTCGACGCTTCGGTGCAAGACATGCTGCAAGCCGAGCTGGGCTTTTTGAAGTCGCCGGCAGGCGCTGACTACGAAGTCAGCAAGGCCATCGACGACCCATTGCTGCCATCCAAAACGGCGGTCGGTATCAAAAAAGGTAACAAAGACCTCAAGGCCTTGCTCGATAAAGGTATCAAAGCGTTACACGATGATGGCACCTACGCCACCATCCAGAAGAAACACTTCGGCGATCTGAACCTGTACAGCGGTAAATAACACCCTGGCGCCCACCTGGTTGAGGTGGGCGCTTTTTTATCGCCATAGGTCCTGAATTCATGTTTGAAGATCTTTTGCAAACCCTGGGGCTGAGTGCCTTCAGTTTGAAGGGGTTCGGCCCGCTGTTGCTGCAAGGTACGTGGATGACCGTGAAACTGTCGGTCGCCTCCCTGGCCGTCAGCGTCCTGCTCGGCTTGCTCGGCGCCAGCGCGAAACTGTCCAGCGTCAGCCTGATCCGCGTCCCCGCCCAGCTCTACACCACCTTGATTCGCGGCGTGCCCGACCTGGTGCTGATGCTGCTGATTTTCTACAGCCTGCAAATCTGGCTGACCGGTTTTACCGACTTCATGGAATGGGACTACATCGAGATCGACCCATTCAGCGCAGGGGTTATCACCCTGGGCTTCATCTACGGTGCCTACTTCACCGAGACCTTTCGCGGTGCGATCCTCGCCGTGCCGCGGGGCCAGCTGGAAGCGGCGACCGCCTACGGGCTCACGCGCGGGCAGCGGTTTCGCTTCGTGACCTTCCCGCAGATGATGCGCTTTGCCCTGCCGGGCATCGGCAACAACTGGATGGTGATGCTCAAGGCCACGGCGCTGGTGTCGATTATCGGCCTGGCGGACCTGGTCAAGGCCGCTCAAGACGCCGGCAAGAGCACCTACCAACTGTTTTACTTCCTGGTCATCGCCGCGTTGATCTACCTGCTGATCACCAGCGCGTCCAATGTCGTCCTGCGCTGGCTTGAGCGCCGCTACTCCGCTGGGTCCCGGGAGGCCGTGCGATGATCGAACTTCTGCAGCAATACTGGCGCCCCTTCCTTTATAGCGACGGCCAGCACATCACCGGGCTGGCAATGACCCTGTGGCTGCTCAGCGCGGCGCTGGTGATTGGCTTTGTGGTGTCGATCCCGCTGTCCATCGCCCGCGTGTCGCGCAAACGCTACATCCGCTGGCCGGTGCAGTTTTACACCTACCTGTTTCGTGGCACGCCGCTCTATATCCAGCTGCTGATCTGCTACACCGGGATCTACAGCATTGCGGCCGTAAGGGCGCAACCGGTGCTGGACGCGTTCTTTCGGGATGCGATGAACTGCACCATCCTGGCCTTCGCCCTGAACACCTGCGCCTACACCACCGAGATTTTCGCCGGGGCGATCCGCAGCATGGCGCATGGCGAAGTCGAGGCAGCCAAGGCTTACGGCCTGAGCGGCTGGAAGCTCTATGCCTATGTGATCATGCCGTCGGCGCTGCGCCGCTCGTTGCCGTACTACAGCAATGAAGTGATCCTGATGCTTCACTCGACCACCGTGGCATTCACCGCGACGGTGCCGGACATTCTCAAGGTGGCCCGGGACGCCAACTCGGCCACGTACATGACCTTTCAATCATTCGGCATCGCTGCGCTGATCTACCTGACCGTGACCTTTGCGCTGGTCGGGCTGTTTCGTCTGGCGGAGCGCCGTTGGCTGGCCTTTCTCGGGCCGAGCCATTAAGGAGTCGTCATGCGTCATCAGGTACATGATCTGATCGCGCCGGTGCCAGGCACGGCGCGGCAGATTCACAGTTTCCACTTCGGCCCGGAACAGGCTGAAGGCAAGGTCTACATCCAGTCATCGCTGCATGCCGACGAACTGCCGGGCATGCTGGTGGCCTGGCACCTCAAGGCCCGTCTCGCCGAGTTGGCGGCGGCCGGCAGGCTGCGCAGCGAAATCGTGTTGGTGCCAATTGCCAACCCGGTGGGCCTGGAGCAAGTGTTGATGGATATTCCGCTGGGCCGCTACGAGCTGGAAAGCGGACAGAATTTCAACCGCCGGTTTGTCGACCTCAGTGAAGAGGTGGGTAACCAGGTCGAGTATTTGCTGGGGGATGACGCGCAGCACAACGCCCGTTTGATCCGTGCCGCGCTGTCCAATGCCCTCGCCCGGCAAGCGGCCGACACCCAGTTGCAATCCCAACGCCTGGTGCTGCAACGCCTGGCCTGCGATGCCGACATGGTGCTTGACCTGCATTGCGACTTCGAAGCCGTGGCGCACTTGTACACCACGCCCGAAGCCTGGCCGCAGGTGGAGCCGCTGGCACGCTACATCGGCTCGGAAGCCAACTTGCTTGCCACCGATTCCGGCGGGCAGTCCTTCGATGAATGTTTCACCCTGGTGTGGTGGCAGTTGCAGCAACGCTTTGGCGAGCGCTTCCCGATTCCCATGGGCAGCTTTTCGGTGACCGTCGAGCTGCGCGGCCAGGGCGACGTCAACCACGGCCTGGCCCGCCTCGACTGCCAGGCGATCATCGACTACCTGATCCACTTCGGCGCGATTGAAGGCATCGCGGCGCCACTGCCCCCATTACCCTACCCGGCCACCCCACTGGCGGGCGTCGAGCCTGTGACCACGCCCGTTGGCGGTTTGCTGGTCTTCAGCGCCCTGCCCGGTGAATACCTGGAAGCCGGGCAATTGATCGCCGAAATCATCGACCCCCTTACTGACCGCGTAACGCCCGTGCTCTGTAAAAGCGCCGGCCTGCTTTACGCCCGTTCGCTGCGGCGCATGGCCACGGCCGGCATGGTGATCAGCCATGTCGCAGGCCATGAAGCCTACCGCAGCGGCTACCTACTTTCGCCTTGAGGATGCACGCCCCATGTACAAATTGACCGTTGAAGGCCTGCATAAAAGCTATGGCGACAATGAAGTGCTCAAAGGTGTCTCGCTCAAGGCCAAGACCGGTGATGTGATCAGTTTGATCGGCGCCAGCGGTTCGGGCAAAAGCACGTTTTTGCGCTGCATCAACTTTCTGGAAACCCCCAACGACGGCGCGATGACCCTCGACGGCCAGCAAATCCGCATGGTCAGCGACCGCCACGGCATGCGCGTGGCCGACGACGCCGAGCTGCAACGCCTGCGCACACGGCTGGCGATGGTGTTCCAGCATTTCAACCTGTGGAGCCACATGAGCGTACTGGAGAACATCACCATGGCGCCGCGCCGGGTGCTGGGTTGCAGCAAGAAGGACGCCGAAGACCGCGCCCGTCGCTACCTCGACAAAGTCGGCTTGCCGGCGCGCGTGGCCGATCAATACCCGGCGTTTTTGTCTGGTGGCCAACAGCAACGGGTGGCCATCGCCCGCGCCCTGGCCATGGAGCCGGAGGTGATGCTGTTCGACGAGCCGACCTCGGCCCTCGACCCGGAGCTGGTCGGTGAAGTTTTGAAGGTGATCCAGGGGCTGGCCGAGGAAGGCCGCACCATGATCATGGTCACCCACGAAATGAGCTTTGCGCGCAAGGTGTCGAGCCAGGTGCTGTTCCTGCACAAGGGCCTGGTGGAAGAGCAAGGTGCGCCTGCGGATGTGCTGGGCAATCCGAAGAGCGAGCGCCTGCAGCAGTTTTTGAGCGGCAATTTGAAGTAAACCTTTGCGGCGCCTGGAGGGTCTCTGAATGAGAGCCTCCAGAGCGTCAGCCCATCCATGGCAAAACCCCTCGACTTCGCAAAACACTGGTTTGCCGCCAAGGGCTGGAAACCGTTCGCCTTTCAGAAAGCGGTATGGGCGGCGGTCAAGCAGGGTCAGTCAGGCTTGCTGCATGCCAGCACCGGCGCGGGTAAAACCTATGCACTGTGGTTTGCCGCCCTCAACCGTTTCGCCATCACTCGCCCGCCCGCCACCGGCAAACGCAAACCGCCGGCTGAGCCGCTGACGGTGCTGTGGATTACACCCATGCGCGCGCTGGCCGCCGACACTGCACGCGCCCTTGAAGCGCCGCTGGCGGCCCTGCAGATTCCCTGGAGCGTCGGCCTGCGCACCGGCGATACCAGCAGCAGCGAACGCGCACGCCAAACCCGCCGCCAGCCCACCGCGCTGGTTACCACGCCGGAAAGTCTTACGTTGATGCTGGCGCGTGCCGACAGTGAATCGAGCCTGGCGCACTTGCGCATGGTCATCGTGGATGAATGGCATGAACTGATCGGCAACAAGCGTGGCGTGCAGCTGCAACTGGCGCTGGCGCGCTTGCGGCGTTGGCATCCGGAACTGATGGTGTGGGGAATTTCGGCGACGCTGGGTAATCAGGCTCACGCACTGGAGGTTTTGGTCCCACAAGGTGGCGGGATCAACGTGCAGGGGCAAACGGCCAAAACGCTGCAGGTCGATACCTTGTTACCGCCTACCACCGAGCGTTTTCCCTGGGCCGGGCATATTGGTTTGAAGATGTTGCCGCAAGTCGTCGCCGAAGTTGACTCCAGCAGCAGTTGCCTGGTGTTCACCAATACGCGGGCGCAGTCGGAGATCTGGTACCAGGCGTTGCTCGAGGCGCGCCCGGATTGGGCGGGCGTGATCGCGCTGCACCACGGCTCACTCTCGCGCGAAACGCGCGACTGGGTGGAGCGAGCCTTGAAAGACGGCCAGCTCAAAGCGGTGGTGTGCACCTCCAGCCTGGACTTGGGCGTGGATTTTCTGCCGGTAGAGCGCGTGCTGCAAATCGGCTCGGCCAAAGGCGTGGCGCGCTTGATGCAGCGTGCCGGACGTTCCGGCCACGCGCCAGGGCGGCCGTCCCAGGTGACGCTGGTGCCGACCCACAGCCTGGAGCTGGTGGAAGCAGCCGCCGCCCAGGACGCGATCGCCCAACGGCGCATCGAAGCCCGTGAATCGCCTTACAAGCCGCTGGACGTGCTCGTACAGCATTTGGTGAGCATGGCGCTGGGCGGAGGCTTTACGCCGGACGCGCTGCTGGCGGAAGTGCGCGGGGCCTGGGCTTACCGTGACCTCACGCAAGCCGACTGGGCATGGGCGTTGGGTTTTGTGCGCCATGGCGGATTGTCGCTGACGGCTTACCCGGATTACCGCCGCGTGGAGCCCGATGAGCACGGCGTGTGGCGCGTGCCGGATGCACGCCTGGCGCGGCGCCATCGCATGAGCGTAGGCACCATCGTCAGTGATGCGAGTATCCAACTGAAATTCTGGAGCAAGGGCGGCGGTGGCAAGAACCTGGGCAGTGTCGAGGAAGGCTTTATCGCACGGCTCAAACCCGGTGATGGTTTCCTGTTTGCCGGGCGTTTGCTGGAGCTGGTGCGCGTGGAAAACATGACTGCTTACGTGCGTCGCAGCACTGCGAAAAGAGCCGCCGTGCCGCGTTGGAATGGCGGGCGCATGCCGCTTTCCAACGAGCTGGCGCAGGCGGTGGTCGAGCGTTTTGATGCGGCGGCGCATGGGCATTTTGACGGCCCGGAAATGCAGGCGGTACAGCCTTTGCTGCAAACCCAGTTGCGCTGGTCGGGCCTGCCGACGCGCACGCATTTGCTGGCCGAAGCCCTGAAGTCGCGGGAGGGATGGCACGTGTTTCTTTACCCCTTCGCCGGACGCCAAGTGCATCTGGGCCTGGCCAGCCTGCTGGCGTGGCGGGTCAGCCAACAGCAGCCGGTGACCTTTTCGATTGCGGTGAATGATTACGGGCTGGAGCTGTTGAGCGCCACGCCGGTGGATTGGCCATTGCTGCTGAACGAAGCGTTGTTGAGTCCGCAAAATTTGCTGACCGACGTTATAGCCAGCCTGAATGCCGGGGAGCTGGCCCTCAGGCGTTTTCGCGAGATCGCGCGCATCGCCGGGCTGGTGTTCGCGGGTTACCCCGGTGCGCCAAAAAGCACGCGGCAGGTTCAGGCCTCCAGCGGGTTGTTTTTTGAAGTGTTCAAGCAATATGACCCGCAGAACCTGCTGCTGACCCAGGCGGGGGAAGAAGTCCTACGTGATGAGTTGGATATTCGTCGGCTGGAACAGACATTGCGCCATCTGGCCGCGCTGAAACTGGACCTGCACCTGATCGAACGGCCTACACCGCTGGCCTTCCCACTGCTGGTTGAGCGGATGCGCGAGAGCATGAGTTCGGAGAAACTCTCGGAGCGCATTGCACGGATGGTCAAGGACCTGGAAAAAGTCGCAGATAACGGGAAACGCTGATGCACTGTTCGGTAATGCTTGAGGGAGAAGAGCTGTGGCTGCTGGCGGAAAAGGCAGTGTACTGGCCATCACGTCGGTGCCTGCTGATTGCCGACGTGCATTTTGGCAAGGCCTCCGCCTACCGCAGCCTTGGGCAACCCGTGCCCCAGGGCACCACGACTGAAAACCTGCAACGCCTGGACCGGCTGTTATCGGCCTTGCCGTGCGGGCAGGTGATCTTTCTCGGTGACTTCCTGCACGGCCCCGGCTCTCACGCCAGCGGCACGCTGAGCGCCTTGAGAGCCTGGCGTGAGCGCAATCGCGACCTGAGCCTGACGCTGATTCGCGGCAATCACGATAAACGCGCAGGTGACCCACCGGCCGACTTGGGCATCGAGGTGGTGCCGGAGCCTTTGCTGATGGGGCCGTTCGCCCTGCAACACGAACCGGACGCGCATGCCAGCCACCATGTACTGGCGGGGCATGTGCACCCGGTCTATCGATTGCGCGGCAGGGGCCGGCAGAGCTTGCGCCTGCCGTGCTTTCAGCTCGGGTCGCAGATCAGCCTGCTGCCGGCGTTTGGCGCCTTTACCGGGGGTTATTCAGTGGAACAGCGCGATGATCGGCAGATCTTTGTGATCGGCGATGAGGACGTATGGCCGGTGTGCTGAAGAACCGGCCATGTCTCCTGCCCTGAACGATCAGGCGACAGGCGCGGGTGGCGGCTCATCGGGGAGCGTCGGTTCACCAGGCTCGGTGGGCGGTTGCGGCCAATCTTGATCAGGTTGACCAGGGATGCCGCCTGCATACGCAGGGTCGGCCATCAGGGACCAGGCCAGAACACCAATCTGGTTGGGTTCAAGCCGGGCGAGTTCGGCGCTGATTCGCGGGTCGATCTTCATAAAGTACTCCTCAAGCGTGGCTCGGCGCGTTTTGCACGCACCGAGGCAGTACACCCAATAGAGTCACTTCCCGCAGACTAATTCCCTTAACGTGTAAGACCTTTCGATCAAGCGCGTGGGAGTGTGACGCCACGCTGGCCCTGATACTTGCCTGCACGGTCCTTGTAGGACACTTCACAAGCCTCGTCGGACTGCAGGAACAGCATCTGTGCCACGCCTTCATTGGCGTAGATCTTGGCCGGCAACGTGGTGGTGTTGGAGAACTCCAGGGTCACGTGACCTTCCCACTCGGGCTCGAGCGGCGTCACGTTGACGATAATGCCGCAGCGCGCGTAGGTGCTTTTACCCAAGCAGATGGTCAGCACGTCACGCGGGATGCGGAAAAACTCCACGGTGCGCGCCAGGGCGAAGGAGTTTGGCGGGATGATGCACACGTCGCTCTTGACGTCGACGAAGCTCTTCTCGTCGAAGTTCTTCGGGTCGACGATCGCCGAGTTGATATTGGTGAACACCTTGAATTCATCGGCGCAACGCACGTCGTAGCCATAGCTGGAAACACCGTACGAAATCACCGGAGCGTCGCCGGCGCCACGGATCTGGCGTTCAACGAACGGTTCGATCATGCCGTGCTCTTGCGCCATGCGGCGAATCCACTTGTCCGATTTGATGCTCATGGCGGGTGTCCTGAATAGCGAGGTGGAAAAATTCTGTTGGGCATCTTACCGGGGCCGGCTGCGGGGTTCAAAGGGCGCGGGGCTTTTCTTGATGAATGCACCGGCTGCTGCAAGTCGCAGCCAACAGGGCCGGGGCCTATAGTGCGGTCCCCTGTGACTGTAAATACCACCGCCAGTCACGAAAATAGAGAAACCTTCGGAAATACCATTGGCACGTTCCGGAAAAAGGGTTAAGGTGGCGCCACTGTGCTGCTTGTGTCACTGAGAATCTCTACACGATATGTTGAATTTCGATCCAACCATCTCCAAGAATTTTTCCTGCTCTTTGCACTCAGTCTCGGCCAGGGCTTTTCCTGAGTCGCAGTTAACTTTGTCCAAGGAGATACACCATGTCTAATCGCCAAACTGGTACCGTTAAGTGGTTCAACGATGAAAAAGGCTTCGGCTTCATCACTCCACAATCCGGTGACGACCTGTTCGTTCACTTCAAAGCTATCCAATCCGACGGCTTCAAAAGCCTGAAAGAAGGCCAACAGGTTTCTTTCATCGCTACCCGCGGTCAGAAAGGCATGCAAGCTGAAGAAGTTCAAGTTATCTAACTTGTACTGACTTAGTCGAAAAAACCCCGCCCTCAAAAGCGGGGTTTTTTTATGCCCGTAATTTGACCCTCACGCAGACGTAATGCCGGGCACAAAAAAATGTGGGAGCGGGCTTGCTCGCGAATGCGATGGATAAGTCGGCACATCTGTCGACTGACACTCCGCATTCGCGAGCAAGCCCGCTCCCACACTTAGTCCCGCGTCGTTTATTGGAACAACGACTCACTCGACAAGCCATTCTTCTCCAGGATCTCACGCAAGCGCTTGAGGCCCTCTACCTGGATCTGCCGCACCCGCTCACGAGTCAGACCGATCTCCAGGCCTACGTCCTCCAGGGTACTGCTCTCATGGCCGCGCAGGCCGAAGCGGCGAATCACCACTTCACGCTGCTTGTCCGTGAGCTCAGACAGCCACTGGTCAATGCTTTGGGAAAGATCATCGTCCTGCAACAGTTCGCAAGGATCCGTCGGACGATCATCCGTCAGGGTGTCCAGCAGGGTTTTATCCGAATCCGGACCCAGCGAGACATCGACCGAAGACACGCGCTCGTTCAGGCCGAGCATGCGCTTAACCTCGCCTACCGGCTTTTCCAGCAGGTTGGCGATCTCTTCAGGCGAAGGTTCATGATCGAGTTTTTGTGTCAGCTCACGCGCCGCCCGCAGGTAGACGTTGAGCTCCTTGACCACATGGATCGGCAACCGGATCGTGCGGGTCTGATTCATGATCGCCCGTTCGATGGTCTGACGAATCCACCAAGTGGCATAGGTCGAAAAGCGGAAGCCCCGCTCAGGGTCGAACTTCTCCACCGCCCGGATCAAGCCCAGGTTGCCCTCCTCGATCAGGTCCAACAGCGACAGCCCACGATTGACGTAGCGTCGGGCGATTTTCACCACCAGGCGCAAGTTACTTTCAATCATGCGTTTGCGCCCAGCCGGATCGCCTTTTTGCGACAAGCGCGCAAAATGGACTTCTTCTTCGGGAGTGAGCAGAGGGGAAAAGCCGATTTCATTGAGGTACAACTGCGTTGCGTCGAGCGCCCGCGTGTAGTCAATGTACTTGTGTTGCTTTAACGCGGTGGAGTTCTTGGATTTGGTGCGAACTGAAGGTGTAGCAGACCCTTCATCATTCGACATCGATTCCTTTTCGGTGAGTATCTCCATTTCAAGGAGAACCTCATCGTCGATGTCAAACTCCGGCGCTTCTTTACTGAGAGCCATTGTTATAGTCCTTTGGTGAGTTCGACCTCAAGCTCAAGCGACGCCTCTATCCTTGGCAACGCTGGAGCCTGTTCCTTCTACGTGAGGGAACAGGCTGTGCAACACATCAACGACGGGGAAGGAATTGCAGCGGATCTACAGGTTTCCCTTGGCGGCGAATCTCAAAGTGCAGTTTCACCCGGTCTGTACCAGTTGACCCCATTTCGGCAATTGTCTGTCCGACTTTGACTTGCTGCCCCTCCCGAACCAACAGCCTGCGGTTATGACCGTAAGCACTGACGTAGGTATCGCTGTGTTTGATGATGACCAGTTCGCCGTAGCCCCGCAAACCACTCCCGGCGTACACCACTGTCCCATCAGACGCAGCTAAAACAGGCTGTCCCAAATCCCCGGCGATATCAATGCCTTTATTCAAACTACCGTTTGAAGAGAATTTTCCAATTAACACCCCGTTTGAAGGCCATCCCCAACCGGTCGGGGCAGGCCCTGCAGGCGGCAACGGCGCAGGCGCCGGTTTGCTCGCAACGCTAGGCGCGGCGGTGCCTGCAGGCCGGGTAATGATCGTGGTTTTACTCGAAGACGATGGCGAAGATCCGGAATTTGTCACAACTGTCGTAGGCGTTGAACCGGTGCGCCCATCGAAACGAATGGTCTGACCTGGATGTATCGTATAGGGCACAGGAATATTGTTACGAGCTGCGAGCGCCTTGTAATCCCAGCCATAACGGAAGGCGATCGAGAACATCGTGTCCCCCTTTCGCACTACATACTGCCCGGTGGTGACCGTCGGTTTTTGCGGCGCTGCTTTATTGCGGTCAACCACCCGCGCACCGCTCGATGGCGTGCTCGAACAGGCCGCCAATAAGGAACTCAAGACAAGGCCAAGCACCAGTCGCTGAAAGCTTGTTTTACTCATACGCTGCGCAGGACCTGTGAGACTCACCCGCCGCTCCCTTTGTGGTGGCTGAACATGAACGCCTGTATCAGGCTTGAAATATGACGCAAGTATAACTGGGCATTGGATTTTTACCGGCACACGACTGAAACGAAAAATTCATCATGTTTAAACCCGGCTTCCCATCATGTTGACTCTATGAGCCCCGCTGTAAGACACATCCCCATCCACAGAATTCACTGTTTGCGAATAAATGATCAGGCCAGCGGGCCATTGAGCAACGGTACAAAGCGCACGGCGCCCAGTACGTGCCGGGAAAAGCCTTCGTCTTCCCGAATAATGAGCATCAATTGTTGCACTTCGCCGGAGCCCACCGGGATAACCAACCGCCCGCCAGGTGCCAGTTGATCCAGCAAGGCCTGCGGTACATCGGTAGCAACGGCGGTAACGATGATGCCGTTATACGGCGCCAGCGCCGGCCAGCCTTCCCAGCCATCGCCCCAGCGAAACACCACGTTACGCAGGTTGAGCTCCACCAGGCGCTCCTTGGCGCGGTCCTGCAGGACCTTGATGCGCTCCACCGAGAACACCCGCTCCACCAGTTGCGACAGCACGGCAGTCTGGTAACCCGACCCGGTGCCGATCTCCAGCACCTTGTCCAACGGCCCCGCTGCCAGCAACAGCTCACTCATGCGCGCGACCATATAAGGCTGCGAAATGGTCTGGTTGTGGCCGATGGGCAATGCGGTGTCTTCATAAGCCCGATGCGCCAGGGCTTCGTCGACAAACAGGTGGCGTGGTGTGCGCCGGATGACTTCCAGCACCTGGGCGTTCGACAGCCCTTCTTCGTACAGGCGCTGGATCAAACGCTCGCGCGTACGCTGTGAGGTCATCCCGATGCCACGGCGCAGCAGGTCGTCTTGTTCACGCGCCATCAACGCAGCCCCTCGAGCCAGCCATCGAGACTACTGAAGGCATCACTGAAAGTGCGATCAAGCTGCAACGGGGTAATCGATACATAACCTTGCATCACCGCATGAAAGTCTGTGCCCGGGCCACCGTCCTCGGCGTCGCCGGCTGCCGCAATCCAATAACCTTCCTTGCCGCGCGGATCGACCACTTTCAGGGGCGCCGCCGCACGGGCGCGATGGCCCAGGCGCGTCAGTTGGATGCCGCGAATATGGTCGAGGGGCAAGTTAGGGATGTTGACGTTGAGCACTGTGCGCGGCGGCAGGTCCAGGGACCCGTGGGCCTCCACCAGCTTGCGAGCGAAATACGCCGCCGTCGCCAGGTTGTCCAGTTGCCGCGAGGCAAAGGAAAAGGCGAACGAGGTGCGGCCCAGGAAACGCCCTTCAAGCGCCGCCGCCACCGTACCCGAATACAGCACGTCATCGCCCAGGTTGGCGCCGAGGTTGATGCCCGACACCACCAGGTCCGGCTCCTGCGCCAACAAGCTGTTGATCGCCAGGTGCACGCAATCGGTGGGCGTACCGTTCACGCTGATAAAGCCATTGGCCAGAACCTGCGGGTGCAACGGACGGTCGAGCGTCAGCGAACTGCTGGCGCCGCTCTTGTCCTGGTCCGGGGCAACCACCACACACTCGGCGTAATCTTCCAGCGCAGCATAAAGCGCGGCAAGGCCGGGTGCGGTGGCACCGTCATCGTTTGATATCAGAATACGCATGGGCTGTCCGTCTGCCCCACCGGCACCAGATCAACAAGCTCGCGCACCAAGACAGTGGCGAAGCATCCGGCCGGCAGGACGAATTCCAGTTGCAGAATGTCCAGCGAGGGATAATGCCACGTCAACCCGCCAATGGGCAGTCGCAGAATGCGACGTTCCTGGCTCATGCCGGCATTCACCAGCCAATCGCGCAGGTCGGCTTCACCGGCGGCGATTGCCTGCTCCAGCGCGAAGGTTGCCCCCGACGCCGGCGAATCGCCTTCGCCCCACTGCGGCCCTGTCGGGTGCAGGTCCAGAATCGCCAGGCGCGGGTCGCTGCATTCAGCCTCACCCGCCGGGAAAAAACTGCGGCTGTCAGTAAACGCCAGCAAGTCGCCAACCTGGGCGCGCTGCCAGGAGCCGTCTGCCACACGTGCCGCCAGGACTTTATTGAAGAGAAAACTACGCGCGGTAGACAGCAACCGCGAGCGCACATTGCGCTGCTCCGGCAGGGCCTTGCGGGCCGCCCATTCACGCGCGTCCGCCACGTTGCCGCCGTTGTGGCCGAAGCGTTGGGCGCCGAAGTAGTTGGGGATGCCGTGCTGGGCAATCTGCTGCAAACGCGCGTCGATGGCGGCGGTGTCGCCAGCCAATTGGGTCAGGCGCAGGGTAAAGCCGTTGGCCGAATGCGCGCCACGCTGCAGCTTGCGTTTGTGACGGGCCATTTTGAGGATTTTGAGGGTGTCGTTCTGCGCACCGCTCATGTCCGGGTCGGCCTTGCCCGGCAGCTGCACGCTGAACCACTGGCGCGTCAACGCCTGGCGATCCTTGAGCCCGGCATAGCTGACGGTGCGCAGCGGCACGCCGGCGGCCTTGGCAATGCGCCGCGCGGCTTCTTCGGTATTCAAACCGCGCTTTTCGACCCACAGCCACAGGTGCTCGCCGTCGCCGGTCAGCGGAATATCCAGCACTTCGTCTACCTGGAAATCTTCAGCCGTCGCTTTTAATACCGCGCTGCCCAAAGCCTCGCCGTAGGCCCGCGGGCCCAACAGTTGCAAGTCATTCATGCGCGCAGCAACAAGGCAACGGAGTGCACCGCGATGCCCTCTTCCCGTCCGGTAAACCCGAGTTTTTCGGTGGTGGTGGCTTTCACGTTGACTTGATCCAATTCAATTTGCAGATCCGCGGCAATCAGTGCGCGCATCGATTCGATATGCGGGGACATTTTCGGTGCCTGGGCGACGATGGTGTTGTCGACATTCCCGACCTTCCAGCCCTTGGCGTGGATCAGGCCGACCACATGGCGCAGCAGGACGCGGCTGTCCGCCCCCTTGAAGGTAGGGTCGGTGTCTGGAAAGTGCTTGCCGATATCGCCCAACGCCGCTGCGCCGAGCAAGGCATCGCTCAAGGCGTGCAATACAACGTCGCCGTCGGAATGAGCGAGCAACCCATGGTGGTGTGCAATGCGTACGCCGCCCAAGGTGATGAAATCGCCTTCAGCGAAACGGTGCACATCGTAGCCGTGGCCAATACGCATAAAAAAACGCCCCGATTTAATTCAGGGCGTGATTCTACCTACTTTTGCCTCACATTAACCGAGCAAAGCACGCCCATGATGTCGCAAATGATCTTCGATGAAGCTGGCGATAAAGAAGTAGCTGTGGTCGTAGCCGGGTTGCAGGCGCAGTTCGAGCGGATGGTTGGCCGCCTTGGCCGCTTGCTGCAGGGCTTCGGGCTTGAGTTGCACGGCGAGGAAATCGTCGCGGTCGCCCTGATCCACCAGCAATGGCAGCTTTTGCGTGGCCTCGCTGATCAGCGCGCAGGCGTCCCATTCACGCCATTTCGAGCGTTCTTCGCCCAAATAACGCGAGAAGGCCTTCTGACCCCACGGGCAATCCATCGGGTTGTTGATCGGCGAAAACGCCGACACCGACTGATAACGCCCGGGGTTGCGCAAGGCACACACCAACGCACCGTGGCCGCCCATGGAGTGGCCGCTGATGCCGCGCTTTGCCGATGCAGGGAAATGCGCTTCAACCAGCGCAGGCAATTCCTGCACCACGTAGTCATGCATCCGATAGTGCTTGGCCCAAGGTTCCTGCGTGGCATTCAGGTAGAAGCCGGCCCCCAGGCCAAAATCCCAGGCGTTGTCAGGGTCGCCCGGCACGCCGGGCCCACGCGGGCTGGTGTCCGGAGCAACGATGATCAACCCCAGCTCGGCAGCCACACGCTGGGCACCGGCCTTTTGCATGAAGTTTTCGTCGGTGCAGGTCAAGCCGGACAGCCAGTACACCACCGGCAGCTTGCCGCCCTGCTCCGCTTGCGGCGGCAGGTAGACAGCAAAGGTCATGTCGCACCCGAGCACGTGGGAGCTGTGTTTGTAACGTTTATGCCAGCCGCCAAAACTCTTTTGGCAGGAGATATTTTCCAGGGTCATGGGAATGCTCCCAGCGGCAAGCGGCAAACTTCAGGCTGCAGGCGGGCGTTCACCCTTTTGCAGCCTATAGCGTGCAACTTGCAGCTGCTTCAAAAGTGAATGACGGTACGAATGCTCTTGCCTTCATGCATCAGGTCAAACGCTTTGTTGATGTCTTCCAGGCCCATGGTATGGGTGATAAACGTGTCCAGCGGGATCTCGCCGGTCTGGGCCATTTCCACGTAGCTTGGCAATTCGGTACGGCCACGCACGCCGCCGAACGCCGAACCGCGCCAGACGCGCCCGGTCACCAGCTGAAATGGGCGGGTGGCGATTTCCTGGCCAGCGCCGGCCACACCAATGATCACCGATTCGCCCCAACCCTTGTGGCAGCACTCGAGGGCCGCGCGCATCAGTTGCACATTGCCGATGCACTCGAAGGAAAAGTCCACGCCGCCGTCGGTCAAGTCGACGATCACGTCCTGGATGGGGCGGTCGTAGTCTTTCGGGTTGATGCAGTCGGTGGCGCCCAGTTGCTTGGCGATTTCGAACTTGGCCGGGTTGATGTCGATGGCGATGATGCGACCCGCCTTGGCCTTCACTGCGCCGATCACGGCCGACAGGCCGATACCGCCGAGGCCGAAGATCGCCACGGTATCGCCCGGCTTGACCTTGGCAGTGTTGATCACCGCACCGATGCCGGTGGTGACGCCGCAGCCGAGCAGGCAGACCTTTTCCAACGGCGCTTCTTTAGGGATTTTTGCCACGGAGATTTCCGGCAACACGGTGTACTCGGAGAAGGTCGAGGTACCCATGTAGTGGAAAATCGGCTGGCCCTTGTAGGAAAAACGTGTGGTGCCATCCGGCATCAGGCCTTTGCCCTGAGTGGACCGAATGGCCTGGCACAAGTTGGTCTTGCCCGACAGGCAGAACTTGCACTTGCCGCATTCCGGCGTGTACAGCGGGATCACGTGGTCGCCGACGGCCACCGAAGTCACGCCCTCGCCGATCGCTTCAACCACCGCGCCACCTTCATGGCCGAGGATCGACGGAAAGATGCCTTCCGGGTCGGCGCCCGACAACGTGTACGCATCGGTATGGCACACGCCGGACGCGACCACCCGCAGCAGCACCTCGCCGGCCTTAGGCATAGCGACATCGACTTCGACGATCTCAAGGGGCTTTTTCGCTTCGAAGGCTACAGCGGCGCGGGACTTGATCATCCGGGTTTCTCCAGGAAATTAAAAACTGAAGCGCTGAGTGTAAAACAGGGCCCATTGATTAATAATCCGAGCGAAAGCAAAACTTTATTGCTGTACAGGGACAATCAACATGCTGGAGAACCGCTGGGAAGGCATCGACGAGTTTGTTGCGGTGGCCGAGTGCAGCCAATTCACCGCGGCGGCCGAGCGACTTGGCGTGTCTTCGTCGCACATCAGCCGGCAGGTGGCGCGCCTGGAAGAACGGCTGCAAACCCGGTTGCTCTATCGCAGCACGCGCAAGGTGACGCTGACCGAAGCCGGCCAGACCTTCCTGCAACACTGCCAACGCTTGCAGGACGGTCGCGAAGAAGCATTGCGCGCCGTCGGCGACCTCACGAGTGAACCCAAGGGCATGTTGCGCATGACCTGCGCGGTGGCTTACGGCGAGCGCTTTATCGTGCCGCTGGTCACACGATTCATGGGCCTCTACCCGCAATTGCGCGTGGATATCGAGTTGAGCAATCGCCAGCTGGACCTGGTGCATGAAGGCCTCGACCTGGCGATCCGCCTGGGCCGCCTGCAAGACTCGCGCATGGTCGCCAGTCGCCTGGCCCCGCGGCGCATGTACCTGTGCGCGTCACCTTCCTACCTGGCGCGGTATGGTCGGCCACACAGTCTGTCGGAATTAACTCGGCATAACTGCCTGATCGGCAGCTCGGATATCTGGCAACTGGCCCAGGACGGGCGCGAATTTTCCCAGCGGGTGCAGGGAAACTGGCGCTGCAACAGTGGGCAAGCAGTGCTGGATGCGGCGTTGCAAGGGGTTGGGCTGTGCCAGTTGCCGGACTATTACGTGCTGGAGCATTTGCACACTGGCGCGCTGGTGTCGTTGCTGGAGGCGCATCAGCCGCCGAACACGGCGGTGTGGGCGCTGTATCCACAGCAGCGGCATTTATCGCCGAAGGTCAGAAAGCTGGTGGATTTCTTGAAGGAGGGGTTGGCTGAGCGGCCGGAGTACAGCGAATAATTTGGAGCGCCTGCCTGGCCTCATCACGGGCAAGCACGGCTCCCACAGCTGATCGCGTTTCAACTGTGGAAGTTGGCTTGCCTGCGATGAAATCGACGCGGCTTAACTGACTACCTGCGGTTCGCCCACCGCAACCGCAACCACTCCAGGTCTTCCGGCCGGGTCACCTTGATATTGTCCGAACGCCCTTCAACCAAGCGCGGCGCCTGGCCGGACCATTCCATCGCCGAGGCTTCGTCGGTGATGACGGCGTCAGCCACCAAGCTATCAGCCAACGCTCGATGCAAGGCACCGAGGCGAAACATCTGCGGCGTATAGGCTTGCCAGATCAGGCTGCGGTCGACGGTTTCGACCACACGTGCGTGCTTGTCGACACGCTTGAGCGTGTCGCGAGCGGGCACGGCCAGCAGCCCGCCGACGGGATCATCCGACAGTTCTGACAACAGGTTGTCGAGGTCATCACGGCAGAGGTTAGGCCGCGCGGCGTCATGCACCAGCACCCAATCATCATCGCTGGCCCCCAGCGCATTGAGTTGCAGCAACGCATTGAGTACCGAACCCGAGCGCTCGTCACCGCCGTCCGCACGCACGATGCGTGGGTCATTGGCGCAAGGCAGGTTCGGCCAATAAGGGTCATCGACAGCCAAACTGACTACCAGCCCCTTGAGGCCTGGATGGTCGAGAAAACAGCCGAGGCTGTGTTCGAGAATTGTGCGCCCGCCCAATTGCAAGTATTGCTTGGGACGGTCCGCAGCCATACGGGCACCAACGCCCGCGGCAGGAATCACGGCCCAGAAGGCCGGTAACACACTACTCATTGGGCCAACTGGTAGAGGGTTTCGCCCTCTTTCACCATGCCCAGCTCATGACGCGCCCGTTCTTCAACGGTCTCTGTGCCTTTTTTCAACTCAAGCACTTCGGCATCGAGGACGCGGTTGCGCTCCAGCAGGCGTTCGTTCTCGGCGTGCTGGTCGGCAATTTGCTGGGTCAACTCTTTCACCTGCGCAAAGCTGCCATTACCCACCCATAGGCGGTACTGCAGGCCAGCCAGCAACAAGAGCAAGACGAGGAACAACCAATTGGGACTGCGCATCGAAATCCGGGTATCCAGTAAAAAAAAGACAGCCATGCAAAACTTTTGAAGCAACTGATAGCACGAAGCCTGGATGAACCAGGCTTGTGCTTGTTAGCCATGAGATTAGCGTCGAAATTCACGCTGTCGTGATTTTTCCGACGTAATCCGCTGACCTTTTACCATTTAACAATCAGCCGCGAAACTCGCTGCGACCGTTGTACTTGGCTTTACCTGCCAATTGCTCTTCGATACGCAGCAATTGGTTGTACTTGGAAACGCGGTCCGAACGGCACAGGGAACCGGTCTTGATCTGCCCAGCCGAGGTGCCCACGGCCAGGTCGGCAATGGTCGAGTCTTCGGTTTCGCCGGAGCGGTGAGAGATCACGGCGGTGTAGCCCGCAGCCTTGGCCATCTGGATGGCTTCCAGGGTTTCGGTCAGGGTGCCGATCTGGTTGAACTTGATCAGGATCGAGTTGGCGATCTTTTTGTCGATGCCTTCTTTCAGGATCTTGGTGTTGGTCACGAACAGGTCGTCGCCGACCAGTTGGATTTTTTCGCCGATCTTGTCGGTGAGGACTTTCCAGCCAGCCCAGTCGGACTCGTCCAGGCCGTCTTCGATGGAGATGATCGGGTAGCGTTCGGTCAGGCCTTTGAGGTAGTCGGCAAAACCTTCGGAGGTGAACACGTGGCCTTCACCGGACAGGTTGTACTTGCCGTCTTCGTAGAACTCGCTGGCGGCGCAGTCCAAGGCCAGGGTCACGTCGGTGCCCAGCTTGTAGCCCGCATTGGCCACGGCTTCGGAGATCACTTTGAGTGCATCTTCGTTGGACGCCAGGTTTGGTGCGAAACCACCTTCGTCACCCACGGCAGTGCTCAGGCCACGGGCCTTCAGCACAGCTTTGAGGTGGTGGAAAATCTCGGTGCCCATGCGCAGGCCTTCGGAGAAGGTCTTGGCGCCAACCGGCTGCACCATGAATTCCTGGATGTCGACGTTGTTATCAGCGTGCTCGCCACCGTTGATGATGTTCATCATCGGCACCGGCATCGAGTAAACACCCGGGGTGCCGTTCAGGTTGGCGATGTGTGCGTACAGCGGCAGGTCCTGGTCCTGTGCAGCAGCCTTGGCAGCGGCCAGGGACACGGCGAGGATGGCGTTGGCGCCCAGGCTGCCTTTGTTTTCGGTGCCGTCTAGCTTGATCATCGCGTGGTCCAGGGCTTTCTGGTCCAGCGGGTCCTTGCCCAGCAACAGGTCACGGATCGGGCCGTTGATGTTGGCTACAGCCTTGAGTACACCCTTGCCCAGGTAACGGCTCTTGTCGCCATCACGCAGTTCCAGTGCTTCGCGGGAACCTGTGGAAGCACCGGACGGCGCGCAGGCGCTGCCGATGATGCCATTATCGAGGAGCACGTCGGCTTCGACGGTAGGGTTGCCACGGGAGTCGAGAACTTCACGACCTTTGATGTCGACGATTTTTGCCATTGTTGTAAACACTCCAAAGTTGACGAAAACGACGCAGCTGAAGGAAATCTTTTGACCGACCGCAAGGGTGGAACAACGGGGCAGGCTTGCAGGCGACAAGGCTCAGGCCCGCAGGCCTGAGCGTAAAGCGAGGGAAAGTCTACCGGAGAAATGGCGCTTACGCGGTTTCTACCGTCGGAAAACTCTTGACCAGTTCGTCCAACTGCTTGAGCTGGGCCAGGAATGGCTCCAGCTTGTCGAGGCGCAAGGCGCATGGGCCGTCGCATTTGGCGTTGTCCGGGTCCGGGTGGGCTTCCAGGAACAGGCCCGCCAGCGACTGGCTGATGCCCGCCTTGGCCAGGTCCAGCACCTGGGCACGGCGTCCACCGGCGGAATCGGCGCGGCCACCGGGCATTTGCAGCGCGTGGGTCACGTCGAAGAACACCGGGTATTCGAACTGTTTCATGATGCCGAAACCGAGCATGTCCACCACGAGGTTGTTGTAGCCGAAGCTCGAACCACGCTCGCAGAGGATCAACTGGTCGTTACCCGCTTCCACGCACTTGTTCAGGATGTGTTTCATTTCCTGGGGCGCGAGGAACTGGGCTTTCTTGATATTGATCACAGCGCCGGTTTTGGCCATGGCGACCACGAGGTCGGTCTGGCGCGACAGGAAGGCCGGCAACTGGATGATGTCGCACACCTCGGCGACCACGGCCGCTTGTTCCGGCTCGTGGACGTCGGTGATGATCGGCACGCCGAAGGCTTGCTTGATGTCCTGGAAGATCCGCATGCCTTCTTCAAGGCCCGGGCCGCGATAGGAAGTCACGGACGAACGGTTGGCCTTGTCGAAGCTGGCCTTGAACACGTAAGGGATACCGAGTTTCTCGGTGACCTTCACGTACTCTTCACAGACCTGCATCGCCATGTCGCGGCTTTCCAGCACGTTCATGCCGCCGAACAGCACCATGGGCTTGTCGTTGGCAATCTCGATGTCGCCAACGCGAATGATCTTCTGGGCCATCAGGGTTACGCCTTCTTCTGATGTTGCGTCAGTGCTGCTTTAACGAAACCGCTGAACAACGGGTGGCCGTCGCGCGGGGTCGAGGTGAACTCCGGGTGGAACTGGCAAGCCACGAACCACGGATGATCCGGTGCTTCAACCACTTCAACCAACTTGCCATCGCCGGAGCGACCGGAGATTTTCAGGCCGGCTTCTTTGATCTGCGGCAGCAGGTTGTTGTTCACTTCGTAGCGATGACGGTGACGCTCGACGATCACGTCCTTGCCATAGCAATCGTGAACCAGCGAGCCCGGCTCCAGCAGGCAGTCTTGCGCGCCAAGGCGCATGGTGCCGCCCAGGTCAGAGCTTTCGGTACGGGTTTCAACGGCGCCGGTGGCATCTTCCCACTCGGTGATCAGGCCCACGACCGGGTGGCCGCTGGTGTGATCGAACTCGGTGGAGTTGGCGTCTTTCCAGCCCAGCACGTTACGCGCGAACTCGATGACTGCCACTTGCATGCCCAGGCAGATGCCCAGGTACGGTACTTTGTTTTCGCGAGCGTACTGGACCGCAGTGATCTTGCCTTCCACGCCACGCAGGCCGAAACCGCCGGGTACGAGGATCGCGTCAACACCTTCGAGCAGCGCGGTGCCCTGGTTCTCGATGTCTTCGGAATCGATGTAGCGCAGGTTGACCTTGGTACGGTTGCTGATACCGGCGTGGCTCATCGCTTCGATCAGCGACTTGTACGCGTCCAGCAGCTCCATGTACTTACCGACCATGGCGATGGTGACTTCATGCTCAGGGTTGAGCTTGGCATCCACCACAGCTTCCCATTCGGACAGGTCCGCGCCGTTGCACTGCAGGCCGAAACGCTCGACCACAAAATCATCCAGGCCCTGAGAGTGCAGGATGCCCGGGATCTTGTAGATGGTGTCGGCGTCTTCCAGGGCAATCACCGCACGCTCTTCAACGTTGGTGAACTGCGCAATCTTGCGACGCGAGGAAATGTCGATCGGGTGATCGGAGCGGCATACCAGCACGTCCGGCTGCAGGCCGATGGAACGCAGTTCCTTGACCGAGTGCTGGGTAGGCTTGGTTTTGGTTTCGCCGGCGGTGGCGATGTACGGCACCAGCGTCAGGTGCATCAGCATCGCGCGCTTGGCGCCGACTTCGAAACGCAGCTGGCGGATAGCTTCGAGGAAAGGCTGGGATTCGATGTCACCCACGGTGCCACCGATCTCGACCATCGCCACGTCGGCATCGCCTGCACCCTTGATGATGCGGCGCTTGATTTCGTCGGTGATGTGCGGGATCACCTGGATGGTTGCACCCAGGTAGTCACCACGGCGCTCTTTGCGCAGCACGTGCTCGTAGACACGGCCGGTGGTGAAGTTGTTGTTCTGGGTCATGGTCGTGCGGATGAACCGCTCGTAGTGGCCCAGGTCCAGGTCGGTCTCGGCGCCGTCGTGTGTGACGAACACTTCACCGTGCTGGAACGGGCTCATGGTGCCCGGGTCAACGTTGATGTACGGGTCCAGCTTGAGCATGGTGACCTTAAGTCCCCGCGCCTCCAGGATGGCCGCCAATGAAGCGGAGGCAATGCCTTTCCCCAATGAAGAAACAACACCGCCCGTGACGAATATGTAGCGCGTCATGAAAAACCCTAGAAGTCTGCGTTAAAGCGGTCCGAGCCGCCGGGGAAAGCGAAGGAAGGCCGAAGCCCCCGATCACCTGCATTAATCACAGTGCACCTTTCAAAAAAACCGCCGCGTTGTGACAGACCAGCAATGAAACACCGGTACGTTGATCGCTACACATTTTTTGGAATCGCCCAGCAAAGACTGCTTGGTAATCGGCAACTGCTGCGATTCAGTCGAATCCACAGAAGTTGTATCAAGAAGGGAGCGTAGTCTACCGGAAAGGCTCTATCAGCTCAAACCTTGATCGCAAGTCTGTGGCATCCAATCCAATTGTCCGTCACCCGGCAGCCTGGCCCACAGCCCTGCAAGGCTTGGCACAGCCAGCAATTGCTCACCCTGATACACCAGCGGCAATCTGCCACGGACAAAGCCCGGCAGCCCACATTCATTAAGCAAGCGCTTCAAGTCGCGCCGGCCTCGAGCGGGCACTTCGATGATTTCGCCGCCCTGACGGTAACGCACCTCAAGAGGGCCTTGGGGAGCCTCGCCGATAAATTTCAGCTGGCCATTGCCGGGTAACGCAAGTGGGCTCTGTGGATGCGGCCAGCTCACCGCGGCGTCGGAAAACTCCAACCATGCTGCGGGCAGCCACCAGATGCGCTCGCCGCAACGATGCAACTGGCCGTCGGCAAGGCGCCACAGCGGTTGTGCGTCAGTTTTGGCGTCGCGCAGGGAATGCCAGCTGGCCCAGTGGTCACTGTCGGGTAACCGGGTCAGAGGCGCCAGCCAGTGGCGCAAGGCATTACGTTGGCGAACGTCGGAAAGTTCGCTTAGTGGAGCCAGAACCAACGAGGGCAGAGGCAACCAGGGAAATGGCGAAGGCTGATCGGCGGCTTGCAAGTCCATCCTCGCCAACTCGTCGAGCAGGCCCTGGGCTTCACCCAGGTGATCGGCGGTGCGCGCCAGGCTGGAAACGGCTTGAGGCCATCGCTGCGTCAACACGGGAAGCACACGATGGCGCAAGTAATTGCGCGAGAAACGTGGGTCGGCGTTGGAAGAGTCTTCGATCCACGTCAGTTGGTGCTCGTGGGCGTAGGCTTCCAATTCAGCACGCGAGGCCTCCAGCAACGGGCGCACCACGTGACCATTCGCCAGTTGGCGATGCACAGGCATTGCCGCCAGCCCGCGCACCCCTGCCCCGCGCATCAGCCGAAACAACAGGGTTTCAGCCTGATCGTCGCGATGCTGCCCGGTGAGCAACACCTCCCCCGCCCCGGTGACTTCGGTAAACGCCTGATAACGCGCGTCACGCGCTGCACGCTCAAGGCTGGCGCCCGGCTGCACTTGCACGCGCATCACTTGCAAGGGCACGCCCAAGCCGTCACACACCGCCTGGCAATGGCTGGGCCAGGCGTCGGCGGCAGCTTGCAGGCCATGGTGGACGTGGACAGCACTGAGCGGTGGAAGGCTTTCGGTGGTAGCAAGGGCGGCCAACAGGTGCAGCAGGACGGTGGAGTCCAGACCACCCGAGAATGCGATGTGCCAGGCCGGGGCATTGCGCCAGGGTGCCAGGGTTTGCAGGAGGTTGGCGGGTAGAGCTGGCTTCATAACACAGTACCGCCATCGATCTGGAACGCGATAACCCAGCATACACAAAGCAAATGTGGGAGCGGGCCTGTGTGGGCGCCGGGCTCGCCCGCGATGCAGGCAACTCGGGTTATCTGTTACACCGAGTTGATGCTATCGCAGGCAAGCCAGCGCCCACACAAGCCTGCTCCCACATTAGTACTGCATTGTCTTCAAGATCAGTGTTTGATCAGAGACCGTAGCTCATCAGGCGCTCGTAACGACGGGCCAGCAGCGCCTCGTTATCGAACTTCTTGAGCATCGCCAATTGCGAACCCAGCTCAGCGCGCAGGGTGGCAGCAGCCGCAGCCGGGTCACGGTGGGCGCCGCCCAATGGCTCGGCGATCACTTTGTCCACGATGCCCAGGCCTTTGAGGCGATCAGCGGTGATGCCCATGGCTTCAGCAGCGTCCGGCGCCTTTTCGGCGGTTTTCCACAGAATCGAAGCGCAACCTTCCGGCGAGATCACCGCGTAGGTCGAATATTGCAGCATGTTCAGCTGGTCGCACACGCCAATGGCCAGTGCCCCGCCGGAACCACCTTCACCAATCACGGTGGCGATGATCGGGGTTTTCAGGCGCGCCATCACACGCAGGTTCCAGGCGATTGCTTCGCTCTGGTTGCGCTCTTCGGCGTCGATGCCTGGGTAAGCACCCGGCGTGTCGATGAAGGTCAGGATCGGCATCTTGAAGCGCTCGGCCATTTCCATCAGGCGGCAAGCCTTGCGGTAGCCTTCGGGGCGCGGCATGCCGAAGTTGCGGCGGACTTTTTCACGCACTTCACGGCCTTTCTGGTGACCGATCACCATGACCGGCTGGTCGTCCAGGCGAGCGATACCGCCCACGATGGCCGCGTCGTCGGAGAAGTGGCGGTCGCCGTGCAGCTCGTCGAACTCGGTAAAGATGTGCTGAATGTAATCCAGGGTGTACGGACGGCGCGGGTGGCGTGCCAGGCGCGCGATCTGCCAGCTGGTCAGCTTGCCGAAGATGTCCTCGGTGAGCGTGCTGCTCTTGTCTTGCAGGCGAGCGATCTCATCGCCGATATTCAGCGAATTGTCATTGCCGACCAGGCGCAATTCTTCAATCTTGGCTTGCAGGTCAGCGATCGGCTGTTCGAAATCAAGAAAATTCGGGTTCATAAGCGTCCGTCTTGGGTCGACGGCCAAGGAGTGCCTGGCCAGCCGGTTGTCTATTCGCGCCCTACCTTAAGGGAGAGGCGCGTTTAGGTCGAGATTAAATGTTCAGTCGAGATCAGACATATCTGACCGTCAACGGTATTGGAGGAAGACGTTGTCTCGCCCGAACTGGTCACGCAAAGCTTGAATCAAGCCATCGGCGGGATCAATTCGCCACGTCTCACCAAACTGCAACATCGCCTTGGCGTCATTGCCGGTGTACTCCATGGTCACCGGGCACGCGCCACGGTGACGCTTGAGCAGGTCACCCAACCAGCGTAGCTGATCGCCTTTGAGGGCTTCGGTCTTGACCTTCAAGCGCAGGCTTTCGGCGAGGTTGGTGCGCGCGTCTTCCATGCTCATCACCCGCTTGATCCGCAGGCGCAGGCCGCCGGAGAAGTCGTCGTTGCTGACCTCCCCTTCGACGACCACCATGGCATCGGTCTGCAGCAACGACTGGGCAGAGTGGAAAGCGTCGGCAAACAATGACGCTTCGATCCGGCCCGAGCGGTCGTCGAGGGTGATAAAGCCCATCTTGTCGCCCTTCTTATTTTTCATCACGCGCAGGGCGATGATCATGCCGGCGACCGTCTGGGTGTCGCGCGCCGGTTTCAGGTCGATGATGCGCTGACGAGCGAAACGGCGGATTTCGCCTTCGTATTCGTCAATCGGGTGACCGGTGAGGTACAGGCCCAGGGTGTCTTTTTCGCCCTTGAGCCGTTCCTTGAGGGTCAACTCCTTGGCCTTGCGGTGGTTGGCGTAAACGTCCGCGTCTTCTTCGACGAACAAGCCGCCAAACAGGTCGGCGTGGCCGCTGTCGTGGGTGCGGGCGGTCTGTTCGGCCGCCTTGATCGCTTCTTCCATGGCGGTCAGCAGCACCGCGCGGTTGCGGTCGATATTGGCCTGATAAGCCTTGGGCTCATCATGGAAATACGGGCCAAGGCGATCGAGCGCACCGCTGCGGATCAAGCCATCAAGGGTGCGTTTGTTGATGCGTTTGAGGTCAACCCGCGCGCAGAAGTCGAACAAGTCCTTGAACGGCCCGTCCTGGCGCGCTTCGGTAATGGCCTCGACCGGGCCTTCGCCCACGCCTTTGATCGCGCCCAGGCCATAGATGATGCGGCCTTCGTCGTTCACCGTGAACTTGAACTCGGAGGCGTTCACGTCCGGCGCGTCGAGGCGCAGCTTCATGGTGCGCACTTCCTCGATCAAGGTCACGACCTTGTCGGTGTTGTGCATATCCGCCGAGAGTACCGCGGCCATGAACGGCGCCGGGTAATGGGCTTTCAGCCAGGCAGTCTGGTACGACACCAGGCCGTAGGCGGCGGAGTGGGATTTGTTGAAGCCGTAACCGGCGAACTTTTCTACCAGGTCGAAGATGTTACCGGCGAGGTCGGCGTCGATGTTGTTGGTGGCACAACCCTCAATGAAACCGCCGCGCTGCTTGGCCATTTCTTCGGGCTTTTTCTTACCCATGGCGCGACGCAGCATGTCCGCGCCGCCGAGGGTGTAACCGGCCATCACCTGGGCAATCTGCATCACCTGTTCTTGATACAAGATGATGCCGTAGGTTGGCGCCAGTACCGGCTTGAGGCCTTCGTACTGATAATCCGAGTGCGGGTACGCCAGCTCGGCGCGGCCGTGCTTACGGTTGATGAAGTCATCCACCATGCCCGACTGCAGCGGGCCGGGACGGAACAGTGCCACCAGTGCGATCAAGTCTTCCAGGCAGTCGGGCTTGAGCTTTTTGATCAGCTCTTTCATGCCGCGCGACTCAAGCTGGAACACCGCCGTGGTTTCGGCTTTTTGCAGCAAGGTGTAAGTCGGTTTGTCGTCCAGCGGGATAAAGGCGATATCCAGCGGCGCTTCGTTGACCTTGGCGCGGTCGCGGTTGATCGTCTTCAGTGCCCAGTCGATGATCGTCAGGGTCCGCAGACCCAGGAAGTCGAACTTCACCAGGCCGGCGGCTTCAACGTCGTCCTTGTCGAACTGGGTTACCAGGCCGTCGCCTTCTTCATCGCAATAGATCGGCGAAAAGTCGGTGAGCTTGGTCGGTGCGATCACCACGCCACCGGCGTGTTTACCGACGTTACGCACCACACCTTCGAGCTTGCGCGCCATGTCCCAGATTTCGGCGGCCTCTTCATCGACCTTGATGAAGTCGCGCAGGATTTCTTCCTGCTCGTAGGCTTTTTCCAGGGTCATGCCGACTTCGAACGGGATCATCTTCGACAGGCGGTCCGCCAGGCCGTAGGACTTGCCCTGCACCCGCGCCACGTCACGGATTACAGCCTTGGCCGCCATGGAACCGAACGTGATGATCTGGCTTACCGCATTGCGGCCGTATTTCTCGGCCACGTACTCGATCACGCGGTCGCGGCCGTCCATGCAGAAGTCGACGTCGAAGTCGGGCATGGAGACCCGTTCCGGGTTCAGGAACCGCTCGAACAGCAGGTCATATTCCAGCGGGTCAAGGTCGGTAATCTTCTGAACGTAAGCCACCAGCGAACCGGCACCTGACCCCCGGCCAGGACCTACCGGTACGCCGTTGTTCTTGGCCCACTGGATAAAGTCCATCACGATCAGGAAGTAACCGGGGAACCCCATCTGGATGATGATATCCAGCTCGAAATTCAGTCGGTCAACGTAGACCTGGCGCTTGGCCTCGTAGTCCTCGGTGGTGTCCTTGGGCAGTAGCACGCTAAGGCGCTCTTCGAGGCCATCGAAGGACACTTTGCGGAAATACTCATCGATGGTCATGCCATCGGGAATCGGGAAGTTGGGCAGGAAGTGCTTGCCCAGCTTCACTTCGATATTGCAGCGCTTGGCGATCTCGACGGAGTTTTCCAGGGCCTCGGGCAGGTCGCTGAACAGCTCGGCCATCTCGTCGGCGCTTTTGAGGTACTGCTCTTCGCTGTAGTTCTTGGAACGACGCGGGTCGTCCAGAGCCCGGCCTTCGCCGATGCACACGCGGGTTTCGTGGGCTTCGAAATCTTCCTTTTTGATAAAGCGCACATCGTTGGTTGCAACCAGCGGCGCGCCCAGCTTGTCGGCCAGGGCCACGGCGGCGTGCAGATGCTCTTCATCATTGGGACGATTGGTGCGCTGGACTTCCAGGTAGAAACGGTCAGGGAAGACCTGCATCCACTCGCGGGCCAGCACTTCGGCTTCCTGCGGGTTGCCGCCGAGCAGCGCGATACCGATCTCACCTTCTTTGGCGGCCGAGAGCATGATCACGCCCTCGCTTGCCTCGGCCACCCACTCGCGCTCGATGATGATCGAACCGTTGCGCTGACCGTCGATAAAGCCACGGGAAATCAATTCGGTGAGGTTGCGATAACCGACGCCGTTCATCGCCAACAGGCTAATGCGGCTCAGGGGGTTATCCGGGTCTTTGTTGGACAGCCACAGGTCGGCACCGCAAATCGGCTTGATACCGGCGCCCATGGCGTTTTTGTAGAACTTGACCAGGGAACACATGTTGTTCTGATCGGTCACCGCTACCGCAGGCATGTTCATGCCCACCAGGGTTTTGACCAGCGGTTTGATCCGTACCAGGCCGTCGACCAGGGAGTATTCAGTGTGCAGGCGCAGGTGAACGAATGAAGCCGGCATAGTGATCCTGTTCTAATACGTGGAGACAACAAGGCCCGGATTGTACCGGGCCTTGAGCAAAACATCAGCCTCGCGACTAAACCTCGATGAGGCGCTCGCGCAGCTCGTAAGCCTGGCGGACCGGGGCGAACGAGCGGCGATGGATCGGCGTGGGGCCGAGGCGAGCGAGGGCTTCCAGATGAACGGGCGTCGGATAGCCTTTATGACCACCCATCCCGTAGCCGGGGTAGATCAACTCAAACGCGGCCATTTCACGGTCACGGCTGACTTTGGCCAGGATCGAGGCGGCAGCAATGGCCGGAACCTTGCTGTCACCCTTGACTACCGCTTCTGCGGGCATCGCCAGTTTTGGGCAACGGTTACCGTCGATCATCGCCATTTTGGGCGTGATATGCAGGCCTTCCACCGCGCGCTGCATGGCCAGCATGGTCGCGTGAAGGATATTCAGTTCGTCGATTTCTTCGACTTCAGCCCGGGCAATGTGCCAGCTCAGGGCTTTTTCGCAGATCTCGTCATAAAGCTTTTCGCGACGCGCTTCGGTGAGTTTTTTCGAATCGTTGAGGCCCAGGATCGGGCGGTTCGGATCGAGAATCACCGCCGCCGTGACGACGGCGCCACACAGCGGGCCGCGCCCCACCTCGTCAACCCCGGCGACCAGCTCGTGCACTTGCGCGACGAGGCTGAAGTCCAGGCCCATTTGCGTCGTCATAGGGCTTCCTGTTTGTGGCCAATCAAGGTCAGCACGGCGTCTGCCGCCTGGTTCGACGCATCACGGCGCAAGGTCCGGTGGATGTCGTCGAAACCACGGGTCTGTTCTTCGCCGCCGTCGATCAAGGGTAGTAGCGTTTGCGCCAGTGCCTGGGGCGTTGCATCGTCCTGCAACAATTCCGGGACCAGCAGACGCTGGGCCAACAGGTTGGGCAAGGAGATGTAAGGACTTTTGACCATGCGCTTGAGAATCCAGAACGTCAGCGGCGCCAGGCGATAGGCCACGACCATCGGACGCTTGTACAACAACGCTTCCAGGGTGGCGGTGCCTGAGGCGATCAGTACCGCATCACATGCTGCCAGGGCCAGGTGCGACTGACCGTCCAGCAAGGTGACCGGCAGCGTGCGCCCTTCCAGCAGCGTTTCGATTTGTGCACGACGTTGCGGGCTGGCACATGGCAACACAAAACGAATGCCGGGCTTCAACGCCTGCAGACGTTCGGCGGCGTCAAAAAACAGCGCCCCCAGGCGACCGACTTCACCGCCGCGACTGCCCGGCATCAAGGCTACCAGCGGGCCGGCGGGCAGGCCCAGTTCGGCACGCGCAGCCGCGCGATCAGCTTGCAATGGAATGGTATCGGCCAGGGTGTGCCCGACAAACCGCACCGGCACGCCCTTCTCTTCGTAGAACCGGGCTTCGAACGGCAGCAGTGTCAGCATCAAGTCGCAGCCTTCACGGATCTTGAGCACGCGCTTCTGCCGCCACGCCCATACCGAAGGGCTGACGTAGTGCACGGTCTTGATCCCGGCCTGACGCAACTTGAGTTCGATATTGAGGGTGAAGTCCGGCGCGTCGATTCCGATAAAGACGTCAGGCTTTTCTTCGATCAAGGTTTGAATCAGCAGCTTGCGGCGAGCCAGCAGCTCGCGCAGACGACCCAGCACTTCCACCAGCCCCATGACGGAAAGACGCTCCATGGGGAAGTAGGACGTCAGCCCTTCGGCCTGCATGAGCGGGCCGCCCACACCGATAAATTCCACCGCGGGATGCTGGGCTTTGAGGGCTCGCATCAAACCTGCGCCGAGAATATCGCCGGAAGCTTCTCCGGCCACCAACGCGATACGCAGATTAGCCATGATCAGCGGGTGATGCCGCGAGTCGATGCCTGGATAGAGTCACGGAACACCGCGACTTCCGGGTACAACGCTGCCGGCTCGGTCAGTTCGGCCAAAGCCTGGTCAACCGTCAGACCCTGGCGGTAAACCACCTTATAAGCACGGCGCAGGGCGTGAATTGCGTCTTCACTGAACCCGCGACGGCGCATGCCTTCGAAGTTCATGCTGCGCGCTTCAGCCGGGTTGCCGAATACCGTGACGTACGCCGGAACGTCCTTGCCGATCGCAGTGCCCATGCCGGAAAAGCTGTGGGCGCCGATATGGCAATACTGATGCACCAGGGTAAAGCCAGACAGGATCGCCCAGTCATCAACATGCACATGGCCCGCCAACGCAGTGTTGTTGACCAGGATGCAATGGTTGCCGATGACGCTGTCGTGGCCGATGTGGGCATAGGCCATGATCAGGTTGTGATCCCCCAGCGTGGTCTCGGCACGATCCTGCACGGTGCCGCGGTGAATCGTCACGCCTTCACGGATGATGTTGTGATCACCGATTACCAGGCGCGTTTCCTCACCCTTGTACTTCATGTCCGGGGTGTCTTCGCCTACCGAGGAAAACTGGTAGATACGATTGTGTTTGCCAATGCGGGTCGGACCTTTAAGGATCACGTGTGGCCCGATGACAGTCCCCTCGCCGATTTCAACACCTGCGCCGACGATCGACCAGGGGCCGACCTCAACGTCGGCGGCCAGAACGGCCGACGGATCGATGATTGCGCGAGGGTCAATCAAACTCATAGTTTGCGTTCCGCGCAGATGATCTCAGCAGAGCACACCGGCTTGCCGTCCACCGAGGCCTGGCATTCGAACTTCCAGATCTGGCGCTTGCAGCTGATGAACTTGGCTTCCAGGATCAACTGGTCACCCGGTGTGACCGGGTTGCGAAAACGCAGCTTGTCGGAGCCCACGAAATAGTAAAGCGTGCCATCGGCAGGCTTGAGGTCGAGCATTTTGAAACCAAGGATACCGGCAGCCTGGGCCATCGCTTCGATGATCAATACGCCCGGCATGATTGGATGCGCCGGAAAGTGACCATTGAAGAACGGTTCGTTGATGCTGACATTCTTGTAGGCACGAATGCGCTTTTCCTCGATGTTGAGGTCCACTACACGGTCCACCAGCAGGAACGGGTAACGGTGAGGCAGGTATTCGCGAATCTCGTTGATGTCCATCATTTCGGGGGGAAGCCTGTAATAAAGATTGGGGGCGGGCGGACAAAACGCACGCCCCGCTAGCAAATCAAGGAGGCAGTCTAGCGGCTGTGCACACTTGATATGGAAATGGTATCAGCCTTCTGATGAAGCATTACCGCCAGGGGTCACGTCCCCAACACGCTTTTCCAGCTGTTTGAGGCGTCGAGCCATGTCGTCGAGCTGCCTCAAACGTGCTGCACTCTTGCGCCATTCAGCCGCGGGCTGCATGGCGGTACCGGAAGAATAGGCACCGGGCTCGGTAATCGAGTGCGTCACCATGGTCATGCCGGTAATGAAGACGTTGTCGCAAATCTCGATGTGCCCCACCAACCCGACGCCACCGGCGAGCATGCAATGCTTGCCGATTTTGGTGCTGCCGGAAATCCCCACGCACGCGGCCATGGCGGTGTGATCGCCAATCTGTACGTTGTGGGCAATCTGGATCTGGTTATCGAGCTTCACACCGTTACCGATGACGGTATCGGCCAAGGCGCCACGGTCCACTGCGGTATTGACGCCGATTTCCACGTCATCGCCGATCAGCACGCCGCCGACCTGGGCAATCTTGTGCCAGATGCCTTTGGCATTGGCAAAGCCAAAACCCTCGCCACCAATTACAGCACCTGACTGAATGACCACACGTTCACCGATACGCACGTCGTGGTACAGGGTGACACGCGGAGCCAGCCAGCCATCGGCACCGATCTCGCAACGTGCGCCGATAAAGCAATGCGCACCTACTGTGACGCCGGCGGCAATGCGCGCGCCCCTCTCGATCACGGCAAACGCGCCAATGCTTGCCGCAGGGTCAACCCAGGCATCATCAGCAATGACCGCAGACGGATGAATACCGCCAGCAGCCTTTGGCTTTGGATCGAACAGGTGCGACGCCCGGGCATAAGCCAGGTAAGGATCGGCCACCACCAGCGCATCCCCGGCAAACCCTTCGGCGTCAGCAGCCTTCAGCAACACGGCTGCGGCTTGGCTGTCGACCAGGTATTTACGGTATTGGGGATTTGCGAGGAAGCTCAACTGAGCTGGGCCAGCCTCCTGCAAGGTGGCTAGCCCAGTGATTTCTTTCTCCTTGGAGCCACGCAAGGTGGCTCCAAGGAACTCGGCCAACTCGCCGAGTTTGATAGTCGCGGTCATGGCTTACTTCAGCTGGTTCATGCGCTCGATCACCTGGCGGGTGATGTCGTATTGAGGCTTGACGTCGATCACGGCGCCGCGCTCGAACACCAGGTCAAAGGCACCTTTCTTGATGACTTCTTCCACGGCGCTGTCGAGTTTCGGCTTGAGCTGCTTAAGCATTTCACGGTCGGCAACAGCTTTGGCTTCGTTCAGTTCCTTGGACTGGAACTGGTAGTCACGGGCCTTTTGCTTGAACTCAAGCTCCAGACGCTCACGCTCGCCTTGCTGCATTTTGTCGCCACCGGCTACCAGACGATCCTGGATGCCTTTGGCACTGCTTTCCAGCGTTTTCAGCTTGGTCAGTTGCGGACCGAATTTTTTCTCGGCATCCACTGCGTAGCGCTTGGCCGCGTCGGATTCCAGCAGAGCCATCTGATAGTTCAGGACGGCGATTTTCATTTCGGCGAAGGCCGGGGTGGTCACCAGCACGGTGGCCAGCAGAACCAATTGAGTCAACTTGCGCACGATGTACTCCTACAGAATCCGTTGTCGTTATCTTGGGTCAGACGCTTAGAACGTCTGGCCGAGGGAGAATTGGAAAATCTGGGTTTCAGCGTTATCCGGTTTCTTGATCGGCATGGCCAGAGCAAAGCTCAATGGGCCAAGCGCGGTCACCCAAGTCACACCAACGCCCACGGAGCTCGCCAGGTTGCTGAGGCTCACGTCGTTGCACTGGGTGTTGGACACGGAACCAGGTGCCGGGTTTTTAACCTGTTCGCACTTGGAGTCGAACACGTTACCCACATCCCAGAAGACCGAAGTACGCAGGGAACGCTGATCCTTGACGAACGGCAGCGGGAACAGAATCTCCGCACCACCTTGAATCAGAACGTTACCACCGAATGGCAGCGGATCGTTGTCCGAGTCAGCCAGAGTGCCCTGGTTACCCGTCACGCTGGCGCCACGGCTCGGCGTACCACGCGGACCCAAGGTGCTGTCCTTGAAGCCACGTACCGAGTTGAAACCACCGGCATAGTAGTTCTCGTAGAACGGCAGGCCACTGGTCGAACCATAACCGTCGCCATAACCCAGCTCAGTGTGCAGGCGCATGGTGTAGTTATCGCTCAACGGCTGGAACAACTGACCACGGTAGTCGAGCTTGAAGAACGACAGGTCGCTGCCCGGCGTAGTCACTTCTGCCGTGAGGCTCTGGGAGTGACCACGGGTCGCCAGTACGCCTTTGTTCAGGGTCGATTCCGACCAACCGGCCGAAGCCTTGAAGTTCAGGAACTGGTCACCCTCTTTGCGCACGAAGTCGAAGATTTCGTCCACGGTGTACACACCGGTCTTGATCTTGTCTTGTTGCGCGGTCAGGCCGAAGGTCAGGCGCGAAGTCTCGCTGATCGGGTAACCGATGTTCACACCGGCGCCAAGGCTGTCGATCGCATAGCTTGCAACGTCAACGTCGAGGTCTTTGTAGTCGGTGGTGCGGTAGAAGGCGTTGTAGCCCAGGCTCACACCGTCAGCAGTCCAGTAGGGGTCGACATAACCGAAGTTATAGCGGCTCTGGTATTCGCTTCGGGTCAGGCCGATGGAAACCTTGTTACCGGTACCGAGGAAGTTGTTCTGGGTGATCGAACCACCGAGGATCAGACCGGCGCTCTGTGCAAAACCAACGCTGGCGGTGATCGAGCCCGACGCTTGTTCTTCAACGGCGTAGTTCACATCAACCTGGTCATCCACGCCCGGTACGGCCGGGGTTTCGACGTTGACTTCTTTGAAGAAGCCCAGGCGCTCAAGACGGGTCTTGGACTGGTCGATCAGGTAAGTCGACGCCCAGCCACCTTCCATTTGACGCATCTCACGACGCAGCACTTCGTCCGCAGACTTGGTGTTGCCGCGGAAGTTGATGCGGTTCACGTAGGCGCGCTTGCCCGGATCAACGACAAAGGTGATGTCCACAGTGTGGTCATCATCGTGCGGAGTCGGTACGCCGTTGACGTTGGCGAAGGTATAGCCTTCGTTACCCAGACGACGGGTGATCAGCTCGGACGTGGTGGTCATCAGCTTGCGCGAGAACACCTGGTTTTTCTGTACCAGCAACAGCGCCTTGACCTGATCTTCAGGCACTTTCAGGTCGCCGCTGAGTTTCACGTCACGAACGGTGTACTTCTCGCCTTCGTTGACGTTGACAGTAATGTAGACGTGCTTCTTGTCCGGGGTGATGGACACCTGGGTCGAAGCGATATCCATGTTGATATAGCCACGGTCCAGGTAGTAGGAGCGCAGACGTTCCAGGTCACCCGAGAGTTTTTCACGGGCGTACTTGTCATCGTTCTTGAAGAACGACAACCAGTTGGTGGTCTTGAGTTCGAACAGGTCGATCAGGTCGTCATCAGCAAACTTGGTGTTACCCACCACGTTGATGTGCTGAATGGCCGCCACGGTGCCTTCGTTGATCTTGACCTTGAGGCCAACACGGTTACGAGGCTGCGGGATCACTTCCGTTTCCACGGTCGCGGAGTAGCGGCCCTGGGCAACGTACTGACGTTGCAATTCGTTACGCACACCTTCAAGGGTGGCGCGCTGGAAGATCTCGCCCTCGGCAAGGCCGGATTGCTTGAGACCCTTCATCAAGTCTTCAGTGGAGATCGCCTTGTTACCTTCGATCTCGATACTGGCGACAGAAGGTCGCTCGACGACAGTGATGACCAGGACGTTGCCTTCGCGACCCAGCTGGATATCTTGAAAGAACCCGGTTTTGAACAGCGCACGAGTGGATTCCACCAGGCGACGATCATCCGCCTGTTCCCCGACGTTCAACGGCAAGGCACCAAAGACGCTACCCGCGGAAACCCGCTGGAGGCCGTTGACGCGAATATCGGAGATAGTGAAGGACTCGGCGTGAACTTCGGCGATCATCAATACGGTGAGAACCGCAGTTAGCAGCAGACGTTTCATGAAGTCCTTTCTTATTCCAACTGGCAATAAACAAACTGCCGCAAAATGCGGCAGATTCGCAATTCAGCGAAGCGTTACAGTCGTCCCAGATCGTTGACCAGAGCTAACAACATCACTCCGACCACCAAACTGATACCGATCTGTATCCCCCAACCCTGCACCCGATCCGACAAGGGGCGACCACGCACCCACTCGACCAGATAAAACAACAGATGCCCCCCGTCCAATACTGGAATGGGCAGCAAATTCAGAACTCCAAGGCTAATACTCAGATAAGCCAGGAAATTCAGGAAATCCGCGACACCCGACTGGGCAGAAGCGCCCGCCACTTTAGCAATGGTTATCGGTCCACTCAAGTTTTTTACCGAGAGCTCGCCGAACAACATTTTCTTGAGCGATTCGAGCGTCAGCACACTCATGGTCCAAGTGCGTTTTGCACCCTCGCCAATTGCCGCCAAAGGCCCGAAGCTGACCTCGCGCACCATCGATGGCGGCCACTCGACACCTTTTACCCCGGCACCGAGATAACCCCCGGCCGCCTTGGCTTCCCCGCGAACAGCCAGGGTCACAGGGACGTCGATTTGAGCACCATCGCGCTCAACTTTCAGCACAATTTTGGTATCAGGCCGTACACGCACCAGATCCACCACCTGCTGCCAGTCGCCCAGCGCCTGACCATCGAGCGCCAACAGGCGATCGCCCGTTTTCAGACCTGCGGCCTGCGCCGGGCCTTTCGGATCCAGCTCGGCGAGCACCGGCGGCAGGGCCGGACGCCACGGACGAATGCCCAGGGACTTGATCGGATCAGGCTCTTCTGCGCCTTTGAGCCAATGGTCCAGGGACAATTCACGCGGCGTCTCAGCGGTGGAATCCTGCTCGCGCACCACCACATTAATAGTGCCGCTCTCGCCCATGCGGCGAACCAACTGCAAATTGACAGCGCCCCAGCCGGTGGTGGGCTCGCCATCAATGGAAACAATTTCCTGACCGGCGATCAGTCCGGCCTTGGCCGCCATGCTGTCCGCTTCAACTGCGCCGATAACCGGGCGCACCTGTTGGCTGCCCATCATGGCCAAGACCCAGAAGAACACGATTGCCAAGAGGAAATTGGCGATCGGGCCGGCTGCGACAATAGCGATACGCTGACGAACGGTCTTACGGTTGAAGGATTGGTCCAACTGATCGACAGGCACCTCGCCTTCACGCTCGTCGAGCATCTTGACGTAGCCGCCCAGCGGAATGGCCGCAATCACGAATTCAGTGCCCCTACGGTCGTGCCAACGCAGCAGCGGCATGCCGAAACCGACGGAAAAGCGCAGCACCTTGACGCCGCAACGACGCGCGACCCAAAAGTGGCCGAATTCGTGAAAGGTTACCAGCACACCCAGAGCAACCAGGGTGCCGACAATCATGTAGAGCGCACTCATCTAATTTCTCCGCATTCCAATCCAGTGCCTGAGGGCTCAAACCTGCCCACAGACTAACGCGCGTTGCGGTTCAACCACTGTTGGGCCAGGGCTCGGGCCTTTGTATCGGCCTCGAACACTGCACCCAAATCATCCACTGCCACAACGGGCTCAAGGCTCAAAACGTCCTCGATGATACTCGCGATCTGCGGAAAGCGAATACGCCCATCAAGAAACGCCGCCACCGCCACCTCGTTGGCCGCATTGAGCACGGCCGGCGCACTGTTGCCCGCCTCTGCCGCTTGCCGGGCCAGACGCAGGCACGGGAAGCGCTGCTCGTCCGGCGCTTCGAAATCCAGGCGCGCAATGGCAAACAGGTCCAACGGTGCAACGCCGGAATCAATCCGCTCCGGCCAGGCCAGTGCATTGGCAATCGGCGTACGCATATCGGGGTTGCCCAGCTGCGCCAGGACCGAACCATCGACATAGTCGACCAGGGAATGAATCACACTTTGCGGGTGAATCACCACCTCGACCTGATCAGGCCGCGCATCGAACAACCAGCACGCCTCGATCAACTCCAGGCCTTTGTTCATCATGCTCGCCGAATCCACGGAGATTTTTCGCCCCATCGACCAGTTTGGGTGTGCACACGCCTGATCAGGCGAGACATGCTCAAGATCAGCCAGCGGAGTTTGCCGGAAAGGGCCACCGGAAGCCGTCAGGAGAATCCGCCGCACGCCAACCTGGCTCAAGCCTCGGGCAAAATCACCGGGCATGCACTGGAAGATCGCATTGTGTTCGCTGTCCAGAGGCAGCAGCACGGCGCCACTCTTGCGCACGGCCTGCATAAAGAGCGTGCCGGACATCACCAGCGCCTCTTTATTGGCCAGCAGGATCTTTTTACCGGCATCGACGGCGGCCAGTGTCGGGCGCAACCCTGCCGCTCCGACAATGGCTGCCACTACAGTGTCGACGTCAGGATCTGCCGAGACCTGGCACAAGCCCTCCTCGCCCACCAACACGTGGGTCGCAAGGCCTGCAGACCTCAACTGGTCCTGCAAGCCGCGCGCTACCGACACCTCTGGCACAACGGCGAATCTAGGCGTATGACGCACGCACAAGGCCAGCAACTCGTTCAAGCGAGAGAAGCCGGTCAGCGCAAACACCTGGTAGCGATCTGGATGACGAGCAATCACATCCAGCGTGCTGAGCCCGACCGAGCCGGTTGCGCCCAGCACGGTCACCTGTTGCAGGCGGCTCACGAAGCCGCCATCCACAACAGCACGGCGAAGATGGGAATGGCAGCGGTAAGGCTGTCGATTCGATCCAGCACACCGCCGTGACCCGGCAGCAGGTTGCTGCTGTCCTTGATCCCGGCCTGGCGCTTGAACATGCTTTCGGTGAGGTCACCCACCACGGAGATAAACACCACAACGGCGGTGCCCAACAAGGCCAGGAGGATTTCCTTCACCGACCAGTCGCGCACTACACCGACCACCAGCGTGATCAACAACGTCAATGCCAAGCCACCGTAAACGCCTTCCCAGCTCTTGCCCGGGCTGACGGCTGGCGCCAACTTGCGCTTGCCGAACGCCCGGCCGGAGAAGTAGGCACCGATGTCAGCGCCCCACACCAGCACCATCACCGCCATGATCAGCCAGTTGCCCATCGGCGAATTCTTGATTTCCACCAGCCCTTGCCAGGCCGGCAGCAGAATCAGAAGACCAATCACCAACTTGCTGGCCACGCTGGACCATTGGGCGCTGGTGCGCGGGTAGGTCAGCACCAGGAAGGTCGCAAGCGCCCACCACAGTACCGCCGCTCCCAACACCCAAGGCACGACAATGCTCGAAAGCGTATGCATGAGAAACAGCAACAGGGCCACCACAGCGGCGTAAACCACGCGCGGCAACTGCTCGTTGAAACCGGCCAGGCGTGCCCATTCCCAAGCACCCAGGGTAACGACCAGGCCGATAAACAGCGCAAAGCCGGAACCGTCGAGCAGAAAAAAACCACACAAGGCAATCGGCAGCAGGATCAGTGCTGTGATGATTCGTTGTTTAAGCATTTAAACCCGGGCTCCAGCTTCGATCTGCTCGCTCGTTTTACCGAAGCGACGCTGACGGGAAGCGAAATCGGCCAGCGCATTGCGCATGGCATCGTGTTTGAAGTCCGGCCAGAACAGGTCGGAGAAGTACAGTTCGGTGTAGGCCAGCTGCCACAGCAGGAAATTGCTGACGCGGTGCTCACCACCGGTACGGATGCACAAGTCCGGCAACGGCAGATCACCGGTTACCAGGCAGGTTTGCAACAATTCGGGCGTAATGTCGTCAGGCCGCAGATGCCCGGCCTGCACTTCGCGGGCAAGCCGCTGTGCAGCCTGGGCGATATCCCACTGACCACCGTAGTTGGCTGCAATCTGCAGCACAAAACGGTTGGAGCCGGCGGTGATAGCCTCGGCTTCGCGCATGGCCGCTTGCAGTTCCGGATGGAACCGCGAGCGATCACCAATGATGCGCAGGCTGATGTTGTTGTCGTTGAGGCGCTTGGCCTCACGACGCAACGCCTTGAAGAACAGGTCCATCAAGGCGCTGACTTCTTCGGCGGGCCGTTGCCAGTTCTCGCTGGAGAAGGCAAACAGAGTCAACACCTCGACCTTGGCCTCGGCACACACCTCAATAACAGCGCGCACCGCATCGACACCCGCCTTATGCCCGGCGACACCCGGCATAAAGCGTTTTTTCGCCCAGCGATTATTCCCATCCATGATGATCGCGACATGGCGCGGCACCACGGAGGGCACAGTCTGCTTGGTCTTTTCCATGAAGGCGTCCTGACCCTTATACGGCCATCAGGTCCTTTTCTTTCTCTTCCGTGGCCTTGGTGATCTGGGCCTCGGCGTCTTTAGTCAGTTTGTCGATATCAGCAACGGCGCGACGCTCTTCGTCTTCGCTGATTTCTTTGTCCTTGACCAGTTTTTTGAGGTCACCCAACGCATCACGACGAATGTTGCGCACGGCAACACGCGCATCTTCAGCAGCGCTGCGCGCCTGCTTGGTGAAGCCCTTGCGGGTTTCTTCAGTCAGGGCAGGCATGGAGATCAGCAACAACTCGCCCAGGTTGGTCGGGTTGAGGTTCAGGCCCGCGCTCTGGATGGCTTTGTCGACGGCTGCGAGCATGTTGCGCTCGAAGGCCACGACTTGCAGGGTGCGCGAGTCTTTTACGGTGATGTTGGCGACCTGGGTAATGGAGGTGTCAGTGCCGTAATACGGCACCATTACGCTGCCCAGGATGCTTGGGTGAGCCTTACCGGTACGAATCTGGCCAAAAGCATGGGCCAGAGACTCCAGGGATTTGTGCATACGCTCTTGAGCGTCTTTCTTGATTTCGTTGATCATTGTTGGCCTTCCTCGATCAGAGTCCCTTCCGCGCCGCCGTGTACGATGTTCAGCAGGGCGCCGGGCTTGTTCATGTTAAATACGCGCAGTGGCATCTTGTGGTCACGGCACAGGCAAATAGCCGTCAGGTCCATCACGCCCAGCTTGCGATCCAGTACTTCATCGTAGGTCAGATGATCGAACTTCTCGGCATGCGGGTCTTTGAATGGGTCTGCGGTGTAGACACCGTCCACCTTGGTGGCCTTGAGCACAACGTCGGCATCGATTTCGATGGCGCGCAGGCAGGCAGCCGAGTCCGTGGTGAAGAACGGGTTGCCGGTACCGGCAGCAAAGATCACTACTTCTTTGGCGTTCAGGTGACGCATGGCTTTGCGACGATCATAGTGATCGGTCACGCCAACCATGGAAATAGCCGACATCACGATCGCCGAGATATTGGCACGCTCCAGGGCGTCACGCATTGCCAGGGCGTTCATCACAGTGGCCAGCATGCCCATGTGATCGCCAGTCACCCGATCCATGCCGGCCGCACTCAGCGCCGCACCACGGAACAGGTTACCACCGCCAATCACCAGGCCGACCTGAACACCGATGCCGACCAACTGGCCGACTTCCAGCGCCATGCGGTCGAGCACCTTGGGATCGATCCCGAACTCTTCCGAGCCCATCAGGGCCTCGCCGCTAAGCTTGAGTAGAATGCGTTTATAGCGAGCCTGATAACCACTGCCCTGCTGAGCCATTGCGAATCTCTCCTGCGGCGTATTTTTTAAAAATTCTTGGCGAGCCGTTTACGGCTTGCGTTCACTCTAGCTGGACGCTGTCTCAGCGCCATCGGAACACGGCTTTGTAAGCCAGTTCCGAGAGGAAACCAAATAAAAATTGGTCTTCCCATTTGAAAAGAGGCTGCGCGCGTGAGCGGGCAGCCTCTTTCGGGCGACAGTTGAAAACTGTCTTATTGCTTGGCGGCAGCCAGCTGGGCAGCAACTTCTTCAGCGAAGTTGTCGACCGGCTTCTCGATGCCTTCGCCTACTTTGTAGTAAGTGAAGGAAACGATTTCAGCACCGGCTTTCTTGGCCAGTTCGCCAACCTTGATTTCAGGGTTCTTGACGAACGCCTGCTCAACCAGGCTCGCTTCAGCCAGGAACTTGCTGATACGGCCTTTGATCATGTTTTCAACGATGTTTTCTGGCTTGCCGGCGATCTTGTCAGCGTTCAGGCTCAGGAACACAGCTTTTTCGCGCTCGATTGCGTCAGCAGACACTTCCGACGGCAGCAGGAACTCTGGGTTGCTGGCCGCTACGTGCATAGCGATGTCTTTAGCCAGCTCAACGTCGCCGCCTTTGAGGGCAACCACAACGCCGATTTTGTTACCGTGCAGGTAACCGCCAACCACATCACCTTCGATGCGCGCCAGACGACGGATGTTGACGTTTTCGCCAACCTTGCCGACCAGTACCAGGCGAGCAGCTTCTTGAGCTTCGATCAACGGCTCAACAGTGGTCAGTTTGTCGGCGAACGCTTTTTCAACGCTAGCGGCAACAAATGCCTTGAAGTCGTCTTGCAGAGCCAGGAAGTCGGTCTGCGAGTTCACTTCCAGCAGAACAGCGGACTTACCGTCTTCTTTCAGAGCGATAGCGCCTTCAGCAGCTACGTTGCCTGCTTTCTTGGCAGCCTTGATGGCGCCGGAAGCACGCATGTCATCAATGGCTTTTTCGATGTCGCCGCCGGCCTTGGTCAAGGCCTTTTTGCAATCCATCATGCCTTCGCCGGTACGCTCACGCAGTTCTTTAACCAACGCTGCAGTAATCTCTGCCATTTCAAAATCCTCTTGGATAGGTTTTCAACCATTCCACCCGATCAAACGGGCGATCAATTCTTCCCGAATCACCCTTGTAGGCCGCTGCACGTTACAGAAGATGTAGCTGCGCTGCCGACAAATGGTTTTCGAGGTGGCAAAAAGGGGGCCAAGCCCCCTTTTTGCTTACTGAGTCAACGCCAGGGCGTCAGTTACTCAGCGGCAGCTACCGGAGCTTCTTCAACGAACTGCTCGGTACCGCCAGCAACGTGGTTGCGACCACGGATTACAGCGTCAGCCATCGAACCCATGTACAGCTGGATAGCGCGGATTGCGTCATCGTTGCCTGGGATGATGTAGTCAACGCCTTCCGGGCTGCTGTTGGTATCGACTACGCCGATAACAGGGATGCCCAGCTTGTTGGCTTCGGTGATCGCGATGCGCTCGTGATCAACGTCGATAACGAACAGTGCGTCAGGCAGACCGCCCATGTCCTTGATACCACCCAGGGAACGATCGAGCTTTTCCAGGTCGCGAGTGCGCATCAGCGCCTCTTTCTTGGTCAGCTTGGCGAAAGTACCGTCTTCGGCTTGCACTTCAAGGTCACGCAGACGCTTGATGGAAGCACGGATGGTTTTGAAGTTGGTCAGCATGCCGCCCAACCAGCGGTGATCGACGTACGGCGAACCGCAACGAGCTGCTTCTTCAGCAACGATCTTGCCAGCGGAACGCTTGGTGCCGACGAACAGAATCTTGTTTTTGCCCTGGGCCAGACGCTCTACGAAAGTCAGCGCTTCGTTGAACATTGGCAGGGTTTTTTCAAGGTTGATAATGTGGATCTTGTTACGCGCGCCGAAAATGTATTTACCCATTTTCGGGTTCCAGTAACGGGTCTGGTGACCGAAGTGCACACCGGCCTTCAGCATATCGCGCATGTTGACTTGGGACATGATAGTTCCTTAATAAGTCGGGTTTGGCCTCCACGTATCCCAATGACCAACCAGCGGCATTCGCCTCCGGCACCCAGGTCATCGTGTCGACACGTGTGTGGATTTAAGCTTTGCGGGGTATCCCCGGAAAGCGGCGCATTTTATACCACACGAAGGACAAAAACGAAACCCGCAATCACATTTGCCGTGATCGGCTTTTGCGTAAGCCTTTGAATAGAGCCAACATGCCCCTACCTTATAGAGAGAAGCGATCGTCAGACGCTCATGGTTTGCCGCCCGCGTCTGGTAGAATCGCGTTTTTTTGGGGCTTGTGCGAATTCTGCAACCTTTTGTCGCACGCCCGTAAACCGTATTGATTTCAGCGCGTCGCGCTAGAGAGAGCCTGTATGACCGTTACCTTGAAAACCGCCGAAGACATCGCAGGCATGCGCGTTGCCGGCAAACTGGCTGCCGACGTGCTGGAAATGATTGCCGAACACGTCAAGCCAGGCGTGACCACCGAAGCCCTGGACCGCATCTGCCACGACTATATTGTCGACGTGCAAAAAGCCATTCCTGCGCCGCTGAACTACAAGGGCTTCCCCAAGTCCATCTGCACCTCGATCAACCACGTGGTCTGCCACGGGATTCCAGGCGACAAGCCGTTGAAAGACGGCGACACCCTGAACATCGACGTGACCGTGATCAAAGACGGCTACCACGGCGACACCAGCCGCATGTTCCACGTCGGCACCGTGCCGGTCTGGGCCGAGCGCCTGTCGCAGGTCACTCAGGAATGCATGTACAAGGCCATCGAAATCGTCAAGCCCGGCTGCCGCCTGGGCGATATCGGTGAAGTGATCCAGAAGCACGCTGAAAAGAACGGCTTCTCGGTGGTCCGCGAATTCTGTGGCCATGGCATCGGCAAAGTATTCCACGAAGAACCGCAGATCCTGCATTACGGTCGCGCCGGCACCGGCATGGAACTCAAGGCGGGCATGACCTTCACCATCGAGCCGATGATCAACCAGGGCAAGGCCGACACCAAAGTGCTGGGCGACGGCTGGACCGCCATCACCAAGGACCGCAAGCTCTCGGCACAGTGGGAACACACCCTGCTGGTCACCGAAACCGGCTACGAGATCTTCACCTTGCGCGCAGACGACACGATTCCACGCGTTTCAGCGTAAAGGTTGCTTGGGTTTCCCCCCCAACGGTGTTGTGACTGACTGATAGATAGAAAGGAAAGCCGATCGATGCCCCAGGTGGATCCCGAACTCTTCGACCGTGGCCAGTTCCAGGCTGAACTGGCCTTGAAGGCAAGCCCGATCTTCGCCTTCAAGAAGGCTATTCGCCAGGCCCGCGATGTGCTCGATGCGCGCTTTCGCAGTGGCCGGGACATTCGTCGGCTGATCGAGGACCGCGCCTGGTTCGTCGACAACATCCTGCAAAAGGCCTGGGAACAGTTCAACTGGAGTGAAGACGCCGATATCGCCCTGGTGGCCGTCGGCGGCTACGGTCGCGGTGAGTTGCACCCCTACTCCGACATCGACCTGCTGATCCTGTTGGACAGCGCCGATCATGAGATCTTTCGCGATTCCATCGAGCGCTTTCTGACGCTGTTGTGGGACATCGGCCTGGAAGTCGGCCAGAGCGTTCGCTCGGTAGACGAATGCGCCGAAGAGGCGCGCGCCGACCTCACCGTCATCACCAACTTGATGGAAAGCCGCACCATTGCCGGCCCCGAGCGCCTGCGCAAACGCATGCTGGAAGTCACCAGCACCGCGCATATGTGGCCGAGCAAGGAGTTCTTCCTGGCCAAGCGTGCCGAGCAGAAAGCCCGGCACCACAAGTACAACGACACCGAATACAACCTGGAACCCAACGTCAAAGGCTCACCGGGCGGACTGCGCGATATCCAGACCATTTTGTGGGTCGCGCGTCGCCAATACGGCACCCTGAACCTGCGCGCCCTGGCCGGCGAAGGCTTTCTGGTAGAGAGCGAAAACGCCCTGCTGGCCTCGTCCCAGGAGTTCCTGTGGAAAGTGCGCTATGCCCTGCACATGCTCGCCGGGCGTTCCGAAGACCGACTGCTATTCGACCACCAGCGCTCCATCGCCACCCTCCTGGGGTTTGAGGGCGAGGACGCGAAGACCAGCATCGAAAGCTTCATGCAGCAGTACTACCGGGTGGTCATGAGCATCGCCCAGCTCAGCGACCTGATCATCCAGCACTTCGAAGAAGTGATCCTGGCCCCCGAAGACGAAGCACCGCCGCAGCCGATCAACTCGCGCTTCCAACTGCACGACGGCTACATCGAGGCGCGCAACGATAACGTGTTCCGCCGCACCCCGTTCGCCATGCTGGAAATCTTCGTGCTGATGGCCCAGCAGCCGGAAATCAAAGGCGTGCGCGCCGACACCATCCGCCTGCTGCGAGAAAACCGTCATCTGATCGATGATGATTTTCGCAATGACATCCGCAACACCAGCCTGTTTATCGAGCTGTTCAAGTGCAAAATCGGCATCCACCGCAACCTGCGGCGCATGAACCGATACGGCATCCTCGGGCGGTACCTGCCGGAGTTCGGCTTTATCGTCGGGCAGATGCAGCACGACCTGTTCCACATCTACACCGTAGACGCCCACACGCTGAACCTGATCAAGCACCTGCGTAAGTTGCAGTACACCCAGGTGTCAGAGAAATTCCCGCTGGCCAGCAAGCTCATGGCCAAGCTGCCCAAGCCGGAACTGATCTACCTGGCCGGCCTGTACCACGACATCGGCAAGGGCCGGCATGGCGACCACTCGGAAATCGGCGCAGTCGATGCCGAGGCGTTCTGCCAGCGCCATCAACTGCCGCTGTGGGACAGCCGCCTGATCGTCTGGCTGGTACAGAACCACCTGGTGATGTCGACCACCGCCCAGCGCAAGGACTTGTCCGACCCGCAGGTGATCCACGACTTCGCCGGCATCGTCGGTGATGAAACCCGCCTCGACTATCTCTATGTGCTGACCGTCTCCGACATCAATGCCACCAACCCGACATTGTGGAACTCCTGGCGCGCCAGCCTGCTGCGCCAGCTCTACACCGAGACCAAGCGCGCGCTGCGCCGCGGCCTGGAAAACCCGGTAGACCGCGAGGAGCAGATCCGCCGCACCCAAAGCGCGGCCCTGGATATCCTGGTGCGCGGCGGCAATGACCCGGACGACGTCGAACAACTGTGGTCGCAACTGGGCGACGATTACTTCCTGCGCCACACTGCCGGCGACGTGGCCTGGCACAGTGACGCGATCCTGCAGCAGCCTGCCGATGGTGGCCCGCTGGTACTGATCAAGGAGACCACCCAGCGCGAATTCGAAGGTGGCACGCAGATCTTCATCTATGCGCCTGACCAGCACGACTTCTTCGCCGTGACCGTGGCGGCCATGGACCAGCTGAACCTGAACATCCATGACGCGCGGGTCATCACCTCGAGCAGCCAGTTCACCCTCGACACCTACATCGTGCTCGACACCGACGGCGACTCCATCGGCGATAACCCGGTGCGCGTGAAAAAGATCCGCGAAGGCCTGACCGAAGCGCTGCGCAACCCGGACGATTACCCGACGATCATCCAGCGTCGGGTACCGCGTCAGCTCAAGCACTTTGCCTTTGCGCCTCAGGTGACCATATCCAACGACGCCCAGCGCCCGGTGACCGTGCTGGAGCTCAGCGCGCCGGACCGCCCCGGCTTGCTGGCGCGCATCGGCGGGATTTTCCTGGAGTTCGACCTGTCGTTGCAGAACGCCAAGATTGCGACCCTCGGCGAGCGCGTGGAGGACGTGTTCTTCATTACCGACGCCGACAACCAGCCGCTGTCCGACCCTGAACTGTGCCGACGCTTGCAGGACGCAATCGTCCAGCAACTGAGCGTGACCCAGGAACCCGGCGTCGAGCTGACGCGGCTGACGATTTGATTTCTTAACTGTGTGAACGCGATTCATGTGGGAGCTGGCTTGCCTGCGATGCGCACGCTGCGGTGTGTCTGGTACACCGCAGCGATGCCAGCACAGGCAAGCCAGCTCCCACAGGGTTCGTGCCCATTGCAATAGAGGCTTACATGAACAACGCCCTGAACCAGCTGCAGCCCTACCCGTTCGAGAAACTGCGCGCCCTGCTCGGCAGCGTTACGCCAAACCCGGACAAACGCCCGATTGCGCTGTCCATCGGTGAGCCCAAGCACACATCGCCGGAATTCGTTGCCAAGGCGCTGGCTGACAACCTCGACCAGATGGCCGTGTACCCGACGACGCTGGGCATCCCGGCATTGCGCGAGGCCATCGGCGCCTGGTGCGAACGCCGCTTCAACGTGCCCAAGGGCTGGCTGGACCCGGCGCGCAATATCCTGCCGGTCAACGGCACCCGTGAAGCGCTGTTTGCCTTCACCCAGACCGTGGTCAACCGCGCTGACGACGCATTGGTAGTGAGCCCGAACCCGTTCTACCAGATCTACGAAGGCGCCGCGTTCCTGGCCGGCGCTAAGCCGCATTACCTGCCGTGCCTGGACGCCAACGGTTTCAACCCGGATTTTGACGCCGTGTCGCCGGACATCTGGAAACGCTGCCAGATCCTGTTCCTGTGCTCGCCGGGCAACCCCACCGGCGCCCTGATTCCGGTCGACACCCTGAAAAAGCTCATCGCCCTGGCCGACGAGTACGACTTCGTCATCGCCGCCGACGAGTGCTACAGCGAGTTGTATTTCGACGAACAAACCCCGCCGCCCGGCCTGCTCAGTGCCTGCGTCGAGCTTGGCCGTCAGGATTTCAAACGCTGCGTGGTCTTCCACAGCCTGTCCAAGCGCTCCAACCTGCCAGGCCTGCGCTCGGGCTTTGTGGCCGGCGATGCCGACATCCTCAAGGCTTTTTTGCTGTACCGCACCTACCATGGCTGCGCGATGCCGGTGCAAACCCAACGGGCGAGCATCGCGGCCTGGCAGGATGAAGCCCATGTGCTGGCCAACCGTGACCTGTACCGCGAGAAGTTTGACGCCGTGCTGGCCATTCTCAAGCCAGTGCTGGACGTACAAAGCCCGGACGGCGGGTTTTACCTGTGGCCGAACGTGAATGGCGACGACGCCGCGTTCTGCCGTGACCTGTTCGTGGAAGAACACGTGACTGTGGTGCCAGGTTCGTACCTGTCCCGGGACGTGGACGGCGTCAACCCAGGCGCCGGGCGCGTGCGCATGGCGCTGGTTGCACCGTTGGCGGAGTGTGTTGAAGCCGCCCAGCGCATTCGCGACTTCATTCAGCGCCGCCGCTGACACTTATGGGTCATTTCACATGGCCCAGATTCGCCTCGCTCATGTCCAGATCCGCCAGCACTTCACGCAAAACGTCATCACCAATCTGGTGATGACGGCTCAAGCTGTACAGCTCCAACCGCTGCGCTCGCAGGGCCTTGAGGCGTAATTTGCGCTCCAATTGGTCCATCTGCAGCGCCAGCGCCTGGGCGTCGGCCGAGTCATTGAACACTTCCAACTGATGGCGATATTCCGACATCAGCCGCGCCTTCAGCTCGGCCGCCAGTGCGGCCTGAGCGGCGTCCGAGGTATCGGTTTCGGCGGGTTCTTCCGCTTCAAGGGCATGGATCGCCGCCACGGCGGTCTTTTTCCACGCCTCGCGCACTTCGTTATGACGCTTTTCGTCGGGACTTTGCTCGATGCCGCGCAACAGCAACGGCAGCGCGATGCAAGCGGCGATCAGCGATAGCAGAATCACCCCGGCAGCGATGAAAATCAGCAGGTCCCGCTCAGGGAAGGCCTCGCCCGGCGCCAGCAGCAGGGGCACCGACATCACACCGGCCAGGGTCACCGCACCGCGCACGCCGCCGACCGTCAATAGCCAGCAGGAGCGCGCCGTCGGCACCAGGGTCAGTTCGCTTTTGCCACGCAGGCGTCGCAGTAAACCCGACAGGCGCCAGATGCTCTGCACCCAGATAAAGCGCAACACCACCAGCACTACAAAGATCGCAATCACATCCAGGCAGCGATACAGCAGGGTGGGCCACAACGTTGTCTCGTGGCTGACCACAGCCTTGATGATGTCCGGCAGTTGCAGGCCCAACAGCAGGAAGATCAGGCCATTGAAGGCAAACTCCAGCAGCGACCAGACACTGCGGTTAAGCAAGCGCGTGCTGGTCTGGCGCGGCAACAGGTCGAGCCAGCTTTGCATCATGCCCGCCGCCACCGCCGAGAGAATGCCCGATGCGCCCAGGCGCTCCGCCAATACATAGGCCGCAAACGGCAACAGCAACATGAACACCACGTGCGTGGCCGGGTCATCCCAACCGCGCGCGATCATCCAGGCGCGCAAGCGGCCGACCAGCCAGCTCAGCGCCACGCCAACCGCCAAACCACCCACGGCAACCAGCACAAAGGTCAGGCTGGCATCCGCCAGGGAGAACACGCCGGTCAGCGCCGCCGCCAGGGCGAACTTGAAGGTCACCAGGCCCGAGGCATCATTCATCAACGCTTCGCCCTGAAGCATGTGCATCAACGGCTTGGGCAGACGATTCTGGGCAATGGCCGACACCGCCACGGCATCCGTCGGCGATAAAACCGCCGCCAGGGCGAAGGCCACCGGCAACGGGATCGTCGGCAATATCCAATGAATGAAATAGCCAGCACCCACCACGGTGAACAGCACCAGCCCCACCGCCAACGTCAGAATCGGGCCGCGCAATCGCCAGAGCTCGCGCTTGGGCATACGCCAGCCATCGGAGAACAACAGCGGCGGCAGGAACAGAAACAGAAACAACTCAGGGTCCAGCGCCACATGCAGCCCCAGAGTGGGCCAGGCCAGCAAAGCGCCGGCGGCGATCTGCACCAGGGGTAACGGCAGAGGAATGATGCGCCCGACCAGGCGCGAAACGCTGACCAGCATCAGCAGGATAAGAACGGTGTAGGCGGTTTGCATAAAGCGGGTTTCCCGGACAATCGACTTGCAACGACACCCATCAGGCAACAGCTGGCCGTTGAAGTGCCATATTACTCGGCTATGTTAACCAGCCATGTTACGCGGCCATGCCGCGCCATGGCGTTTGCACAAAAGTCGCACTGCGCCGTCAGCAAGCATGACGAGCGGCACCCAAACCTGCTGGTCATGGCATAATCCGTGACCTTTCGTTTCTACTTGGTCCAAAGGGGGGCAATTCCTTGACCGCTTCAAGCAAAACGTTGCACCTTTTCGGCATCAAAGCCTGCGACACCATGAAAAAAGCGCGCACCTGGCTCGATGAGCACGCTGTGAGCTATGAGTTTCACGACTACAAAACGGCCGGTATCGACCGCGAACACTTGACCCAATGGTGCAACGAGCACGGTTGGCAGGTGGTTTTGAACCGTGCGGGCACCACCTTTCGCAAACTCGAAGACGAACGCAAAGCCGATCTCGATCAGTCGAAAGCCATTGAATTGATGCTCGCACAACCCTCGATGATCAAGCGCCCGGTGCTCGATCTCGGAGACAGAACCCTGATTGGCTTCAAGCCAGATAGTTATTCGGCTGCCCTCAAGTAGGCCAGCCTTCCATTTTTGTAGAGGTAACAGCATGTCCAATTCCCTGTTCAGCCTGGGCTTCGGCGTCGGCACTCAGAACCGCCAAGGTGCTTGGCTGGAAGTGTTTTACGCACAACCGTTGCTCAACCCGTCGGCCGACATCGTCGCAGCCATTGCGCCGATCCTGGGCTACACCGAAGGCAACCAGGCCATCACCTTCACCGTCTCCCAAGCGCTGCAAATGGCTGACGCGCTCAAAGGCGTCGACGCTGCCCAAGCTGCCCTGCTGAGCCGCCTGGCTGAAAGCCACACCCCGCTGGTCGCCACCCTGCTGGCCGAAGACGCCGCACTGACCTCCACGCCTGAGGCTTACCTCAAGCTGCACCTGCTGTCCCATCGCCTGGTCAAGCCACACGGCCTGAGCCTGGCCGGTGTGTTCCCGCAACTGCCGAACGTGGCGTGGACCAGCCAGGGCGCGATCGACATCAATGAGTTGGCCGAACGCCAGCTGGAAGCGCGTCTGCGTGGCGAGCTGCTGGAAGTGTTCTCGGTGGACAAGTTCCCGAAAATGACCGACTACGTGGTCCCGGCCGGCGTGCGTATCGCTGATGCCGCGCGTATCCGCCTGGGCGCCTATGTGGGCGAAGGCACCACCGTGATGCACGAAGGCTTCGTCAACTTCAACGCCGGCACCGAAGGCCCGGGCATGATAGAAGGCCGCGTCTCCGCTGGCGTGTTCGTCGGCAAGGGTTCAGACCTGGGCGGCGGTTGCTCCACCATGGGCACCCTGTCGGGCGGCGGCAACATCGTGATCAAGGTGGGCGAAGGCTGCCTGATCGGTGCCAACGCTGGTATCGGTATCCCGTTGGGCGACCGTAACACCGTGGAGTCGGGCCTGTACGTCACCGCCGGCACCAAGGTCGCGCTGCTGGATGAGCAGAACCAACTGGTCAAAGTGGTCAAGGCGCGCGAGTTGGCCGGCCAACCGGACCTGCTGTTCCGCCGTAACTCCGAGACCGGTGCCGTGGAGTGCAAAACCCACAAATCGGCCATCGAACTGAACGAAGCGCTGCACGCTCACAACTAAGCAGCCACTCGATGCCACTAGCGGGTCGCGCCTTCGAGTCGGCCCGCTTATACGAGTCTTGAACACCATGCTTGTGCCCTCTCCCTGGCGCGCCGACTTTCCGGCCATCGCCACCCTGCAACGGCAAGACCAGACTTACCTGGACAACGCCGCCACCACGCAAAAACCCCAGGCCCTGTTGGATGCCATCAGCCATTACTACGCCAATGGCGCAGCCAATGTGCACCGTGCCCAACATTTGCCGGGCGCCCATGCGACCCAGGCGTTTGAAGACAGTCGCAGCAAGGTCGCGCAGTGGCTTAACGCAGGTGACAGCGGGCAAATCATCTTTACCCACGGCGCAACCTCTGCGCTGAACCTCCTGGCCTATGGCCTTGAGCACTTATTCAATGCGGGCGATGAAATTGTTATCAGCGCTCTGGAACACCACGCCAACCTGCTGCCCTGGCAGCAACTGGCCAAACGTCGCGCGCTCACGCTGGTGGTGTTGCCACTGGGTGAGGATGGCGTGATTGACCTGCACGCCGCTGGCGAATTGATCGGCCCACGCACGCGCGTGCTGGCGGTGAGCCAGCTTTCCAATGTGCTTGGCACCTGGCAGCCCTTGGACACCTTGTTGGCGATGGCGCGGGCACACGGCGCGCTGACCGTGGTCGACGGTGCCCAGGGCATCGTGCATGGCCGCTATGACGTGCAGGCGCTGGGGTGCGACTTCTACGTGTTTTCCAGCCACAAACTGTACGGCCCGGACGGCGTCGGCGTGCTGTTTGGCCGCCACGAAGCCCTGCATCACCTGCGCCACTGGCAGTTTGGCGGCGAGATGGTGCAACAGGCGGACTACCACAGCGCCAGTTTCCGCCCTGCCCCGCTGGGTTTTGAAGCGGGTACACCACCGATCGCCAGCGTGATCGGCCTGGGTGCCAGCCTGGATTACCTGAGCTCACTGGACCCGCCCGCCGTGGTCGCCCATGAAGCGGCGCTGCACGACTACCTGCTGCGCGGCCTCAAGGCACGCAATGGCATCCGCGTATTGGGATCGCCCCACGTAGCTTTGGCCAGCTTTGTGGTGGAAGGCATACACAACGCCGACCTCGCCCACCTGCTGACCGAACAGGGCATCGCCGTGCGCGCCGGCCACCATTGCGCGATGCCGTTGCTCAAGGCAATGCACTTGTCCGGGGCGATCCGCGTGTCCCTGGCGCTGTACAACGACTCCGATGACCTGGAGCGCTTCTTTGAAGCCCTCGACCAGGCGCTGGATATGTTGCGATGAGCTTGCCGGCCGAAGCCGCCGCTGCCCTGCACGCCTTTCAGGCGGTCGGCAGTTGGGAGCAGCGCGCGCGGATGCTGATGCAATGGGGCGAACGCCTGCCAGCCTTGGCCGATGAGGACAAAGTCGACGCCAACCTGGTGCAGGGCTGCGAAAGCCTGGTGTGGTTGGTGGGGCGTCTTGAGAACGGCCATTGGCAGTTCGCCGCGAGCAGCGATGCGCGGATGATTCGCGGGTTGGTGGCGTTGCTGCTGGCGCGGGTCAATGGGCTGTCGGCGGCGCAATTGCAGGCCGTTGACCTGCCCGATTGGTTTGCCCAGCTTGGCCTGTCACGGCAGTTGTCGCCGTCGCGCAGTAATGGCCTCAATGCCGTCCTGCAGCGCATGCGAGACCTGAGCCTTACACAAAACTAAATGTGGGAGCTGGCTTGCCTGCGATGCAGACACCTCGGTCAATCAATCAGACTGCGGTGATGCTATCGCAGGCAAGCCAGCTCCCACACTTTAGGCGTGTGCCGAGGGTGAGAGTTAAGTGGGCTTGACCCGCTCCGACGGCCTGCGCACCCCAGCCACAATCTTGTCCACCGCCTTGGTCGCCGCCACCATACCGAACGTGGCCGTCACCATCATCACCGCGCCAAACCCGCCGGCGCAGTCCAGCTTCACCCCATCTCCAACAAAACTTTTTTGCAGACAAATGCTGCCGTCCGGCTTGGGATAGCGCAGCTGCTCGGTGGAAAACACGCACGGCACGCTGTAATGGCGGGTCACGGTGCGGGAGAAACCGTAATCGCGGCGCAACGTGGAGCGCACCTTCGAGGCCAGTGGGTCGTTAAAGGTGCGGTTCAGGTCGCACACCTGGATCAGCGTCGGGTCGATCTGCCCGCCGGCGCCGCCGGTGGTGATGATCTGGATCTTGCGGCGCTTGCACCAGGCAATCAGCGCAGCCTTGGCGTTGACGGCGTCGATGCAGTCGATCACGCAATCGATATTCGGCGTGATGTACTCGGCCATGGTGTCGCGGGTCACGAAGTCCGCCACCGCATGCACGGTGCAATCGGGGTTGATAGCGCGCAGGCGCTCGGCCATGACGTCGACCTTGGGCTTGCCCACGGTGCTGTCCAGCGCGTGCAACTGGCGGTTGCTGTTGCTGACGCAGACGTCGTCCAGGTCAAACAGCGAAATCTCGCCCACCCCGCAACGGGCCATGGCTTCCGCCGCCCACGAGCCTACGCCGCCGACGCCGACGATCGCCACATGGGCCGCTTTCAAGCGTTCCAGGCCTTCAATGCCATACAAGCGGGCGACGCCTGCAAACCGCGGATCTTCTGTGCTCATGACCATTACCCCAAAAACCGGAGCGCATTATGGACTACGCAGCGACAAGTTCGAAGCTTCCAGCTACAAGTAAAGAACTTAGGTGAACATTCGCGGACTAACGTCCGGCTTTTCTCTGTCTGCTGTACGCTCGGGGAAAGGCCAGTGTAGGATGCGCGCCGTTCGGCGTAAGCCGACACCTCTTTTCGTTCCACACCCTTTGGAACCCGAAATAGCCATGTCATCGCGTAAATTTGGACTCAACCTGGTGGTGGTGCTGGCAATTGCCGCGCTGTTCACCGGTTTCTGGGCGCTGATCAACCGCCCGGTCACCACACCCAACTGGCCTGAACAGATCTCCGGGTTCTCCTACTCGCCGTTCCAGCAAGGCCAGTTCCCGCAGAAAGACCAGTACCCAAGCGACGAAGAAATGCGTCGTGACCTCGAGATCATGAGCAAGCTGACGGACAACATCCGTACCTACTCGGTCGACGGCACCCTGGGCGACATCCCCAAGCTGGCGGAAGAGTTCGGCCTGCGCGTGACGCTGGGTATCTGGATCAGCCCGGACCTTGCGCGTAACGAACGCGAGATCCAGCGGGCCATCGAACTGGCCAACAGCTCACGCAGCGTCGTGCGCGTGGTGGTCGGTAACGAAGCGTTGTTCCGTGAGGAAATCACCCCAGAGGCGCTGATTGCGCTGCTCGACCGCGTGCGCGCCGCCGTTAAAGTGCCGGTGACGACGTCCGAGCAATGGCACATTTGGGAAAAGAACCCGCAACTGGCCAAGCACGTTGACCTGATCGCGGCGCACATCCTGCCGTTCTGGGAATTTATTCCGATGGACAAGGCCGGCCAATACGTACTCGACCGCGCCCGGGATCTGAAGAAACTGTTCCCGAAAAAGCCGCTGCTGCTGTCGGAGGTTGGCTGGCCGAGTAACGGCCGTATGCGCGGGGGCAATGAAACCTCGCCCGCCGACCAGGCGATTTACCTGCGTACGCTGGTCAATAAGCTCAACCGCCAGGGCTACAACTACTTCGTGATCGAGGCGTTCGATCAGCCGTGGAAAGTCAGCGACGAAGGCTCGGCCGGCGCGTATTGGGGCGTGTACAACGCCGCGCGCCAGCAGAAATTCAACTTTGAAGGCCCGGTGGTCGCAATCCCGCAATGGCGCGTGCTGGCCATCGGCTCGGTGGTGCTTGCGCTGCTGTCGCTGACTTTGCTGATGATCGACGGCTCGGCCCTGCGCCAGCGTGGCCGTACGTTCCTGACCTTTATCGCGTTCCTGTGCGGTTCGGTGCTGGTGTGGATCGGCTACGACTACAGCCAGCAATACAGCACCTGGTTCAGCGTGACCGTGGGGATCTTGTTGGCACTGGGCGCCCTCGGCGTGTTTATCGTGTTGCTGACCGAAGCCCACGAACTGGCGGAAGCGGTGTGGACCCACAAGCGCCGGCGTGAATTCCTGCCGGTGGAAGGCGATTCGGACTACCGCCCGAAAGTGTCGATCCATGTGCCGTGCTACAACGAGCCGCCAGAGATGGTCAAACAGACCCTCGACGCCCTCGCCGCCCTCGATTACCCGGACTATGAAGTCCTGATCATCGACAACAACACCAAGGACCCGGCGGTATGGGAACCGGTGCGCGACTACTGCGAAACCCTCGGGCCGCGCTTCAAGTTCTTCCACGTCTCGCCCCTGGCCGGTTTCAAGGGCGGCGCGCTGAACTACCTGATCCCGCACACCGCCAAGGACGCCGAAGTAATCGCGGTGATCGACTCGGACTACTGCGTATCGCCGAACTGGCTCAAGCACATGGTGCCGCACTTCGCCGACCCGAAAATCGCCGTGGTGCAGTCGCCGCAGGATTACCGCGACCAGAACGAAAGCACCTTCAAGAAGCTCTGCTATGCGGAATACAAAGGCTTCTTCCATATCGGCATGGTCACCCGTAACGACCGCGACGCGATCATCCAGCACGGCACCATGACCATGACTCGTCGCTCGGTGCTCGAAGAACTCGGCTGGGCTGACTGGTGCATCTGCGAAGACGCCGAACTGGGCCTGCGCGTATTCGAGAAAGGCCTGTCGGCGGCGTATTACCACGACAGCTACGGCAAAGGCTTGATGCCCGATACCTTTATCGACTTCAAGAAGCAGCGTTTCCGCTGGGCCTACGGCGCGATTCAGATCATCAAGCGCCACACCGCCAGCCTGCTGCGCGGCAAGGGCACTGAGCTGACCCGTGGCCAGCGCTACCACTTCCTCGCAGGCTGGTTGCCGTGGGTGGCGGACGGCATGAACATCTTCTTCACCGTCGGCGCCCTGTTGTGGTCGGCGGCGATGATCATCGTGCCAACGCGGGTTGACCCGCCGCTGCTGATTTTCGCGATTCCGCCGTTGGCGCTGTTCGTGTTCAAAGTGGGCAAGATCATTTTCCTCTACCGCCGCGCGGTGGGCGTGAACTTGAAAGATGCGTTCTGCGCGGCGCTGGCCGGCCTGGCGTTGTCGCACACCATCGCCAAGGCGGTACTTTACGGCTTCTTCACCACCAGTATTCCGTTCTTTCGGACCCCGAAAAACGCGGATAACCACGGCTTCTGGGTAGCGATCTCCGAAGCCCGCGAAGAAATGTTCATCATGCTGCTGTTGTGGGGCGCGGCGCTGGGGATCTACCTGGTGCAGGGCCTGCCGAGCAATGACATGCGCTTCTGGGTGGTGATGCTGCTGGTGCAATCGCTGCCGTACGTGGCGGCGTTGATCATGGCGTTCCTCTCGTCGCTGCCAAAACCTGCGCCGAAGGTTGAGCCGGTAACGGCCGAGTAAAAACTTGCGCAATGCACTAAACGGCGGCCCTTGGCCGCCGTTTTGCTATAAGATAACGGCCGTTTTGTGAGACTTGGCCTAGCCCTGCTTTCTGTGGGAGCTGGCTTGCCTGCGATGGCACCGCCGTGGCGTACCTGCCAGACCGCGGCGTCTGCATCGCAGGCAAAGCCAGCTCCCACATTGAATCTGCGCCCATTCAGGTTGTGTATTCCACATTCGTCCTGCGCCCATAACACGCTTCCGGAGTTCCCCCATGACGGCCCATGCCGACCTTTCGCCGACCCTTCAACTCGCTATCGACCTGATCCGTCGCCCCTCGGTGACGCCGATCGACGCCGATTGCCAGAAGCTGATGATGCAGCGCCTGGGCGACGCCGGCTTTGCGCTGGAGCCGATGCGTATCGAAGATGTGGACAACTTCTGGGCCACCCACGGCAAGCACGACGGCCCGGTGCTGTGCTTTGCCGGCCACACCGACGTGGTACCGACCGGCCCGGTGGGCGCCTGGCAGAACGACCCGTTCGACGCGCTGATCGACGAAAACGGCATGCTCTGCGGCCGTGGCGCGGCAGACATGAAAGGCAGCCTGGCAGCCATGCTGGTGGCCTCCGAGCGTTTCGTCAGCGACTACCCGGACCACAAAGGCTCGGTCGCCTTCCTGATCACCAGCGATGAAGAAGGCCCGGCGCACCACGGCACCAAAGCCGTGATCGAACGCCTGGCAGCCCGCAAGGAACGCCTGGACTGGTGCATCGTCGGCGAACCGTCGAGCACTACGCTGGTGGGCGATGTGGTCAAGAACGGCCGCCGTGGCTCCCTCGGCGCCACCCTGACCGTGCGCGGCGTGCAAGGCCACGTGGCGTACCCGCACTTGGCGAAGAACCCGATCCACCTCGCCGCCCCGGCCTTGGCCGAATTGGCCGCCGAGCACTGGGACGACGGCAACACCTTCTTCCCGCCGACCAGCTTCCAGATTTCCAACCTCAATTCCGGCACCGGCGCCACCAACGTGATTCCCGGTGACCTGACGGCGGTGTTCAACTTCCGCTTCTCCACCGAGTCCACCGTCGAGGGCCTGCAACAGCGCGTTGCGGCAATTCTCGACAAGCATGGCCTGGACTGGCACGTGGAGTGGGCGCTGTCGGGCCTGCCGTTCCTCACCGAACCCGGCGCGTTGCTGGATGCGGTGTCGGCCAGCATCAAGGCGATCACCGGGCGCGAAACCAAAGCCTCCACCAGCGGCGGCACCTCCGATGGGCGCTTCATTGCCACCCTTGGCACTCAGGTCGTGGAACTGGGCCCGGTCAACGCGACGATCCATCAGGTCAACGAGCGCATTCTGGCCAGCGACCTCGATGTGCTGACCGAAATCTATTACCAGACCCTGATCAAGTTGCTCGCCTGATGCTCGCTTGCCCCATTTGCAGCGCACCGCTCCACGCGGTGGACAATGGCGTGGCGTGCCCGGTCGGGCACCGTTTCGACCGCGCGCGCCAGGGTTACCTGAACCTGTTGCCGGTGCAGCACAAAAACAGCCGCGACCCGGGCGATAACCTGGCCATGGTCGAGGCGCGCCGCGACTTCCTTAACGCCGGGCATTACGCGCCGGTGGCCAAGCGCCTGGCTGAACTGGCCGCTGAGCGCGCACCGCAGCGTTGGGTGGACATCGGTTGTGGCGAGGGTTACTACACCGCGCAAATCGCCGAGGCCCTGCCCCATGCTGACGGCTATGCGCTGGACATCTCCAAGGAAGCGGTCAAACGTGCGTGCAAGCGCAACCCGGCGCTGACCTGGTTGATTGCCAGCATGGCGCGTGTGCCGCTGGCCTCGGGCAGTTGCCAATTTCTCGCCAGCGTTTTCAGCCCATTGGATTGGCAAGAGGCCAAGCGTCTGCTCAGCCCTGGCGGCGGTCTGATGAAAGTCGGCCCGACGGCCGGCCACCTGATGGAACTGCGCGAACGCCTGTACGACGAAGTGCGCGAGTACACCGACGACAAACATCTGGCCCTGGTGCCGGATGGCATGAGCCTGGCACACAGCGAAACCCTGGAATTCACCTTGAGCCTGGCCGAGCCCAACGACCGCGCCAACCTGCTGGCGATGACGCCGCACGGCTGGCGCGCGAGTGCCGAGCGCCGCGCCGAGGTGATCGAGGCCGCCGAGCCGCTGCAGGTCACGGTGTCGATGCGCTACGATTATTTCGTGCTTCAATAACCGACTTTTAAGCATCCGCGAATGGATTTTCGAATCCCGCAACGAGGAACATCCATGCGCCAACCTGATATTGAGATTTACCTGAAGGACGCCGACGTCGACCATAAAGCCATCGCCGCCTGGCTGGGCGCCGCGCTGGGCCCGTGCACCGACTGGGTCCAGAAGGGCCAGACCTACAAGTGCAAGGCCGGCAATGTGCCCGTCACCTGGCTGCCCAAGGCCGTAGGCAAATGGAACAGCCTGTACCTGGAAAGCGACCAGACCCCGTGGGACGACGACATCGCCTGCGCCCGCGCAGCTTTTGCCGCACTCAACGTTGAAGTGCGCTGTGCGCCGGGTACCTGGGTGGAGGAAGAAGGTGAGGAAAGCGCCGACACCTGGATTCGCATCAGCGTGGACGGTGAAGAACAGATCACCTGGAAAACGGCCTGAACTAAACCTGCGAACCCGATCAATGTGGGAGCTGGCTTGCCTGCGATGCAGGCACCTCGGTCTGTCAATCAGACCGCAGTGATGCAATCGCAGGCAAGCCAGCTCCCACCGTTGATTGGGTTATCAAGGCCGGATGCGGTCTGTGTTACAACCCCACCACATCCTCCGCCTGCAACCCCTTCTCGCCGGTCACCACGGCGTATTCCACCTGCTGGCCCTCGGCCAGTGAGCGGTGACCATCACCGCGAATGGCGCGGTAGTGCACAAACACATCCTTGCCGTCCTCGCGTTGAATAAAGCCATAGCCCTTTGCATCGTTGAACCACTTCACATTGCCAGTTTCGCGCGTTGCCATCTGTTTTGCTCCCACATGCTTTTTATTGTTGAGTCAGTCGCATTGAACTGCCGAGTATAAGACAGGCTCAAAAACGATCAACTCAAGTTTACATCGCTGCTTTTTTGCCGATTTTCGGCGAATACGGCACACTACCCGCCCGAGCGCCTGCTCGGTTTTTTCCACTTGAAGCAGCACGCCTATGACCCGCTCTCCGTTCCGCCGTCTGGTGTTTGGCACCTTGCGCCGACTGTTGTACCTCTGGGTTCGCTCGGAGACGATCAACCAGTCGTCCCTAACCCTTAACCTCGACCGCAGCCGGCCGGTGTTTTACGTCCTGCAATCGCCCTCCCTTACCGAACTGGCCGTGGTCGATACCGAGTGCACCAAGGCCGGCTTGCCGCGCCCGGTGCTGCCGGTCTCGGTAGGCCCGCAGATCGAACCCGCCGCGTTCTTCTACCTCACGCCCGAACCGGATTGGCTCGGCCGCCAGGACAAGCGCGGCGCGCCGCCGACCCTGACCCGGCTGGTCAACACCCTGACCGAACACGCCGAAGAGAATGCACAAATCATTCCGGTCAGCGTGTTCTGGGGCCAGTCGCCCGAGAGCGAGTCCAGCCCGTGGAAACTGCTGTTTGCCGACAGCTGGGCCGTCACCGGGCGCCTGCGCCGTTTGCTGAGCATCCTGATCCTGGGTCGCAAGACCCGCGTGCAATTCTCCGCGCCTATCAACCTGCGTGAATTGATCGAGCACAATAAAGGTCACGAACGCACCGTACGTATGGCTCAGCGCATCCTGCGGGTGCACTTTCGTAACCTGAAGACCGCCGTGATCGGCCCCGACCTGTCGCACCGGCGCAACCTGGTCAAAGGCCTGGTGAACATGCCGTTGGTGCGCCAAGCCATCAGCGAAGAGGCCGAACGCGAGAAAATCTCCCCGGAAAAAGCCAAGGCCCAGGCCTTGCGCTACGGCAACGAGATCGCTTCGGACTACACCTACACCGCGATTCGCTTCCTGGAAGTGGTGCTCAGTTGGTTCTGGAACAAGATCTACGACGGCATCAAGGTCAATAACATCGAAGGCGTGCAAAAGGTTGCCCAGGGTTACGAGGTGATCTACGTACCGTGTCACCGCAGCCATATCGACTACTTGCTGCTGTCCTACCTGCTGTTCAAAAACGGCCTGACCCCGCCGCACATCGCCGCCGGTATCAACCTGAACATGCCGGTGATCGGCAGCCTGCTGCGCCGGGGCGGTGCGTTTTTCATGCGCCGCACCTTCAAGGGCAACCCGCTGTACACCTCGGTGTTCAACGAATACCTGCACACTTTGTTCACCAAGGGCTTTCCGGTGGAGTACTTCGTCGAAGGCGGACGCTCGCGCACCGGGCGCATGCTGCAACCCAAGACAGGGATGCTGGCGATTACCCTGCGCAGCTTTTTGCGCTCCTCACGCATGCCGATCGTCTTCGTGCCGGTGTACATCGGCTATGAACGCGTGCTGGAAGGCCGTACCTACCTCGGCGAGCTGCGCGGCGCGAGCAAGAAGAAAGAGTCGATCTTCGATATTTTCAAAGTGGTTGGCGCGCTCAAGCAGCGCTTTGGCCAGGTCGCGGTCAACTTTGGCGAGCCGATCAAACTGGCCGAGTTCCTCGACGCCGAGCAACCCGACTGGCGCGCCCAGGAGCTGGGCCCGAACTACAAGCCGGCATGGCTCAACGAAACCACCAACCGCCTTGGCGAGCTGGTGGCGCGTCACTTGAACGAAGCCGCCGCGGTCAACCCGGTAAACCTGGTGGCCTTGGCGTTGCTGTCCACCACACGCCTGGCGCTGGATGAACAGGCCATGGCGCGCCAATTGGACCTGTACCTGGCGCTGCTGCGCCGCGTGCCCTACTCACCGCACACCACCTTGCCGGAAGGCGATGGCCTGGCGCTGATCAAGCACGTCAAGGACATGCACCTGCTGTCGGAGCAGAGCGACGCCCTGGGTAAGATTTTGTACCTGGACGAGCAACATGCCGTCCTGATGACCTACTACCGCAACAACGTGCTGCACATCTTCGCCCTGCCGGCGTTGCTGGCGAGTTTCTTCCAGAGCAGCTCGCGCATGAGCCGCGAACAAATCCTGCGCTACACCCGTGCGCTGTACCCGTACCTGCAATCGGAGCTGTTTATCCGCTGGTCGCTGGATGAGCTGGACGCGGTGGTCGACCACTGGCTTGAGGCGTTTGTCGAACAAGGCCTGCTGCGCTTCGAGAATGAGGTGTACCTGCGCCCGGCACCGAGTTCGCGGCATTTTGTGCTGCTGACGCTGCTGTCCAAGAGCATCGCCCAGACTCTGCAACGCTTTTACATGGCAATCTCGCTGCTGCTCAACAGCGGCCAGAACACCATCAGCGCCGAAGAGCTGGAAGACCTGTGCACGATCATGGCTCAGCGCCTGTCGATCCTGCATGGCCTCAATGCCCCGGAGTTCTTCGACAAGAGCCTTTTCCGACATTTTATCCAGACGTTGCTCGAGCAAGATGTGCTGCGTCGCGATGAGGCCGGCAAGTTGAGTTATCACGACCTGCTCGGTGAGTTGGCCGAAGGTGCAGCCAAACGCGTGCTGCCCGCCGACATTCGTTTGTCGATTCGCCAAGTGGCGTTGCACCGCGTCGATGGCGCAGCCGAAACGCCGACCGAACCCGAGCCGGTAAACGCTGAAGAACGCCGCTAGATTGAACGAGGCGCCGGGCGGTTTCCGGCGCCGTTGAAAAGGAGCTGTACCATGAAAAAGATCATCCTCCTGGGCCTGACCGCCCTGCTCGGAGCCTGCCAATCCATGACCCCCAAGGCCAGCCTCGACGGCGAAGTGTTCTACCTGCAACGCATCGCGCTGCCGCCCGCCGCCACCTTGAGCGTCAGCCTGCAGGACGTGTCCTTGATGGACGCTCCGGCCGTGACGCTCGCCGAACAGAAAGGCCCGGTCAAAGGCCAGGTGCCGCTGCCATTTCACCTGAGCTACGACCCGGCCCAGATCAAACCGGGCCACACGTACTCGGTCAGCGCTCGCATCGAGCTCGATGGCAAGCTACTGTTTATCACCACCGAGCGGCACGCCGTGCAACTCAACGGCCAAGACCCACAACCAATGCGTCTGCGGGTTGATGCGGTCTCACACTGATTATTCCCAGCTTGAAAAAGGAAGCGCCCATGCTCCGTAATTCTCTTCGCCTCACTGCCCTGTGCGCCGGCCTGCTGCTTGGCGCCAACGCCATGGCGGTGTCACTTGGCAGCCTGTCCCAGGGCGACGCCAGCGGCGGCCTCAAGGATGCACTGACCCAAGGCGCACAAATCGCCGTGAAACAACTGGGCGCGCCCGGTGGCTTCAGCAACAACCCGCAAGTGAAAATCGGCCTGCCCGGCAAACTCGGCAAAGTCGCCGACAAGCTGAAAATGTTCGGCATGGGTGATCAGGTCACGCAGCTCGAAACCAGCATGAACAAAGCGGCAGAAACCGCCGTGACCCAGGCTCAGCCGATCCTGGTCAATGCGGTGAAGAACATGAGCGTGACCGACGCCAAGGGCATCCTCACCGGTGGCCAGGACTCGGCCACTCAATACCTGAACAAAAGCAGCCGCGAAGAGATTCGTGTCAAGTTCCTGCCGATCGTCAAGGCCGCCACCGACAAGGTCGGCGTCGCCCAGCAATACAACGCCCTGGCCGGCAAGGCCGCAGCGTTTGGCGCGGTTGATGCCAAAAGTGCCAACGTCGAAAGCTACGTGACCGAACAGGCGCTGGACGGCCTCTTCAAGATGATCGCGCAGCAGGAAGAAACCATTCGCAAGAACCCGGCCGCGGCTGCCACCAGCCTGGCGAAGAAGGTGTTCGGCGCCCTGTAAACGCTGGCAGTAAACCTTCAATCACTGCGCCAAGGCCGCTGTTCACGGGCCTTGACGCTGTTGTTTCAGCCCTGGATAACCGCCTGCGCCAACCGCCCAAGCATGAGCGTGGCGAAACAACAAATCGCCACGGATGCCGCGCGGTTGATCTTTAGCGGCGTGAGCCACGTCTTCTGAATCCCTTCAAAGCGGCTGCCCAGCACGATCCAGGCAGACCCCACCGGCACCACCACCAACGCCAGCGTGGCCATGAACCCGGCATAGCCTTGCAACGATGCAAATGCGCTGAGCGGGGCGATGAACGAAACGATCAACAGGCCCTTGGGATTCATCACGGTGAGCCAGAAAAAATACACGCCAGAGAAGCGGTCACGGGTCGAGTCGATGGCGCTGTGTTTGCGTTGCCACAGCTTGAACGAGACATACAGCAGGTAGCAGCCCGCCGCCAGTTGCGTGGTTTTCAACGCCCACGGCGAATGCGCCGCCAGATACAGCCACGCCACGCCCCACACCGAGACCTGCAACAGGTACGCCAGGCACTCGACCAGCGCCAGCGTCCACGACGCCCGATAGCCGAACAACACCCCGGCACGAAACAACAGGGTGTTGGTCGGGCCAGGGGCAAGCAGCAACAACAGTAAGGCTGAAACAGTGGCCAGCATGATTACGCGACGTCCTTCCTCACTCGGAACCACGCAGCATACAGGGCCGGCAGGAACAACAGGGTCAACGCCGTCGCCACAATCAACCCGCCCATGATCGCCACGGCCATCGGCCCGAAGAACACGCTGCGTGACAGTGGAATCATGGCCAACACCGCCGCGAGCGCCGTCAGCACAATCGGGCGGAAGCGTCGCACGGTCGCTTCAATGATCGCTTGCCAGGGTGTCAGGCCGGCCTTGATGTCTTGCTCGATCTGATCGACCAGGATGACCGAGTTGCGCATGATCATGCCCGACAAGGCGATGGTCCCGAGCATGGCGACAAACCCGAAGGGCTGACGGAACACCAGCAGAAACAAAGTCACGCCGATAAGGCCCAGCGGAGCCGTCAGAAACACCATCGCAGTGCGTGAGAAGCTGCGCAGTTGCAGCATCAGCAAGGTCAGGACCACCACGATAAACAGCGGCACACCGGCCTTGACCGAATTCTGGCCACGCGCAGAGTCTTCAACGGTGCCGCCGACCTCCAGCAAGTAACCTTCCGGCAGTTCGGCGCGCACGCCTTCAAGGGTCGGCAAGATCTGCTGGACCAGGGTCGCCGGTTGTTCCTTGCCATAGATGTCGGCGCGCACAGTCACCGTCGGCAGGCGGTTGCGGTGCCAGATAATGCCCTCTTCGAAGCCGTACTCAAGGGTGGCAATCTGCGACAGCGCAACGCTTTTGCCGTTGTCGGTCGGCACGGCCAGGCTTGGCAACAACGACAACTCGGTGCGCTCGTGCACGGTGCCGCGCAGGAGGATTTCGATCAACTCGTTGTCCTCGCGGTACTGGCTGACGCTTGCGCCAGTCAGCGAACTCTGCAGGAACTTCGACACGTTGGCGGTGCTTACACCCAGGGCGCGGGCGCGGTCCTGATCGATATTGAGGTAAACGATTTTGCTCGGCTCTTCCCAGTCCAGGTGCACATTGACCACGTGGGTATTTTCACGAACCTTGGCCGCCACTTTGCGGGCCAGGGCACGGACCTCTTCGATGTGTTCGCCGGTCACGCGAAACTGCACCGGGTAACCCACCGGTGGACCGTTCTCCAGGCGCGTGACCCGCGAACGCAGTTCGGGAAATTGCTCGTCAAGGGTTTCGATCAGCCAGGTGCGCAGGCTTTCACGCTCTTCGATGGTCTTGGCCAGCACCACAAATTGCGCGAAGCTCGCGGCCGGCAATTGCTGGTCCAGCGGCAGGTAGAAGCGCGGCGAACCGGTGCCGACATACGCCACATAGTTGTCGATGCCGGCGTGTTCCTTGAGCAGCGCTTCCAGGCGTTTGACCTGCTCGGCGGTGTTGCTCAGGGACGCCCCTTCAGCCAGCTTGAGATCGACCATCAACTCCAGGCGACCGGAAGCCGGGAAGAACTGTTGCGGCACAAAGCGGAACAGCGCGACCGAGCCGATAAACAACAGCAACGTCAGCACGATCACGGTTTTGCGCCGACGCACACACCATTCAACCAAACGTCGCACACGCTGATAGAACGGCGTGCCGTAGGGATCTGGCCCATCGGGGCCGTGCTTGGCGGCATGAATTTTCGCCAGGTCCGGCAGGAGTTTTTCCCCCAGGTACGGCACAAACACCACGGCGGCCACCCATGAGGCCAGCAGCGCGATGGTCACGACCTGGAAAATCGAGCGGGTGTATTCACCGGTGCTCGATTGCGCAGTGGCTATCGGCAGAAACCCTGCAGCGGTGATCAACGTACCGGTGAGCATCGGGAACGCAGTGCTGGTCCAGGCAAAGCTGGCGGCCTTGAGCCGGTCGTAGCCCTGCTCCATTTTGATCGCCATCATTTCCACGGCGATGATCGCGTCGTCGACCAGCAGGCCCAGGGCCAGGACCAATGCGCCGAGGGAGATCTTGTGCAAGCCGATGCCCAGGTAATACATGGTGGCGAAGGTCATCGCCAACACCAGCGGAATCGCCAGGGCCACCACCATGCCGGTGCGCACACCGAGGGAAAAGAAGCTCACCAACAACACGATCGCCAGTGCCTCGGCGAGTACCTGGACGAATTCGCCGACGCTGGTTTTCACCGCGGCCGGTTGATCCGACACCTTGCGCAGCTCCATGCCTGCTGGAAGGTTCTTCTGCAGGCGTGCGAATTCACCTTCGAGGGCCTTGCCCAATACCAGAATGTCGCCGCCGTCACGCATGGCCACGGCCAGCCCGATGGCGTCCGCGCCCATGTAGCGCATGCGCGGTGCCGGTGGGTCGTTGAAACCCCGGTGGATGTCGGCCACGTCGCCAATGCGAAAGGTGCGGTCACCGACGCGAATCGGGAAATTGCGGATCTCCTCCACCGTCTTGAAGTTGCCGGACACGCGCAACTGCACACGCTCCGTCGGGGCTTCGAAGAAGCCGGCGGTAGAGACGGCGTTCTGCTCCTGCAACGCCTGCTGCACGGCGGCCAATGGCAGGCCGAGGGTGGCGAGTTTGAGGTTGGATAATTCGATCCAGATTTTTTCGTCCTGCAGGCCGAGCAGCTCGACCTTGCCCACATCCGGCACACGTTGCAGTTGAATCTGGATGCGGTCGGCGTAGTCCTTGAGCACCGCGTAGTCGAAACCGTCACCGGTCAACGCGTAGATATTGCCGAAGGTGGTGCCGAATTCATCGTTGAAAAACGGCCCCTGGATGTCCGGCGGCAAGGTCTGGCGAATGTCGCTGATCTTCTTGCGCACCTGGTACCACAAGTCCGGAATCTGCGCCGAGTGCATCGCGTCGCGCGCTATGAAAGTGACTTGGGATTCACCGGGGCGCGAGAAGGAAACAATGCGCTCGTAGTCGCCGGTCTCCATGAGCTTTTTCTCGATACGCTCGGTGACTTGGCGCGAGACTTCCTGGGCCGTGGCCCCGGGCCAGTTGGTCTTGATCACCATGGCCTTGAAGGTAAACGGCGGGTCCTCGCTTTGCCCCAGCTTGGTGTAGGACAGCGTACCGACGACCGCCAGCAGGATCATCAGGAACAGTACGATCTGGCGATTACGCAACGCCCATTCGGAAAGATTGAAACCCATCGGGGACTACTCCTTGTTGGCCGCCAGATTCACCACGCGGTTGGAGCGATCCACCGGGCGCACCTGCTGGCCCTCATGGAGCACATGCACACCGGCCGCAATCACCCAATCGGTGGGGGCCAGGCCTTCCAGTACCGGGACGGTTTTTTCACCAAAGGCGCCGATCCGCACCGGCGTGCGCTTGAGCGTGTTGTCTGGTTGCACCACCCAGACGTAGGACGCGCCATTCTCTGCACTCAGCGCTGACAGCGGCACCGCCAGCGCAATCACGCCGTCAGCCTGTATGAATACGCGGGCGCTCTGGCCCAGTTCGGCCGGGACTTTGCCGCCGGTGAAGGCAACCCGGGCGGCAAACGTGCGCGATTTTGGATCAGCAGCGGGCGACAGTTCACGGATACGCCCGGCAAAACGTTGGTCGGGCTGACTCCACAACTCAACCGACACAAGCTGGCCGATCTTGAACCGGCCGAAACCTTGCTCCGGCAGGCTGATCAGCACTTCGCGCTCGCCATCGGTGGCCAGGGTGAAGACGGTTTGGCCGGCCGACACCACTTGGCCAACTTCCACCGCGCGCTTGGCGACCACACCGTCCTGGGGCGCGCGCAGCACGGCGTAACCGGCCTGGTTGCTGGATACGTCGAACTCGGCCTTGATCTGCTTGAGGCGTGCTTCACCGGATCGGTAGAGGTTTTCGGAATTGTCGTACTGAGAACGGCTGACCATCTGACGGTCCATCAGGGTCTTGTAGCGATCACGCTCGGCGCGCACCAGGCTCAGGTTGGCTTCGGCGGCGGCCACTTGGGCGCGCGTGGCTTCCAGTTGCAGGCGTACGTCCTGCGGATCAAGTTCGGCCAGCGGTTGGTTGGCCTTGACCCGCTCGCCCTCCTCCACGAGGCGTTTACTGACTTTGCCGCCAATGCGAAAGGCCAGGTCCGGCTCATAACGGGCACGTACCTCGCCTGGAAAGCTGTCCATCGCCTGCGCCGAGGGCTGCGGTTGCACCACCATGGCTGGACGGAGGGTGGTTTGGGCCGCTTCTTCATGGCCGCAGGCGGCCAACAGGAAGATCAGGCTGACAGGCAACGCAAGGGGCAGGAAAGTGCTGCGCATGCTGTAGGACCTTTCGCAAATGGAGCTAGGAATAATTATACTGGCCGGTATGTTATTAATACCAAACTCACCAGTCCAGTATTAAAGGTGAAAATGTCCGACAATCCTGTAAACACCAATAGCCCCGGGCGTCCCAAGGACATGGCAAAACGCCAAGCAATCCTCGAAGCCGCGAAAAATCTGTTTTTGAGCAATGGCTACGCCAGCACCAGCATGGATGCCGTGGCAATGGAGGCCGGCGTGTCGAAACTGACCGTCTACAGCCACTTCACCGACAAAGAGACGCTGTTCACCGCCGCCGTCGTGGCCAAGTGCGAAGAACAGTTGCCGGTGATGTATTTCGAGCTGCCCGCCGGCATGCCGGTGGAAACCGTGCTGCTGAACATCGCACGGGGCTTTCATCGGCTGATCAACAGCGAGGAGTCGGTGAACCTGCATCGCCTGATGATGACCACCGGCAATCAGGACGTGAAACTCTCACAGATCTTCTTTGAAGCCGGGCCGATGCGCATGCTGCAGGGTATGGAGCGCCTGCTCAGCCGCATCCACCAGAGCGGCGCGCTGAGCATCGACAAACCGTTTACAGCAGCCGAGCACTTCTTTTGCCTGCTCAAGGGCACGGCGAATTTCTGCTTGCTGTATGGCTGCGGCGGGCAACTGAGCGAAGAAGCCGCCGAGGCGCATGTGCAGGAGGTGGTGGGGTTGTTTATGCGGGCTTACAAGCCCTGACGCTGGGTGGTGTCTGGACTGGCGCTATCGCAGGCAAGCCAGCTCCCACAGGAGAATGCATTCCAGCATGAGAACACGGTCAACTGTGGGAGCTGGCTTGCCTGCGATGAGGCCCTCAAGGCTTGAGCGCTTTCTTGGGATAAATGTCATACCGGCTCGACTTGCCATCCAGCGCATGGCTCGGCTTTGGCCCTTCAATGCACGGCGCCTTGCGTGGACGCTTGACCACCACGCGGTGACTGGCCAAGGCCAACGCCGCGGCGAGCAACGCCGGTGCGTCCGGGTCATCGCCCACCAACGGCCGGAACAGGCGCATTTCCTTCTTCACTAACGCAGTTTTCTCACGATGAGGGAACATCGGGTCGAGGTAGATCACCTGCGGCGGCTCACCTTCCCAATTGCGCATCACGTCGATGGAGTTGCCCTTGAGCAACTTCATGCGCGCCACAATCGGCGCCACTTCGAAGTCATCCGCGCCACGCGCCAGGCCGTCTTCGAGCAAGGCGCCGATCAGCGGCTGGCGCTCGATCAGGCTCATCTCGCAGCCAAGGCTGGCCAGCACGAACGCGTCCTTGCCCAGCCCCGCCGTGGCGTCCAGCACGCGTGGGCGCACGCCTTGGGCAATGCCCACCGCCTTGGCGATCATCTGCCCGCTGCCACCGCCGTATAGACGCCGGTGCGCCGCGCCACCTTCGACAAAATCCACGCGCACCGGCCCCGGTGCATCGGGCCCGAGCTGCTGCAGTTGCAGGCCGTGCTCGCCCACTTGCAGGGAAAAATCCGCCTCTTCCAGTTGCACAGGCAGGCCCAGCTGCGACGCCCACTGCTCGGCACGCGCCTGAAAACCTTCGGCCAAAGCCTCGACCCGAATGCGGCTGGCCGCTGGTTGTTCGCTCATCAATCGCTACGCTCAAAAATATTAAGGATCGGCAAACAGCGGCCGATAAAAACAACAGTCAGGTATTTTGCCAGAGCTGAGCGTCGACCGAGAAAAATGTCAGACATTCTTCCCCTAACCATCGGTGTACTGCCGACCCACAACCACTACGGCCTGCGCAATACTCAAGCGCTGGCCGGGGTGAGTCATGTGTGGCAGGACTTCTTCGCCCGGGCGTTGGCCGAGCAGCTCGGCGACACGCCGGACGCGCGCGCCGCCAAAGCACCGGCACCCAGAGACCCGGCGGTAGAACCCAGCGAAGGCGCCGACCTGCTGTCGCAGATCCTCACCCAGCGTGAATGCGACGTGAAAGACACCGAGATCGCCCCGCCAGAACCGCTGTTCCTGCCGATCGCCGAATTCGAAACCGAGTTGCTGCCGCCACCCGCTACGCCATTCCCGGCGCAAGAAATCGTTGCCCAACAGCGCCAGCAGAACTTTGAAAGTGGCTGGGTACGCCCGCTGGTGCTGAATGCCGGCCAGCCGCTGCCTGAGCCTGGGCCGGCGCCGGAACCGCAGCCGCTGCACCTGCCCATCGCCGAGTTCGAACTGGACTTGCTGCCGCCGCCCGCCGTGCCTTATCCAAAGGAAGAGCTGGTGGCGCAACAGAAAGCGCTCGACTTCGACTACCACTGGGCGCGCCCACTGATCCTCAACAACCTGCGCCTGGCCGCCTGAGGCTCAGCGACACACTCCCCAACGCCCCATGTCCAGATGAAAGTGGTTGCGATGAGCAGCGTTGTAGTCCGGGCTCAACACCACGTTGAAATCATCGCAGGCGCCATCGCGCACCTGGCGCAGAAACCGCGCGCTGTCGCCCGTCCCCGGCCAATCCTTGAGCACACTGATGCTGCGCCCATCCGCCAGGCGGAAGCCGGCAATATCCAGGGCATTGGCCGAGGCGTGCTGACTGAGCCGCCCGTCTGCACGGTTATACATATTGCGACAGGCGAAGCTGCCCAGGTGATCGACCCGCGTCACCGCCTGACCAAACACCGCCTGCGCCGCAGGTTGCAGGCTGTGGCGTTCGAACAGGGCAAAGGCGACGGCCAGCGGGCAACTGGCGAGAAAGCTGCTGCTCAAGGCTACGTCAGCGCCTTGTACGCGCAAGACATTGCGCAATGGGCACGCGGCATCAGCCGGGCTGTCAGCCTGATGGCTGACGCGCAAGCCGGAGGTTTTCAGCACCTCATCGCACAGCGCTGGATCATCCTGCAGGCGGCCAAGCTTGAAGCGCGTGAGCAGGTTCGGCTTCGCACGCACGTCCAGCGGCGCCCAGGGGTTCCACTCGGCAGGCAACGGCACCCAGCCACGCCACACGCCCACTGCGAACACCCCCGCCAGCAACAGCAGCGCACCGCTCACGCTGAGAAAACGCACGGCTCAGCCCTTGAAGAATTGGTTGGCCTGGCTGAATGGCATCTTGCGCTCGGTGAAGGTAAAGGTGCCCAACTGGTAGACCTCCTGCGCAGCGCGGTAGAACTCGCCATACGCCGCCAGCGCCATGGCCGAGCCGACACTGATGCGGCGCACGCCCATCTCGCTCAATTGCGCGACGCTGAGGTTCAAGCCACCGGACATCAACACATTCACCGGTTTCGGCGCGACCGCCCTGACTACCGCCAACACGTCTTCGGCACTGCTCAACGCCGGCGCATAGAGCACGTCGGCACCCGCCTCGGCGTAGGCCTGCAGGCGGCGAATGGTGTCAGGTAAATCCAGGCGACCATGCAGGAGGTTTTCTGCGCGGGCCGTCAGGGTGAACGCAAATGGCAGACTGCGGGCCGCCGCAACCGCCGCCTCGACGCGCTCAACAGACAAATCAAACGGATAGATCGGGTCGACAGCAATGCCTGTGGCGTCTTCGATGGAGCCACCGACGATGCCCGTGGCGGCCGCCCGCAGGATGGTCTGGGCGCAGCCTTCGGGGGTATCGCTGAAACCGTTTTCCAGATCGGCCGCCACCGGCAGTGCGGTCGCCTGAACGATGGCTGACGCATTGCCCAGCGTGTCCTCCAGCGACAACGCACCTTCCGCATCCGGCCGCCCCAGGCTGAATGCATAACCTGCGCTGGTGGTGGCCAGGGCTTCAAAACCCAGGCTGGCGAGCATGATGGCCGAGCCGGCGTCCCACGGGTTGGGCATCACGAACGCGCGATCACGCTCGTGCAAGGCTTTGAAGGTTTCGGCGCGAAGGGTTTGGGCATCCATGTCTGACTCCTGGCGGAAAAAGGAGCCTTAGAGTAACCCCAGTTGCTCCGCTGCGGGTTCTCGATGCAAGGTCGGCAGCGGTGGCAGGCCCGGCAAACGCGCCATCAGTTGTTGATGAAAACGCAGCGCCAGTTGCGCGGCAAGGCGGTTATCCGAGGTGTGCAGGAACACATACGGCGTGCGGCCTTCCTCGATCCAACCGGCGACTTTTTCCACCCACGGCACCAGGAACGGGTCGTTGGCTTCCAGCTCCGGATGACCAATGAAACGCACTTGGGGAAACAGCGTCAGCGCGGCCGGGCGCGGCGGCACCTTGGGTTTCTTCGACTGGGCGTGCAGCACGGCGGTTGAGGTAGAGGTGCAACTGAACAGCGCCCGCGGGTCGAGGCAGATTCGCTCAACGCCACGGTCACGCAGCAGACGGTTGAGGCTGCGCTCGTCATCGCCCTTGGCGAAGAACGCCTGATGGCGCACTTCCACCGCCAGCGGGCGCTCCAGTCCATCAATAAAACCGGCCAGTTCACCCAGGCGTTGGGGCGAAAAGCTCGCCGGCAGTTGCAGCCACAGAGGCGCGACACGCTCACCCAACGGGCTCATCAAGCCGACAAAACTTTCCGCTGCCGGCAACTGCTCAAGCAGGTCGCCACTGTGGCTGATGTCGCCGGGGAATTTGGCGGTGAAGCGAAAATCCGCGGGCATGATTTCAGACCAGCGCTGCACGGTGGCGGCCGAGGGTCGGGCATAAAACGTGGTGTTGCCTTCAACGGCGTTGAAGACTTGGGCATACAGCGAAAGGTAGTCGCTGGCGCGTGCGTCGGCAGGGTACAGGTACTCGCGCCAGGCGTTTTCACTCCAGGACGGGCAACCGATAAAGTAAGGCAGACGCATCAGATATGGATGTCGAGACCCAGCACTTCCATATCCCATTCGACAAAGCCGGCAGTGGTCAGGTAGCTGGCCAGGGCGGTAGCGACGCTTTTGCTCATGGAGCGGGGGAAGACCATGTCTTGCTGACGCGCGGGAAGACCGCTGATACGCGCGCCGGCTGAACCTTGGGCGCTGGAATGAGAACTGGCATGCGACTCGGATTGGACCTCGATGAAGTCCGGCGAATCCTCGACGGAATCGTCTACCGTCACGTTCGCCTTGCGCGGCTTACGTTTGAGAGGGTAGGACTGTGAGGAGAAGCCGTCTATACGCATACATGCAGACTCGGTATCAATGATGGCAATTTAGCGGCACTTTCCGTGGTGCGCAAATGCTCTGGTGATAACTAGAACACATAATTTGTAAAAGGTTTAAAAACGGGGCCAAATTCTGACGATTGGCGAACTTTGCCCCAAATTGCCATCATTTTTGACGTCAAATAATCCCGCGTTCAGCCTTGGTCTGCGCGACTTTATCGCGCAGATAAACCGGCGCCGCCTGATCGGCCGGAATCGCTTCGCCACGCTCGAAAGCGAAGCGTGCCAGCGTCAGCAAGTCCTGGGCATGAGGCAACATCGCAGCGTCCTGACCCACCAGCTTTACGCCGATACGCTCGCCATAACCCCAGCCAGTGCCGGCACCGAACCAGTCACCGCTGGCATCCGCCGGCAACACAGAGGACTGCGGCGATTGCACTGCTTCGACGCCCACCAGGCGCATTTCGCCAGCGTGCTCGCGGTAGCAACCCCAATAGACTTCGTCCATGCGCGCGTCAATGGCCGCGGCGACTTGCGAAGCGCCGTGTTCACGCAAGGCACGCTGGGCCAGCACTGCCAGGTTGGAGACCGGCAATACCGGACGCTCCAACGCAAAGGCCAGGCCCTGGACCACACCGATGGCAATCCGCACACCGGTGAACGCACCCGGGCCACGGCCAAAGGCAATGGCGTCGACGGCCGCGAGCGTGGTGCCCGCGTCCTCAAGCAGTTGCTTGATCATCGGCAACAGCTTCTGCGCATGCAGGCGTGGGATCACCTCGTAGTGGCTCGTTACCTTGCCATCGTGCAGCAAGGCAACGGAGCAAGCTTCAGTCGCGGTGTCCAGGGCCAGCAGGGTGCTCATGGGTGTCGGTGTCCAAGTCGAAAAAAAGTGCGCCAGTATAAACAACAACGGCCCGCAAGCGGGCCGTTGTCAGTGAAGCCGATCGATGGATCAGCTCAACGCTTGCAGCACCTTGGCGGTGATGGCTTCTACGGAGCCGACGCCAGGGATGTGGCTGTACTTCGGCTTGCCGTTGGCAGCAGACAACTTCTGGTAGAAATCCACCAGCGGCTTGGTCTGCGAATGGTAGACCGACAGGCGATGACGCACGGTTTCTTCAGTGTCGTCTTTACGCTGCACCAGGTCGTCGCCGGTGACATCGTCCTTGCCGGCCACTTTAGGCGGATTGTAGACGATGTGGTAAACGCGGCCCGAGGCTTCGTGAACACGACGACCGGCGATGCGCTGGACGATTTCTTCGTCTTCAACTGCGATTTCAACCACGGCATCCAGCTCGACGCCGGCTTTCACCAAGGCTTCGGCCTGGGGAATGGTGCGTGGGAAACCGTCGAACAGGAAGCCGTTCTTGCAGTCTTCCTGGCTGATGCGTTCCTTGACCAGGTTGATGATCAGGTCATCGGAAACCAGGCCGCCGCTGTCCATCACGCTTTTTGCGATCAGGCCCAGCTCGGTGCCGGCCTTGACGGCCGCGCGCAGCATGTCGCCGGTGGAGATTTGTGGAATGCCGAATTTTTCAGTGATGAACTTTGCCTGAGTACCTTTACCGGCCCCGGGAGCTCCCAGCAGAATGACGCGCATCGATGTGCTCCTCAATTTTTTATAGAGATGACGCTCGGATTCGCCGCGTGGGGCCAATCTCGTAAAAATATGGGTCCAGGCCGATCAAACGGCCAAAGGCTGATCAAGATACACAGCGGGCTCTATCCATACAAGCCGCCGAAAGTCGCAGGAACCCACGCCCGGCATGCGTCACAGCTCGGGTGTGCCTGAGTGCAACCTTGCCCCGCAAACGCCGACCGCCCTTTTCGGGGCGGTCGTCATGGTTTATCTGCAAGCCGTTGAGAACACGCAGAAAACTTTAACCGGTGTTGCGCAAACCGGCGGCAATACCGGCCACAGACACCAGCAGCGCCTGTTCCAGAGGGCTGTCCTGTGCGGCTTCCTGCTCACGCGAGCGCGCCAGCAACTCGGCCTGCAGCAAGTGCAACGGGTCGAGGTAGGTGTTGCGCAGACGGATGAACTCAAGGGTGTCCGGGCTGTGGGCCAGCAGTTGCGACTGGCCAGTCAGGCCAAGCACCACGCTGCACGCCTGCGACAATAGGTCGCGTAAGTGCGCACCCAATGGCAGCAGGTCCGGTTGCACCAGGCGCTCGTCATACAGGCGGGCAATATCGGCATCGGCCTTGGCCAGCACCATTTCCAGCATGTCGATGCGCGTGCGGAAGAACGGCCACTGCTCGCGCATCTGCCCCAGCAACTCGCCTTCACCCCGCTCCAGGGCCTTGCTGAGTGCTGCTTCCCAGCCGAGCCACGCAGGCAGCATCAGGCGGGTTTGGGTCCAGCCGAAGATCCATGGAATGGCCCGCAGGCTTTCGATCCCGCCCGCGCGGCGCTTGGCCGGGCGACTGCCGAGCGGCAAGCGGCCGAGCTCCTGCTCAGGCGTGGACTGGCGAAAGTACTCGACGAACTGCGGATTTTCCCGCACCACGGCGCGGTAGGCGCTGACACCGTCTGCTGCCAATTCATCCATCAAATGGCGCCAGGCAGGCTCCGGTGGTGGCGGTGGCAACAGCGTGGCTTCCAAGACGGCGGCCAGGTACAGGTTGAGGTTCTGCTCAGCGATGTCCGGCAAGCCGAACTTGAAGCGGATCATTTCGCCTTGCTCGGTGGTACGGAAACGCCCCGCCACCGAGCCCGGCGGCTGCGACAGGATCGCCGCGTGCGCCGGGCCGCCGCCACGGCCGACGGTGCCGCCGCGACCGTGGAACAACAGCAATTCCACCTGTTGTTCGCGGCAGATATCCACCAAGCGTTCCTGTGCCCGGTACTGTGCCCAGGCGGCGGCAGTGGTGCCGGCATCCTTGGCTGAGTCCGAGTAGCCAATCATGACTTCCTGCGGGCCTTGCAACCGCGCGCGATAGCCCGGCAATTGCAGCAGGGTTTCCATGACCGGCCCGGCGTTATCCAGGTCGGCCAGGGTTTCGAACAACGGCACCACCCGCATCGGCCGTTGCACGCCCGACTCTTTAAGCAGCAGTTGCACCGCCAGCACATCGGAGGCGGCGCCTGCCATCGAGATGACATACGAGCCGAGCGACGCAGCGGGCGCGGCGGCGATTTCCTTGCAGGTGTTCAACACCTCGGCAGTGTCCGCCGACGGTTTGAAGTAGCCCGGCAGCAGCGGTCGGCGATTGGTCAGCTCCTGGGTCAGGAAACTGATGCGTGCCTCTTCGTCCCAGTCTTCATAACGACCCAAGCCCAGGTAATCGGTGATTTCGGTCATCGCCGACGAATGCCGGCTGGAATCCTGGCGCACGTCCAGGCGTACCAGGAACAGGCCAAAGGTCACCGCACGGCGCAGGCAGTCGAGCAACGGGCCATCGGCGATCACGCCCATGCCGCACGCGTGCAGCGACTGATAACACAACTCCAGCGGGTCCAGCAGGTCACGGTTGTTCTGCAACACTTCGGCCGGCGCCGGGGTGTTGGCGGTCAGCGAGGTGTGCGCCCATTGGCGCGTGGCGCGCAGACGTTCGCGCAGTTGCTTGAGCAAGGCGCGATAAGGCTCGACGCTGTCGCCCACCTTGGCCTGCAACGCCGGGCTGGCCTGTTGCATCGACAGCTCGGACGCCAGGTGATCGATGTCGCGCAGGTACAAATCCGCCGCCATCCAACGTGCGAGCAACAGCACTTCACGGGTCACCGGTGCGGTGACATTCGGGTTGCCGTCACGGTCGCCGCCCATCCACGAAGCAAAGCGGATCGGCGCTGCCTCCAGCGGCAAGTGCAGGCCGGTAGCGGCGTGCAGGGCATGGTCGGCTTTGCGCAAGTAGTTGGGGATGGCGTGCCACAGCGAATGCTCGATCACCGCAAAACCCCATTTTGCTTCGTCCACCGGGGTGGGCCGTACGCGGCGGATTTCTTCGGTGTGCCAGGCTTCGGCGATCAGCCGTTGCAGGCGTTCACGGATCTGTTCGCGCTCGGCACTGGTGAGGTCGCGGTGGTCCTGCAGCGCCAGTTGCGCGGCAATCGCATCGTATTTCTGAATGAGGGTACGCCGCGCCACTTCGGTGGGGTGGGCAGTGAGGACCAGTTCAATCTCCAGTCGCGCCAACTGGCGGGCCAGCGACTCGTTGCTGTGACCTTCGCTTTGCAGGCGGGCCAGCAACTCGGGCAACACACGGGATTCGAACGGTGCCGGTTGCGACTCATCGCGCCGGTGGATCAATTGGTATTGCTCGGCAATGTTGGCCAGGTTGAGGAACTGGTTGAAGGCTCGCGCCACGGGCAGCAGTTCGTCTTCCTGCAATTGGTTCAAGCTGGCGCTGAGTTCCTCGCCGGCGGCTTGCTCGGCTACGGCTCCACGGCGGTCGGCCTTGGCGCCTTTGCGGATCTGCTCGATCTTGTCGAGAAACTCGTCGCCATACTGCTCTCGAATGGTGTTGCCCAACAGCTCACCCAGCAGGTGAACATCCTCACGCAAGCGTGCATCGATATCACTCATCAGCCAATCTCCAGCCAGAAATCCGGGACGCGCAGGGGTTCCAGAGTGCCGCCCGCGTCGGTTTCTGACAAGACACTTTAAACCTTGTGAGTTGCAGCTAGTCTCAACAGTGAGTCGCCGCGTTAACCGCGCTGGCGGCCGGACACTCATCACTGCCTGCTACTGCGAGCTCATTGAGGTTGCCATGAAGATTCGAGAACTGGCCCAGCATTGGGAAGAGAACGCCACGGGTCGCCTGACCAAGACCGAGTACGCGATTCATCTGGATGTGGAGTCTGCTGCACGGCTGGCCGCCATTGCCGAGATGTACCCCAAGCGCCACACCGAAGAACTGCTCGGCGAGCTGATCGGCGCCGCCCTTGAAGAGCTGGAAGCGAGCTTTCCCTACGTCAAGGGCCAGCACGTGATTGCCACCGACGAAGAGGGTGATCCCCTCTACGAAGACGTGGGCCCGACGCCACGCTTTCTCACGTTGTCCCGGCGCTATCTGCATGATTTGTCAGACAGTGCTGACGAACAGCAGCACTGATACACACCTGCAAAACCTCTTTCGACCCAAGTATTCCGGGCCTTTCACGGGTCCGGAGTACCTCTGCGCGCGTCGAAAGTTCCAACTTTTAAACGCTGACCATTCAGTCAGATATTTTTTTAGGCAATTCGCCATCTTCTCTGAACTTTTGAAAAAAGCCTCCGGTCACAGCCAGTAAGCCATCACTTGGAACGGCCGTTTGAATAAGTGTTTCGAGCCTTGCCGCCGAGACCCGAACCGCCGACCAGTGCCATGGATTTTGATGTTTTTCAGGAGTTACCCAATGGAGTTGAAGACGATGAAGACCAGCACTGCCAAAACCTCGTTTAACCACCTGCGCGGGCTTAAATTGGCCGCGCTGGCAATCGGCACCAGCTTCGTTCTGGCGGGCTGCGCCGGCAACCCACCGACCGAGCAATACGCCGTGACCCAATCTGCGGTCAACAGCGCTGTAAGCGCCGGCGGCACCGAGTACGCAGCTGTGGAAATGAAGTCGGCTCAGGACAAGCTCAAAGAAGCCGAAATCGCCATGCATGACAAGAACTACGACAAGGCTCGTCAGCTGGCCGAACAAGCCGAGTGGGACGCTCGCGTCGCAGAGCGTAAAGCTCAGGCCGCCAAAGCCCAACAGGCTGTGAAGGACTCCCAGAAAGCTGTTCAGGAGCTGCGTCAGGAAGGTATGCGCCCAGCTGTTATCCAACAGCAATAAGCCAACGCCCCTGATTGCATTGCACCCGAAATCGAATTGAAAGGACGACACGACTATGCGTAAACAATTGATGATCCCTGCTCTGCTGGCGATGAGCGTTGCCCTGGCGGCCTGCTCCACCCCGCCGAACGCGAACCTGGAAAACGCACGGACCAACTTCTCGGCCCTGCAGACCAACCCACAAGCCACCAAGCTTGCGGCGCTGGAAACCAAGGACGCCAGCGACTGGCTGGACAAGGCTGACAAGGCCTACCGCGACAAGGAAGACGAAAAGAAGGTCGACCAACTGGCTTACCTGACCAACCAGCGCGTTGAAGTGGCCAAAGACACCATCGTGCTGCGTGAGTCCGAAGCCAAGCTGAAAAACGCTGGCGACGAACGTGCTCGCGCTCTGCTGCAAGCCCGTGACGCCCAGATCAAGCAACTGCAAGACAGCTTGAACGCCAAGCAAACTGATCGCGGCACCCTGGTGACTTTCGGTGATGTGCTGTTCGCCACCAACAAGTCCGATCTGAAATCCAGCGGCCTGGTCAACATCACCAAGCTGGCGCAGTTCCTGCGTGACAACCCGGACCGTAAAGTGATCGTCGAAGGCTACACCGACAGCACCGGCTCCGACTCGTACAACCAGAGCCTGTCCGAGCGTCGTGCCGCTTCCGTGCAGCGCGCACTGGCTCAACAAGGCGTGGATATCTCGCGCATCGTGACCCAGGGTTACGGCAAGGAATACCCGGTTGCCGACAACGGCAGCGCCTCGGGCCGTGCCATGAACCGTCGCGTTGAAGTGACCATCTCCAACGACAACCAGCCGGTCAAGCCACGTTCTTCCGTTGCTAATTGATCGATTGAAGCAGTAAAAAAAAACCCACCTTTCGGTGGGTTTTTTTATGCCTCAGACTTCGATTTTACGGCTGCTGTCATCGGCGGGCATCATGGCCTCCATACCTTGTCGGCCCGCCATCAGTTTCTCCAGTTCCTGCGGGCCCTTCTGGTCCTCGGCGCTGCCGCCCTGAGAACCGCCCGCCGCCTTCGACAGCATGTCCATGAGCATCTTCATCGGGTCTTGCTTCTCTTGCTTCTGGGCGTCTTGAGCGCCATCCTCGCCGCCCTGCCCCAGCTTTGCTGCGCCCTGGGCCATTTCCAACATCTTACTGATCGCGCCAATTCCACCAACCATGATCACTCTCCCGGATTCGATATACGCAAGTTAACTATCAGCAACACTGACACGTCATTCAGTGGCTTCTTACGCGATACGGTTCCAGATATTTCCGTGATCATGTGGCTGCGATAAAGCGCAGGTCACTCCTGCAGTTGCGGCGTCTCCTGGCCCATGCAACGCACGGCCTGCTTCTTGTTGTTCACCAGCACGCCGCTCAAGCCTTTTTGTTCGGTATCAAACATCACCAACACACCGTCGACGCACTGCGCCACTTGCGCCGCTGGCGTGAGGGAGATTTTGTAATCCTCGCCCGGCACCGTCTTGAGCAGGGTGAAGTCGCTGAGCAGCAACGCATCTTCCGGCTTGGCGAAGTGCAGGTAGCCGTAATACCACAGGCAACCGACGGTGCCGATGATGGTGCCGACGCCGGTGAGGATCAGCGGGATCATGTTGCGTTCTTCGCTCATTGCGGGCTCTCTGACGTGTCAACGTTAGGGTTCGGGTAGTTGGGGATTTCCCCCAGGCGGCGCAGGCCATTGAAGTGCTGCGGGTCGTCCAGATAACGCAGCATCACGGTTTGCCAGGTCTTGTCGGCAAACGTCTGCACATGGCCGCCACGCGTCAACTGCAACACCCTGGGCGGCGGCGCGGCCTGATACAGGCGAATGCCATTGGCCAGCGGCACGATCGGATCATCCAGGCTATGAAACAGCAGCTTGGGTACGCCGGTCAGTTGCGGCATGGCGTTGATCGCACTGTCAGCATCGGGCACCAGCCAGGACAGGGGCACTTGAAACGGCCATGTTATCCAGGACGTACTCAGAGCGAATTGTCCTACGTCACGATAACTGGCGGGCACCCCGTCCAATACCAGCGCCTTGAGCTGCGGCTGGCGCTGCGGGTGCGCCGCCAGGTAATGCACAGCGAGTGCCCCACCCAGGCTTTGACCCAACACAATCAACGGTTGACCCTGGGTTTCGGGCGCCTTGTCGATCCAGTTGAACGCCGCATCAATGTCCTGGTAGATCGCCGGCAACGACGGCTTGCCTTCCGACAAACCGTACCCGCGGTAGTCCAGCAGCAGCACTTGATAGCCCTGTTCCGGCAACCACCAACTGCCCCCCAGGTGCCACGCCAGGTTGCCGCCATTGCCATGCAAGTGCAGCACCGTGCCTTTGACTGGCACGCCGGATTTGGCCGGCAGCCACCAGGCGTGAAGCTTTACCCCGTCGGCGGTGGTCAGGGTGACATCGCGGTACTGCAGATGGGCTTTTTCCGGCGTGAACGGCAGGCCGGGTTCAGGGTAGAACAGCAGCGAGCTGCAGCCGTTCAATGTGAGTAGCAGGCAAAGAATGCCGAGGATTCTCATCCGTTGAAGCCTCGTAAGTGGGTTGGAAATCAGTCTTAAGATCAATAGAGATCAAAGGTGGGAGCTGGCTTGCCAGCGCCCACCTTTTGATCCGGTTTTTTCAGGACTATCGCCTACAGGATATTCGAGTAATCCGCCTCGATCCGGTCCAGGCTCAAGTGGTTGAGGAAGTTGGAGAAGCACATCCACGCCGCCAGCGCGTTCATGTCGCGAAACTGCTCGGGCAGGTACTTGGGCGGCACCACCAGGCCTTCATCGACCAATTGGCGCAGGGTGCGCATGTCTTCCAGCGTGGTCTTGCCGCAGAACAGTAGCGGCACTTGTTCCAGCTTGCCTTTGCGCACGGCCAGCTGGATGTAGTTGTAGACCATGATAAAGCCCTTGAGGTAGGACAAATCCTTGGTAAACGGCAGACCGGTCGGCGTCGAGCCGCGGAAAACCCGGCTGGCATTGCCGTAGCTTTCGGCCATCTCAAAGCCTTGCTCACGGAAGAATTCGAACACCTGCAGGAAATCGGCGCCCTCCTCGACCATATGGATGGCACGGGTGCGGTTGGTCAATTTGCGCAAGCGGCTCGGGTAGGAGGCGAAGGTGATGATCTCCATCAGAATCGCCAGGCCTTCCTGGGTCACCGTGGACGACGGCGGGCCCTTGGACAGGAAGGTGCAGATCGGCTGGTTCTGGCCATTAAGCGTGGTGCCGACGTGCACCAAGCCTTCATGCACTTCCAGCGCACGCACATCGCGGTCGTTGAACATCGCATCGGCGCGGATCTTGATGTAGTCGGCGCCAGCCGCCGCGTCCGCGACAATCCCGTCGGACTCAAATACGCGGATGGTTTCTTCGGCTTCGCCAAACACCTTGTTCAGGCGGGTTTGCAGCAACGCCACTGCATCCTTGGCGGTGAGGGTCTTGGCTTCGTCCTTGAGGTCGCCACGGCCGTCGATGTTGTTCAGGTAGTCAGACAGCATCAGGCCCAAGTCGGCCAGGGTCGGATCGCCGGCGTGGAACGCATCGGAGGCGGCGCCATACAGCTCCTGGGAGATCAGACCGAAATCCTCGGTGCCGCGCGCTTCGAGCATGCGCACCACCATGCGGTATTCACGGCACATGCGCCGCATGATCTGCCCCACCGGGCTGAACTGGCCGAGGCGGCGAGTGATGTCGCGCTCGATGTTCTGGAACTCCAGCTTGACTGCGCTGGAATCGAACGACAGTGGCCGGTTCAGGTAGTAGTCGCGGTCCACGGCCGGCATCGCCTTGCCCTTGGCCTTGAGGAAACCCTGACGAATGTTCTCGTCCCACTTCACGGCGTCGAGGACGCGAATCGGTGTTTGCGCCAGCACAATGCGATCAGACAAGGTGCGTATCGTCTGCTGGTAATCGTCCACCCGGTGCTTCCTCTTTAAACGTTATTTGCCCGCGCGCTGGTAGCGCACGGCTTCAACGAACACATCGGCATTGGCCGGGTCATCCAGGTAGGCAAACACCTGGTCCATGGAGCTGTCCACCAGCACGCCGGCGCCTTCGACCGTGTCGACGGTGCTGCCGTGCAGCACGTGTTGGCCGATGGCTTGGTGGATCTGCTCAAGGTCGAGGTTGTAGACCACCAATTCAGGCTTTTTGTCGCCTTCGCTTTCAAAGTCAAAGCCGGCGAGGATGAAATGCCCACCCAGTTTGTCCGGCAACGGCGCCGACAAATACCAGCGGTTGCCATGGCGCACCACGGTAAACAGGTACTCATCGCGCTGGGCCGGCTTGGCTTTAGGGTAGCTCACGGCTTTATAGCGGTGCTCGCCGACGCGCGTGATCTGCAGGTTAAGCGGCTCGCCCCAGGCATTCTTGCTCGACCAATGGCCAAGCAAGGCGGCCGGCGCAGCGTCGCGCGCCGGCAGCGGGTCCTTGAAAGTCACCAGGCAACCGCTGAGCAACAGGAACGACAGGGCGATCAACGCGACATGCCAGGCTTTCATTGCGTACTCCATCAAGTGTCGGAGCTGGCTTGCCTGCGATACAGGCGCCTCGGTGCATCAGGTAATCCAAGGCGATGCTATCGCAGGCAAGCCAGCCCCCACATAAAGCGGATAGCGCACAGGGTGTGCTAGACCGAAGCCAGCACCAAATGCATATAACGCTTGAGGATCTCAAGCATCTCTTCACCGGTCAGAGGCTCTGGGCCGCCAAGCAGGCCCTGATATTCCATCCGACCGATTATCGCCGTCAACACTTTGGCATCCTGTTGCGGCTCGCGGGAACCCAAGACCTGGAAAAACTGCCCGGTGCCCTGCAACAGAATCTGCTGATGGGACCGCACCAGTTGCGCCAGACGCGGGTTGAGCAAGGCTTCCTGGCGAAAGGCCTGCTCGGCCATCAGGTGTTCACGGCGGTTGGTCAGTTGGCGCATCACGTAGTCGGCGGTGAGCCGCGCGATGTCATCGGCCAATTGCGAGCGCGACTGCGGGCTGCCATCGCCATAGGCGACCATCTCGCGCAGCAGGCCTTCGTTGCGCACCCACAGCTTGCCCATGAAGGCAGCGCTGCGTTCCACGTATTGAGCGAAGGTATCGGTGAGCAGGTCATCGATATCCTTGAAATAGTAGGTGGTGGCCGACAACGGCACGCCCGCCTCTGCCGCCACGGCGCGGTGGCGCACGCCACGTACACCATCGCGCACGACGATGCGCATGGCCGCATCGAGAATATCCTGCCTGCGCTGCTCGCTGCCCCGCCGACTGGCCTTGCGGCCCTGGTACTGAACACTTTCAGCCACGGCAGCAGCAATGCCGGCGGCACCTTCTTGAGCCATTACGCGGTTCACGACAGATCTTCCTTTAAAGGGTGACGCGGAGCGTCACGGGCTGCGTTCCTACGCACAGTGTGGGAACGATCACCTGGCGCCGTTCTCTTGACGGCTGAATACGCCACATAAAAAAGCCGCCTTATAAAAGGCGGCTTCGGATTTCACTACGGTTACGCTTGTGGCCGCATGTGCGGGAACAAGATCACATCGCGGATCGACGGCGAGTTGGTCAACAACATCACCAACCGGTCGATGCCGATACCTTCACCGGCGGTTGGCGGCATGCCGTATTCCAGGGCGCGGACGAAGTCGGCGTCGTAGTGCATCGCCTCGTCGTCGCCAGCGTCCTTGTCGGCCACCTGGGCCATGAAGCGCTCGGCCTGGTCTTCGGCATCGTTAAGCTCGGAATAAGCGTTGGCGATTTCGCGCCCGCCGATGAACAGCTCGAAACGGTCGGTGACGTTCGGGTTGTCATCGTTGCGACGGGCCAGCGGCGACACTTCGAACGGGTACTGGGTGATGAAGTGCGGCTGCTCCAGCTTGTGCTCAACCAGCTCTTCGAAAATCATCACCTGCAGTTTGCCCAGGCCTTCGAAGCCCAGCACCTTGGCGCCGGCTTTCTTGGCGATGGCGCGGGCCTTGTCGATGTCGTTCAGGTCATCGGCGGTCAGCTCAGGGTTGTACTTGAGGATCGAATCGAACACCGACAGGCGCACGAACGGCTCGCCGAAGTGGAACACCTTGTCGCCGTACGGCACGTCGGTGCTGCCCAGGACCAGCTGCGCCAGCTCGCGGAACAACTCTTCGGTCAGGTCCATGTTGTCTTCGTAGTCGGCGTAAGCCTGGTAGAACTCCAACATGGTGAATTCTGGGTTGTGACGGGTCGAGACGCCTTCGTTACGGAAGTTGCGGTTGATCTCGAAGACTTTTTCGAAGCCGCCAACCACCAGGCGCTTGAGGTACAGCTCAGGCGCAATGCGCAGGAACATTTCCATGTCCAGCGCGTTGTGGTGGGTTTCGAACGGCTTGGCTGCGGCACCACCGGGGATGGTTTGCAACATCGGCGTTTCCACTTCCAGGAAGTCGCGCTTCATCAGGAAGCTGCGGATGTGCGCAATCACCTGCGAACGCACACGGAACGTCTGGCGCACGTCTTCGTTGACGATCAGGTCAACGTAGCGCTGGCGGTAGCGCTGTTCGGTGTCGGTCAGGCCGTGGTGCTTGTCCGGCAGCGGGCGCAGGGATTTGGTCAGCAGGCGCACGCTGGTCATTTCGACGTACAGGTCGCCCTTGCCGGAACGGGCCAGGGTGCCTTCGGCGGCAATGATGTCGCCCATGTCCCAGGTTTTCACCGAGGCCAGGGTTTCTTCCGGCAGGGTTTTACGGTTGACGTAGACCTGGATGCGACCGGTCATGTCCTGAATCACCATGAACGAGCCACGGTTGAGCATGATGCGACCGGCAACCTTGACCGGGATTGCAGCCTCTGCCAGCTCTTCCTTGGTCTTGTCCGCGTATTGCTTCTGCAAGGCATCGCAGTAGTTTTCGCGGCGGAAGTCGTTGGGGAAGGCATTGCCCTTGGCGCGCTCGGCAGCAAGCTTTTCCTTGCGCAGGGCGATCAGGGAGTTTTCTTCCTGTTGCAGGGCTTGCGGGTCGAGTTGTTGGTCGCTCATGTCTTTAAATTTTCCATCAGGTTCGTTGCCCCAGCCTGTGGCTGGGGATCGCGGGCAAGCCCGCTCCCACAGGGATCGAGGGGTGTCAGCCAATCCCGCATTGCATGTGTTACAAGCCAGATTTCAGGCTGGCTTCCAGGTATTCGTCAATGTCGCCGTCGAGCACCTTGTCGCAGTCACTGCGCTCGATGTTAGTGCGCAGATCCTTGATCCGCGACGCATCAAGCACATACGAACGGATCTGGTGACCCCAGCCGATATCCGACTTGGTGTCTTCCAGCGCCTGGGAAGCGGCGTTGCGCTTCTGCATTTCCTGCTCGTACAACTTGGCCCGCAGCATTTTCATGGCGGTGTCCTTGTTCGCGTGCTGGGAACGTTCGTTCTGGCAGCTGACCACGGTGTTGGTCGGTACGTGGGTAATACGTACGGCCGAGTCGGTGGTGTTTACGTGCTGACCACCGGCACCGGAGGAGCGATAGGTGTCGATCCGCAGGTCGGCCGGGTTGATCTCGATTTCGACCTTGTCGTCGATCTCTGGCGAGACGAACACCGCCGAGAACGAGGTATGGCGACGGTTGCCGGAGTCGAATGGGCTCTTGCGCACCAGGCGGTGCACGCCGATCTCGGTGCGCAGCCAGCCAAAGGCGTATTCACCCTTGATGTGCACGGTCGCGCCTTTGATGCCAGCGACTTCACCGGCCGACAGCTCCATGATGGTCGCGTCGAAACCGCGTTTGTCAGCCCAGCGCAGGTACATGCGCAACAGGATGTTGGCCCAGTCCTGGGCCTCGGTGCCGCCGGAACCGGCCTGGATGTCCAGGTAGGCGTTGTTCGGGTCCATTTCGTGGCTGAACATGCGGCGGAATTCAAGCTTGGCGAGGTTTTCCTCGAGACGGGCCAGCTCGGCGACGACATCGCCCACTGCGCCTTCGTCGTTTTCTTCGACGGCCATGTCCAGCAGGTCGCGGCAATCGCCCAGACCGGTGTTCAGTTCGTCGAGCGTGTCGACGATCTGTGCCAGCGCAGCGCGCTCGCGGCCCAGTTCCTGGGCGTATTCAGGTTTGTTCCAGACAGCCGGATCTTCAAGCTCGCGATTGACTTCGGTCAGACGCTCATGCTTTTGATCGTAGTCAAAGATACCCCCGAATAGTTTCGGAGCGCTCGGACAGGTCCTTGATGGTGTTAAGGATCGGGTTGATTTCCATGGCGGGCAGCACTCGTTGGCGAACTTTTGAAAGCCGACGAGTATAACGACAAACCAGCGGGAACGGCAGCCCGCTTGGCGAAAAGGCCGGATTTGTACACAATCCAAGCCCCATGAAGATCCAAATGTGGGAGGGGCTTGCCCCCGATGGCAGCCTGTCAGTCAATGATGTTGTGACTGCCCCACCGCTATCGGGGGCAAGCCCCCTCCCACATTGAATGGGGCACGGCCTCAGGTCACTCGATACCGACCTGATTGCGCCCATTGTGCTTGGCCGTGTACAAGCCTTTATCCGCCGCCATGATCAGCTGCCGGCAATCCGTGCCCTGCACCGGCGTCAGGGTCGACAGGCCGATGCTGATGGTCAGGCTCGCGCCTTCGGCCGGGGCAATGTGCGGGATTTTCAGCGCCGCCACGGCCATGCGCAGCTTTTCTGCCACCAGGCGTGCGCCGCCCGGCGAGGTGTTCGGCAGCACCAGCGCAAACTCTTCACCGCCATAACGTGCCGGCAGATCGGAAGGACGACTGCTGGCTTCGCGGATCGTCGCAGCGACTTTGCGCAACGCTTCGTCACCTTCGACATGGCCAAAGCTGTCGTTGTAGGTCTTGAAGAAATCCACATCGATCATCAACAACGACAACTGAGTCTGGTCACGCATGGCGCGACGCCATTCCAGCTCAAGGTACTCATCGAAATGCCGGCGATTGGACAGCCCGGTAAGACCGTCGGAGTTCATCAACCGTTGCAGCACCAGATTGGTGTCCAGCAACTGCTGCTGGCTGACCCGCAGCGCCCGATACGCCGCATCCCGCTGCAACAGCGTCATGTACGAACGCGAGTGATAGCGGATGCGCGCCACCAGCTCGATGTTGTCCGGCAGCTTGACCAAATAGTCGTTGGCCCCGGCCGCGAACGCCGCGCTCTTGATCAGCGGGTCTTCCTTGGTCGACAGCACGATGATCGGGATATTCGCGGTGGCCGGATGGTTGCGGTATTCACGCACCAGCGTCAGGCCATCAAGGCCCGGCATGACCAGATCCTGCAGGATCACCGTGGGCTTGATGCGAATTGCCTGGGCAATCGCCTGATGCGGGTCGGCGCAAAAGTGGAAGTCGATGTTTTCCTCATGGGCCAGGCCGCGCCGCACCGCTTCGCCGATCATGGCCTGGTCGTCGACCAGCAACACCATGGCGGCATTTTCGTCGGTCTTGATGTCGTCGATCTGTAAATCATTCATGTGCAGTCACCTGAATTACTTTCCTGCATGCCGGCACCGCGGAGGGTTTGATCATTTTGCAAAGACCTCCAGCAATCGGGGCGCAATTCTGTCCAGTGGGCGAATTTCAACAGCGGCATCAATGGCCGCCGCCGCTTTGGGCATGCCATACACCGCCGAGCTCTGTTGATCCTGGGCGATGGTCAAATATCCTTGTTCACGCAGCAATTTGAGCCCCTGGGCGCCGTCGCGACCCATGCCGGTCAGCAATACGCCGACGGCGTCGCCGTTCCAATGGCTGGCGACGCTTTCAAAAAACACGTCGATGGAAGGCCGGTAAATCTCGTTAACCGGCTCTGCGGTATAGGCCAGCGTGCCGTTTTTCAACAGGCGGATGTGGTGGTTGGTGCCGGCCAGCAGGACCACACCGCTTTGTGGCGGCTCGCCCTCACGCGCCAGGCGCACCGGCAGGCCGGACGCGCTGCTCAGCCACTCGGCCATGCCTGCGGCAAACACCTGATCCACATGCTGCACCAGCACGATGGCCGCCGAAAAGTCCCGTGGCAAACCCTTGAGCAGGATTTCCAGGGCAGCCGGCCCGCCGGCCGACGAACCAATCGCCACCAGGCTTTGACGTTTGCCGGTGCCGCGCTGGGGCGCCGTTTCGGTGCGCACCCGGCTGCCGCGCTGGCCGACCAGCCAGCCAATATTGAGGATTTTGCGCAGCAACGGCGCCGCCGCATCCTTGGCGTTGCCAACGCCCAGCGCCGGCGTATCCACCACATCCAGGGCGCCATGGCCCATGGCTTCGAACACGCGGCTGACATTGGCCTGGCGGTCGACGGTGACAATCACGATCGGGCACGGGGTCTCGGCCATGATCCGCCGCGTAGCCTCCACGCCATCCATCACCGGCATGATCAGGTCCATCAGGATCAGGTCCGGGACCACCTCGGCGCAGTGCTGCACGGCTTCCAGACCGTTGCTGGCCACCCACACCACCTGGTGCGCGGGTTCAAAACTCAAGGCGCGACGCAAGGCCTCCACCGCCATGGGCATGTCATTGACGATCGCAATCCTCATGCCCGTGCGCCTCCGATCAGTTCCATCACGGCGTCCAGCAAGGCATCGTCATGGAAACTGGCTTTCGCTAAATAATAGTCGGCGCCGGCATCCAGTCCACGACGCCGGTCTTCTTCGCGATCCTTGTACGACACCACCATCACCGGCAACGATTGCAGGCGACTGTCACGGCGCAAGAGTGTGACCAATTCAATACCGTCCATGCGAGGCATATCAATGTCAGTGATGAGCAGGTCGAAGTCTTCGGAACGCAACGCGTTCCAGCCATCCATGCCATCGACCGCGACAGCCACTTCATAACCGCGATTAAGTAACAATTTGCGTTGCAGCTCACGCACAGTGAGCGAGTCGTCCACCACCAGCACGCGTTTACGCGGCGCCTCGGTGGCCTGCTGGCTACGCCGGGCGATGCGTTCCAGGCGGCCGGTATTGAGCAGCTTGTCCACCGAACGCAGCATGTCTTCAACGTCGACGATCAACACCACCGAACCGTCGTCCAGCAAGGCGCCGGCAGAAATATCCTGAACCTTGCCGAGGCGATCATCCAGCGGCAACACCACCAGCGTGCGCTCGCCGATAAAGCGCTCCACCGCGATGCCATACACCGCATCGCGCTCGCGGATCACCACGACTTTAAGCGTCTCCTCATTGCTCTGCCCCGGCGGGCGCTGCAGCAACTGGCTGGCGGCGACCAGGCCGACGTGGCGGCCCTCGTGCCAGAAATGCTGGCGGCCTTCCAGTTGCACGATGTCATCGGGGGCCAGGTCGCACATGCGTTCGATGTGCGCCAGCGGGAACGCATAGGCTTCCTCGCCGACTTCCACCACCAGGCTGCGCACCACCGACAGGGTCAGCGGCACCTCAAGGTGGAAGCGGCTGCCGCGCCCCGCCGTCTGCTCCAGCACCACCGCGCCGCGCAGTTGGCGCACCATATGCTGCACCGCATCCAGGCCGACGCCGCGCCCGGACACTTCGGTGACCTTGTCGCGCAGGCTGAACCCCGGCAGAAACAGGAACGTCAGCAGTTCTTCTTCACTCAGGCGCTGAGCGGTTTCCAGTGGCGACAGGTGCCGGTCGACGATGGTGCCGCGCAGGCGCTCAAGATCGACGCCGTTGCCGTCGTCGCTCAACTCCAGCACCAGCAAACCTGCCTGGTGCGAGGCGCGCAGGCGGATCAGGCCCTCGGCCGGCTTACCGGCCAGCATGCGCTGCTCGGGCATTTCGATACCGTGATCGACGGCATTGCGTAAGAGGTGCGTGAGCGGTGCTTCGAGCTTTTCCAGTACGTCTCGGTCAACCTGGGTTTTTTCGCCTTCGATTTCCAGGCGCACTTGCTTGCCAAGGCTGCGGCCCAGGTCGCGGACCATACGCACTTGACCGGCCAGTACATCGGCAAACGGGCGCATGCGGCAGGCCAGCGCGGTGTCGTAAAGCACTTGGGCACGCTGCCCGGCCTGCCAGCCGAACTCGTCCAGCTCGGCGGTTTTTTCCGCCAGCAAGGCCTGGGCTTCGCTTAACAGACGCCGGGTGTCGGCCAGCGCTTCCTGGGCTTCGAGGTTCAAATCCAGGGCTTTGAGCTGGCCGTCCAACGTGTCCAGGGCGCGGGCGCTGTTGCTTTGAATGCGTTTGAGGCGCTGCATGCTCGCCAGGTAAGGCTTGAGCCGCTGGGTTTCGACCAGGGATTTACTCGACAGGTCGAGCAGGCTGTTCAAGCGCTCGGCGGTGACCCGCAGCACACGCTCGCCGCCTTCGGTCATGCGTTTGTTCTGGCGTGGCGGCTCGCTGGTCATGGGCGGCGCAGGCTCGAGTTCCGGCGGCGGCTCTTCGATAATCGGCGCCGGTGCAGATTGCGCAGGCGGCGGTGGCGCGATGTTGGCGGTCGGCTGCGACGGATCGAGCAAGCGCTCCATCAACGCCACATAAGCCTCGATATCCGCCGGGCCAACGTCGTTGCCGGGCGTGGCGATGCGCATCAGCAGGTCGGTGCCTTGCAGCAGCGCGTCGATATGTTCGGGTTGCAAGTACAGGCGGCTTTCCTGGGCGCTGACCAGGCAATCCTCCATGACGTGGGCCACGCTGACCCCAGCGTCCACCCCGACAATCCGCGCCGCGCCCTTGAGCGAATGCGCGGCGCGCATGCACGCCTCCAACTGGTCGGCCTGGGTCGGGTTGCGCTCAAGCGCCAGCAGGCCGGCGCTCAGCACCTGGGTTTGCGCATCGGCTTCCAGGCTGAACAGCTCCAGCAGCGAGGCATCGCGCATCTGCTCGGGGGTCATGAGAGGCTCCGGGTCACGGCGGACAACAATTGCGCCTCGTCCAGCCAACGCAGGCTGCGGCCTTTCCACTGCAACACGCCCTGGGTGAAGCGCGCACTCGCCTGGGTGCCAGAGGCCGATGCGGCCTTCAAGGTGCGCTCGTCGATGGCGTGGATGCCGTCGACTTCATCGACCGGCACCACGACCGGGCCGTCCTGCGCGGCGATGATCAACATGCGCGGCATGATGCGCCCGCCACTGGCACCGTTGCTGGTCGCGTCCAGCCCCAGCAGCTCCACCAACGACAGGCATGCAACCAAGGCGCCTCGCACATTGGCCACGCCAAGCAGCGCCCGGGAACGCTGGTGCGGCAGCGAATGAATCGGTTGCAGCGGCGCCACTTCGACCAGGCACCGGGTGGCGATGCCCAGCCATTCCTCGCCAAGACGGAACATCAACAGGGAACGGGTAACGATGTCTTCGTCGAGTTCAGCCACGGCATAGGCGCGCTCACCGCCCTGCTGCAAGGCGTAACGGTCGAGCAAACGGGTGGCGGCAGCGGAATACACCGAGCAGTTGCGGCAGTGAATATGCTCCGCCAGCAGCGGGCAGGACTTGTCGCCATGGATGCCGATGCGGTTCCAGCAGTCGTCAATGGCATGGGTGTCGGCCAGGGTCAGGTCCAGGCTTGCGGTGTTGAGCGCGTCGGTGCTACTCATCGTTTGGACTCACTGTCAGCTCGCTCGCTACGCGCGGCCCGCGCCTGCAAACGGCGCGCCCCCGCACTGTCGCCCTGGGACTCAAGCAACGCCGCCAGGTGCATCAAGGCCTGCGGGTGCTGCGGTTCCAGGTACAAGGCTTTTCGATAATAGCCCTGGGCTTCCAGGGCGCTGCCGGCCACATCGCTGAGCAGCCCCAGCCAATAAAACACCTGGGCGGCCGGCGGATGGTTACTCAAATACTGCTCACAGGCGGCGCGGGCTTCGGCGCTCTTGCCTTCATTGGCCAGCGTGGCGATACGGCCGAGCAAGTCGCCGGCATCCGTCTGCGGCGCCTTGATCGGCACCACCTGCGCGCTGACCGTGCTGAACGGCCGCGGCTTGACCGGAATCGGTGCGGCACTGCGCTGCGGAACCGGCGCAGGCACGGGCAAGAATACCGGTTCAGGCTTGATCGGCTCGACGTGCCGACTGAAGGCAAAAGATTGCGGTATGCCAATCGAGCGCATGCCATGGCGCCCCAACAGGCTGCCTTCGGCCGGGCCGATAAACAGCACACCCTCCTGATGAGTCAGGCCCTTGAGCACATCAAAGACTTGCTTTTGGGTCGGCTGGTCAAAGTAGATCAGCAAGTTGCGGCAAAACACGAAGTCGTAGCTCGGCTCATTGGCCAGCAGGCCCGGATCGAGCAGGTTGCCGACTTGCAGGCGCACTTGTTCGCGCACCCGGTCGGCGATGCGAAAACCGTCGGCCTCCTCGGTGAAATGGCGCTCGCGAAAGTCGATGTCGCTGCCGCGAAACGAATTCTTGCCATACACGCCACGCTTGGCGCGCTCCACCGACAATGGGCTGACATCCAGGCCCAGCACCTTGAATTGATGCGGCGCCAGGCCCGCATCGAGCAGGGCCATGGCAATCGAATACGGCTCTTCGCCGGTGGAACACGGCAAGCTCAGAATGCGCAGCGCGCGCATCTGCTTGATCTCGGCCAGCCGCGCCTTGGCCAGCCGCGCCAGGGTGGCAAAGGATTCGGGATAACGGAAAAACCAGGTCTCGGGCACGATCACGGCTTCGATCAGCGCCTGCTGCTCATCGTGCGAGCTCTGCAGATGCCTCCAGTAAGCCTCTGGCGTCTGCGCCTGCACAATCTGGCTGCGCTGGCGCACCGCGCGCTCGATGATCGCCTCGCCCACTGACGCGACGTCCAGGCCGATGCGTTCCTTCAAGAAGGCAAAGAAGCGCGGGTCGTTGCTCATAGACTCAGCTCGGCAGAAAACAGCAAGGTACGCACGGGCTCGGTGAGCAATTCGTTGACACCAATCCATTGCATCAAGCCCAAGGCGTCCTCACGCACCAGCCCCAGGTAGGGTGCCTCGCGATTGTCCAGGCCATACGGCTTGAACTCCCCAAGGCCGCAGCGCAGGGTGTCGGTGGCCTGTTCCAGGATCAGCCCCAGCCAGCGCGCTTCAACCCACGGTTGCGGCTGGTAGTTGACCAGCACCAACCGCGTACTGGTGCGGGCTTGGGCCGGCGTGCCGAAGGTCAGCGCACACAGGTCGATCACCGGCACCAGCGCGCCACGGTGGGCAAAAATCCCCGCCACCCAGACCGGCGCATGCGCGATGGGTTTGAGCGGCAGGCGCGGCAGCACCTCGGCCACTTCCGTGGCTTTGAGGGCATAACGTTCGCCGCCGATGTGAAACACCAGAAACAACGCCTTTTTCGCTGCCGGGACGGCGCCGCGTTTAGCCGCGAGGTCGCTCATCAGACTTTGAAACGCGACACGCCGCTGCGCAGACCGACCGCAACCTGGCTCAATTCATCAATGGCAAAGCTGGCCTGGCGCAGGGATTCGACGGTCTGGCTGCTGGCATCGCCCAGTTGCACCAGTGCGTGGTTGATCTGCTCGGCACCGGTGGCCTGGGCCTGCATGCCTTCGTTGACCATCAACACGCGTGGCGCCAACGCCTGCACTTGATGAATGATCTGCGACAGCTGCTCGCCCACTTGCTGCACTTCGAACATGCCGCGGCGCACTTCCTCGGAGAATTTGTCCATGCCCATTACGCCGGCCGACACTGCTGACTGAATCTCGCGCACCATTTGCTCGATGTCATAGGTGGCCACGGCGGTCTGGTCGGCCAAGCGCCGCACTTCGGTGGCAACCACGGCGAAACCGCGGCCGTATTCACCGGCCTTTTCGGCCTCGATGGCAGCGTTGAGCGACAACAGGTTGGTCTGGTCGGCGACCTTGACGATGGTCACCACCACTTGGTTGATGTTGCCGGCCTTCTCATTGAGGATCGCCAATTTGGCATTGACCAGGTCGGCGGCGCCCATCACCGAGTGCATGGTTTCTTCCATGCGCGCCAGGCCCTGCTGGCCAGAACCGGCAGCGACCGACGCCTGGTCGGCAGCAGTGGACACTTCGGTCATGGTACGCACCAGGTCTTTGGACGTGGCAGCGATCTCCCGCGACGTTGCGCCGATCTCGGTGGTCGTTGCCGCGGTTTCGGTGGCGGTGGCCTGTTGTTGCTTGGAGGTGGCGGCAATTTCGGTGACCGAGGTGGTGACCTGCACCGACGAGCGCTGGGCCTGGGACACCAGGGCCGTCAGCTCGGTCATCATGTCGTTGAAGCCGGTTTCGACGGCGCCGAATTCGTCCTTGCGCTCCAGGTTCAGGCGCTTGCTCAAATCGCCATCACGCATGGTGCCGAGGATCGCCACGATGCGCTGCATCGGCGCCATGATGGCGCGCATCAGCAGCAGGCCACACAGGCCGGCGGCGAGAATGGCCAGGGCCAGCGACACGAACATGCTGACTTTGGCAGCCGACACCGCGTCATCAATCGCCGTGGTTGCACGGTCGGCGACGTCTTTGTTCTCGGTAATGATGTCGTTGAGCTTCATGCGTCCTGCCGTCCAGGCGGGCGTCAGGTTGGTGTTGAACTCTTTGCGCGCGGCGACCAGGTCATTGCGCTGCAGGGCGTCGAGCACGGTGGCCAGGCTCTTGTTATAGGCCTGGTGCAGGCCTTCGAATTTGTCGAATTCGGCTTGGTCCTCTCGTCCATTGATGGTTGCCTGGTAGTTGGCCATCTGCGTCAGGATGCGCCCTTCGAAGGATTTGAAATCGGCCTTGTCGGCGTCAGTCAGGCCCTTGTCGTCACGCAGACCGAGCAATTCCAGGGTTTGCAGGTAGCTGTCGACCCAGGCACTGCGGATCAACGAGCTCAGATAAACCCCCGGCACCGCGTCATCGCGGACAGCCGTCTCGCTGACCTCAATCTTCAGCAACCGTGAATAAGAGACCACGACCATTAACAGCATGATCGCGATAATGACCGCAAAGCTCGCCAAAATCCGTTGGCGCAAGGTCCAGTTCTTCACAGTAATTCCTCGAAGGGCCATTCAAATGGAGGGGAGTATAGCTGAGCGGATGGCCTCATTTATCAATGGGATTTGATGTAGCGTGCACAGAATGCAAATAAAGGTGGGAGGGGCTTTCCCCCGATTGCGGTGAGTCAGCTAGCGATAAGCTGACTGATACATAACTTGTTTCACATGCAAGGCTATCACGCCGCCATCAATCAATTTTCCTGCGTCACCGAACCGCTTAAGCTATCCGGCGTCTGTTTATAGTCCGTTGCGTTTGGCCGAAGGCATGTCCGAACCGTTATTTCTGATCCAGCACGTGCCAGGAACGGCGCGGGATTTGCTCACGACAGGTTGTCTCTATGCACCGCAGGAATTTGCTTAAAGCGTCCATGGCCATTGCGGCTTACACCGGTTTATCGGCCAGTGGCCTGCTGGGCGCGCAGGCCTGGGCCGGTAACCGTGCCGCCGATGGCAAGGCCGTGGCGTTTGACTTTGAAACACTCAAAGCCCAGGCCAAACAGCTCGCCGGCACCGCGTATAAAGACACCAGGCAGGTGCTGCCGCCGACCCTGGCAAACATGACGCCGCAGAATTTCAATGCCATCGGCTACGACGGCAACCATTCGCTGTGGAAGGAGTTGAACGGCCAACTCGACGTGCAGTTCTTCCACGTCGGCATGGGGTTCAAGACGCCGGTGCGCATGCACAGCGTCGACCCCAAGACCCGTGAAGCCCGCGAGGTGCATTTCCGCCCGTCGTTGTTCAACTATGAAAAGACCACGGTGGACACCAAGCAACTGACCGGCGACTTGGGTTTCTCCGGCTTCAAGCTGTTCAAGGCGCCGGAGCTGGATCGCCATGACGTGCTGTCGTTCCTTGGCGCCAGCTACTTCCGTGCGGTGGATTCCACCGGCCAGTACGGCCTTTCCGCACGCGGCCTGGCGATTGATACCTACGCGAAAAAACGCGAAGAATTCCCCGACTTTACGCAGTTCTGGTTCGAAACCCCGGCCAAGGACGCCACGCGTTTTGTGGTCTATGCCCTGCTCGACTCACCGAGCGCCACCGGTGCCTACCGCTTCGACATTGATTGCCAGGCCACTCAGGTGGTGATGGCCATCGACGCGAACATCAATGCGCGCACCGCCATCGAACAATTGGGCATCGCGGCGATGACCAGCATGTTCAGCTGCGGCACCGTTGAGCGCCGCATGTGCGACACCATCCACCCGCAGATCCACGATTCTGACCGCCTGGCGATGTGGCGCGGCAACGGCGAGTGGATCTGCCGCCCGCTGAACAACCCGGCCACACTGCAATTCAACGCGTTCGCCGACACCGACCCGAAAGGCTTCGGCCTGGTGCAGACCGACCATGAGTTCGCCAGCTACCAGGACACCGTCGACTGGTACAGCAAGCGCCCAAGCCTGTGGGTTGAACCGACGACCGCATGGGGCGAAGGCTCGATCGACCTGTTGGAAATCCCCACCACCGGCGAAACCCTGGACAACATCGTGGCCTTCTGGACCCCGAAAAAGCCCGTGGCCGCCGGCGACTCACTCAACTATGGCTACAAGCTGTACTGGAGCGCATTGCCACCCGTGAGCACACCGCTGGCGCAAGTCGATGCCACCCGTTCAGGCATGGGCGGCTTTACCGAAGGTTGGGCACCGGGCGAGCACTACCCCGATGTGTGGGCGCGCCGCTTTGCCGTGGACTTCAAGGGCGGCGGCCTGGACCGTCTGCCGGCCGGCACCGGCATCGAGCCTGTGGTGACTTGCTCTCACGGTGAAGTGAAAGACTTCAGCGTGCTGGTGCTCGACGACATCAAGGGCTATCGCATTCTGTTCGATTGGTACCCGACCAGCGACAGCGTGGAGCCGGTGGAATTGCGGCTGTTTATCCGCACCCAGGACCGCACCTTGAGTGAAACCTGGCTGTACCAGTACTTCCCGCCTGCACCGGACAAGCGCAAGTACACCTGACCCACAAAGTGGGGGCTGGCTAGCCAGCGCCCACACGGTTAAAGCGTTGTCTAAAACCGCGACACACTCTTCATCGCCCCTATCAGATACCGCATCGCGACCTGATCGTTTTCGGTCAGGGCGCGATATTGCGCCAGCAATTCGGCTTCATCCGAACTCAACCTGCGGCCACGCAAGAACATCCTGCGGGTTAGAAAAGACGCCACCACACCCGCTACACCATAGGACTTGGCCATGGACTGTTTCTCCTGATATCGATCTAAGACTCCTGTCGCCCATCACCCACCTTCCCTGAGGCGCAATGCCTTCGCGGACACACCGACTGACTCCCTGGGCCAGAAATCAGACATACCTTAAGCGTAGAAACAATCTCGGCACGTGTGGGATTTTTTTAGAGTATTAACTTAAATAATTCGCTTAGGTAACAAAGACCTACAGCCCTTTCGCACGCGGCAACCGCCAGCGCTGGAAGTCGTCGGAAACGCGCGCAAGAAAAAACCCACCGGGTCAGGGTGGGTTTCGGTGAATCAGGCGCTGGTCAGTCCCGCAGATCAGACTCATGAATCGGCTGATCACGATGGGTCGCCCGTTGGTACTGCGCCGGCCAGGTGGCCTGGCGGCCGCCCAAGTCATCGTCGGCATGCAACGGCCAGTAAGGGTCACGCAACAGCTCACGGGCCAGGAAGATGATATCGGCCTGGCACGTGCGCAGAATGTGCTCGGCCTGGGCCGGCTCGGTGATCATGCCGACCGTGCCGGTGGCGATACCCGACTCTTTGCGCACACGCTCGGCAAAGCGCGTCTGGTAGCCGGGGCCGGTGGGGATCTCGGCGTTGGCGGCGGTGCCACCGGACGACACGTCGATCAGGTCTACGCCCAAGTCTTTGAGGCGGCGCGCCAGCTCCACGGTTTCATCCGGGTTCCAGCCGTCTTCGACCCAGTCGGTGGCCGACACGCGCACAAACAGCGGCAATTCCTGTGGCCAGACCTCGCGCACAGCCTGGGTCACTTCCAGCACCAGGCGTATGCGGTTTTCAAACGAGCCACCGTAGTGGTCCTGGCGCTGATTGCTGATGGGCGACAGGAATTGATGCAGCAGGTAACCGTGGGCCGCATGGATTTCCACCACTTCAAAGCCAGCCGTAAGCGCGCGTTTTGCAGCGGCGACAAAGTCGGCGATCACTTGCTGGATTTGCGCATCATCCAATGGCTTGGGCTGGGTGTGGTTGGGATCAAAGGCAATCGGCGAAGGCCCAACCGGCACCCAACCGCCCTCTTCCGGCTTGACGCTGCCGTGCTTGCCGATCCACGGCCGGTGCGTGCTGGCCTTGCGCCCAGCGTGCGCCAGTTGAATGCCCGCCACTGCGCCTTGGGCAGCAATGAAACGCGTGATGCGTTGCAACGGTTCGATTTGTGCGTCGTTCCACAGGCCCAGGTCCTGGGCAGTGATGCGGCCATCGGCGGTCACGGCGGTGGCTTCGGTGAAAATCAGCCCGGCGCCGCCCACGGCGCGGCTGCCAAGGTGCACCAGGTGCCAGTCATTGGCCAGGCCATCGTCGGATGAGTACTGGCACATCGGCGAGACGGCAATCCGGTTGAGCAGGGTCAATTGACGGAGAGTGTAGGGTTCGAGCAGCTGACTCATGGCGCACCTCTTCTGGGTTCTGTGGGCACTATTCAAACAGTGCTTAGAGCCTAGTCGACAACGGTGGCTTGCATAGGGTTCAGATGGAAAACGGGAGCCGATTGCCGGCTCCCGTGCAGCAGCGGCTTACATTTCGACCTGGGTGCCCAGCTCGATCACCCGGTTGACCGGGAGTTTGAAGAAGCGCAGGTTGCCGTTGGCATTTTTCAACATGAAGGCAAACAGGCTTTCACGCCAACGGGCCATGCCCTTGATGCGCGAGGCAATCACCGTTTCGCGGCTGAGGAAGTAGGTGGTGCGCATCGGGCTGAAATCCAGGTCGTCCAGATGGCACAGCTTGAGTGCCTCCGGCACGTCCGGCTCATCGGTAAACCCGAAGTGCAGGATCACCCGGAAGAACCCTTCCCCATAGGCGTCCACCTCAAAGCGCCGCGAGGCCGGCACACGCGGAATGTCCTCGTAGACCACCGTCAGCATCACCACCTGCTCATGCAGCACCTGGTTGTGCAGCAGGTTGTGCAACAGCGCGTGGGGCACGGCGTCTGGGCGCGCGGTGAGGAACACCGCCGTGCCCTGCACGCGATGAGGCGGCTGCACGCGAATACTGCTGATGAAGATCGGCAACGGCAGGCCGCCCTCGTCGAGACGGTCCACCAGCAATTGCTTGCCGCGCTTCCAGGTGGTCATCAGCACAAACAGCACGATCCCCGCCAACACCGGAAAGGCGCCGCCCTGGATGATCTTCGGCACGTTGGCCGCAAAGTACAGGCCGTCCACCAACAGGCAGCAAACCAAGACCGGCACGGCGAGTATCGGCGGCCATTTCCACAACAGCAGCATCACCGCCGACACCAGGATGGTGGTCATCAGCATGGTGCCGGTCACCGCTACGCCGTACGCGGACGCCAGCGCATTGGAGGACTCGAAGCCGATCACCAGCAGGATCACGCCGACCATCAGCGACCAATTCACCGCGCCGATGTAGATCTGGCCCTGTTCGGCGCTGGAGGTGTGTTGAATGTGCATGCGCGGGATATAACCCAGCTGGATCGCCTGGCGCGTCAACGAGAACGCACCCGAAATCACCGCCTGGGAGGCAATCACCGTGGCCAGGGTGGACAACACCACCAGCGGGATCAGCGCCCAGCTCGGCGCCAGCAGGTAGAACGGGTTACGCGCGGCTTCCGGATCGCCCAACAGCATGGCGCCCTGACCGAAATAGTTAAGCACCAGCGCCGGCAGCACCAGAATGAACCAGGCGCGAGCGATGGGTTTGCGGCCGAAGTGGCCCATGTCGGCGTACAACGCCTCGGCGCCCGTCAATGCCAGCACAACCGCACCGAGGATTGCCACACCAATACCAGGGTGAGCCTCGAAGAAACGCACGCCCCACATCGGATTCAATGCGTTGAGCACTTCAGGGTGCAGGGTGATGCCATACACACCGAGGCCGCCGAGCACCAGGAACCACGTCACCATCACTGGCCCGAACAGCTTGCCGATGCGGTCGGTGCCGTGTTTCTGGATCAGGAACAGCGCCACCAGCACCACCAGTGCGATCGGTACGACCCATTTGTCGAGGCCATCGAATGCCAACTCCAGGCCTTCAATAGCCGACAACACCGAAATCGCCGGGGTGATCATGCTGTCGCCGTAGAACAGTGCCGCGCCGCACAAGCCACACACCACCAGGAAACTGCGCAACTTTTTGCGCTCCCCTGCCGCTCGTCGCGCCAACGCCGTCAGCGCCATGATGCCGCCTTCGCCTTGGTTGTCGGCGCGCAACACGAATAGCATGTATTTGATCGACACCACCCAGATCAGCGACCAGAAGATCAGCGCCAGGATCCCCAGCACACCATCATGGTTGACCTGAACACCGTAACCACCGGTAAACACTTCTTTAAGGGTATAGAGCGGGCTGGTACCGATATCGCCGTAAACCACCCCGACTGCCGCCACCAGCATGCCAATCGGCTTTGCATTGGAATGCTCGGCACCTGCCGCCTGACTATTTGCCTGACCCATCAACCACTCCTGCCCTTTGACCCAAGGTCTTTTATAAACAACGCGCCTAAGCTGACCGTAGCATGCGCTGTTTTACTTCTCGTAACAGACGTTTTATTGACCCAAGGGTTTTACCCATGCGCAACGGCGCGAAGCATAGCGCAGCACTCGTCGCATTTCGCAGCTCAAGTGATTCAGGGAATGCAGTCAGTCAGAGAGGAAGCGGCAATTTGCAGCCTTTTTGCCTGCATTGATCACATTTACGGCCACCCGTATATTTTTGGCCCGGCCCAGTAGTGCCGCCTTCGCGGTGTAAGCGAAAGATTCCTGACCGGCTTACCCGATCAATAAACCATGCCCCTACATGGCGCGCGCAGCCGATATAGAAACTCAATGATCGGCCTGTCTCTTTTAAGGTACACTCCTCATGTATGAGGTGAAACACGTACTGTCAGTCAACGGCGTGGATATCTACCAGGCCTGGCTGGACACCGTGCAGGACACGCGCTCAAAAGCAAGAATCACCACCAGAGTGGACCGCGCGTCCCTTGGTCACTTTGGCGCTACCGAGCCAGTGGGTGGTGGGGTCTTTGAGATGAAACTCGATTTCGGACCTGGGTTTCGCGTGTATTACGCAATCCACGATCGGCAAATTGTTTTTCTGTTGGGTGGTGGATCAAAAGCCAGGCAGCAGAACGATATCGATCAGGCTAAGGCGCTCTGGAAATCTTATAAGGTGCAGCAAAAATGACCATTCGTACTCGTTCTCATGAAGACAGCGTTCTTGAAATGCTTCGAGACGACGAAGCGTTCGCCCTCGAATATCTGTCTGTCGCGCTTGAAGAAATCGATGAAGCGGGTGGTGAGGACGCCTTCCTTGTTGCTATCCGTCGAGTGGCGGAGGCTCGTGGCGGAATGCTCAGCTTGTCGAAAAACACAGGGCTTAATAGGGCGAATCTCTACCGGTCCATCGCCGTCGGCGGCGACCCGAAGCTCTCGACTCTCTTGAAAGTGCTTCAGGCGTTAGGTGTGGGCATGTCTAAAGTTGTAGCGCACCGCGCAGAGCAAGACGTCCGGGCTTAAGAGCCTGGTAAGGATTGTGCGAATCCGCCACTGCAGCACTCGTCGCATTTCCCCGCATAAAGCTGGTCAAGTGCGTTGCCCGTCGCTAGAATTGCGCAATTTTTGATCAGAGGCGCACCAAGCGCCCGTCTACCGCCGTGTCGTGCCCGACTGGCGGCGCCATTCAATACCGAGGTTAGACATGTCCACCACCATCGCAAAAGCCAACCCCAAGGTCGGCTTTGTATCTCTGGGTTGCCCCTACGATGGTGAAAATAAACCTACCCGACCATAGCATTTACTGCTAGCCAAGGCTGGGTTGCTGGGTTGCTGGTGCGATGTTGGATGAAGGCACGGCATCTTGAATATTTCACTTAACCCTGCACAGTCCTGTGGGTTCAGCCTCCTCATGAAAAAATTATATTCCACTACCGCGACGCTGCAGCGCCCCTCCCTTGAGCTGCTATCCTTCAAGCTTGTCACTAAAATTCTCCGCACTTCAAGAAATTACAATTTGAACAACGCCAACACTCAACCGTATTACAAGACACTTTAGACTACAAAAGAGCTAGTCGGGGGCAACATTATGTTTTTGAACAGTTACGCCGAGAGCATTAGAAATGGCGATTTAATAATTGACTTTGTGTCCATCGCCATATGGCAACAAACCGAGACAGGCATAAAACTTGGCGGCCATGGAGTTTTAAAAATCGATCAGCTAGGCGCCTTACTGTGCGATTTCATCTGCACGAGCGCTTCAGGCGTCTGTTTAGATATGTTCGGGGCCAACTACCCATATAACAATGAAGACGAATCGAAGAACTTAAAATTTGAAGCAATCGACATTAACGGTAAGATATGGGAGACCGAAAATTTCGCATTAACCCTAAGGATAATGAGAGCTGCTACACCATTTAAATGCTCGTTCTTTCTAAGTGAAATTGTACACAGCCACCAGCAAACTATACAAACGCAACAGGAAAACTATCTTTGGTTTGAGACCCATGAACTCAGCCACATTCCGAAAAACAAAGCAAATTCCATTGACAACACACTCACGGGCAAATCAGTAAGTAGAAATCAAACCGACTTAAACCTGCAAAATTTTAAAGCATCAATAATAAAACATGAAGATCACTCTACTATTTACGCAAACGGTATATTTAACGTAGATGATCTATTCGCAGCTTTGAAATTTTATATCGGTTTTACAAGCGGCAATATGCCTACCGCATACGCGTTAACCACACGTACAGGCACAGACGTGAGGAATCATATTCGAAGTATTAACAAGAGAATAAATAAAACAGTAATCCCACAACCTATTGATGACATGCTAATGCTAACGGAAAACCAGTGGAACGACCAATACCACTTCCAGCTACTTCCTAACATCTTACACATTCAAGAAAAATTCCCTAAGTTCTTTAACAGCACTATTAGTCAATGGAAAAGAGTCTGGCAAGGATTCAATGCGCAGCAGTCGATTACTGCACTTACACTAACCGTATCGATCGAAGGTTTATTGATAGACCTTTTTATACCAAAATTAGAAAAGGATAAGAACAACGCGGAATTCGAGAAAGAAAAACAAGACCTATTAGATCTACTTAGCAAAATTGAAATCAAGCCCTCCCACCTTGAAACCCTTACCAACAGTATAAACCGATGGGGAAATATTCATGCAAACGCCGCATTAAAGATTCTTGAAGAAAAAGCTTTGATTACCAAAGATGAGGTTAAGGCATGGACAGACTTACGAAATTCATCTGCACATCCAAAATATTCTGAGCAAACAATAAAGCGAGAGATCAAAGAGCGAGATAGACTGCGACGATGCCTAACCCTTTATTACAGGCTCAACCTAAACATTTACGGATATTGCGGAGCCCACATACTCTATGAGCCACACGAAACCATGAGCGTAATGTTCCCTGTCGTTGACATATTAAATCTGGACTGGACAGATATGGGGCAGCCTTAACTGAATGAAGGGCTCGAATTTATCGATTGGAGGACTTGTTCGCGGGTTTGCCCCAGATAGACGGTTCTCGTAGTGAAGTTTTGTGAGAACGTCTGAATCCAACCGGTACGGTCCAACGAGGTTTGAGACTCTATCGTCGACCGCGGTGAATTGCGACTTGGCCAGCCATCCAGAAAAAAATCTGCGAATCGCTTCTTTTTTATATATCAGAGCCATGCAAACCGGGGCCTCCAGCCATGCCCCCTTCTTTACCTCCCAGTGCGCCCCTGTGCAATCAGGCCGCATTTTTTCTCCAAACTTTGCAATCTGTGAAATTGCCGATCGCCTGTAGAGCCCCACGACCCGCCTGGGCTGCAGCTTCGTTTGCACTACTTCCGACTTTGCACAAAAAAAGGACACAAACCCCGTCGGCGGGAGGGGGATAAGTGCTTTTTTCTACGTATTTTTTTTGGGGAGGACTATTTTCGTTGAGGCGCGAGGAGAGTCGACGGTTGAGAATGTAGATCGCGCATTACTGCAAATTAGTGCGTACATTTTCGCCCCTCAGCCCGAAGCGATTGCAGGCGTTCAGCTACAGCTAAAGGTGCCGTGATGATCACCACACCTTGTTTCGGATCACTTTAAACTGTCACGATAATGGCGACAGTTGACCCTGCCCTTGAGGGAAGCGAGATGCAAAATCAAATGATGCCTGTCCCTTTCTATGAGGACACAGTGGTGTTGGTCGGCCGGGATAATGAGCCTATGGTCGCAATGCGAGCAATCGTTAACAACATGGGAATGGACTGGCCAACTCAATACGTAAAGCTGACCGAAAAATTCAGCTCAACCGTTGGGGAAATACCAACGGTTGGAGAGGATGGCAAAATGAGGGGAATGGTCTGTCTTCCCTTACGTAAGCTGCCAGCCTGGCTCTACTCGATCAGCCCCAACAAAGTGAAGCCCGAGCTGCGTTACAAGATCACTCGCTATCAGGAAGAATGCGACGATGCGTTGTGGGACTATTGGTCCAAGGGTAGCGTCACTCGCTTCGCTGCACTTAACGTATCCCAGCAAATCGCCCTATCACGTCACCGCGTAGCCTTGTTGAAAGAGTTGTATCGTACGCGGGACGCTGGAGTACGTGCCGCGCTCCACGAACAACTCGCGCATACTTCCCTCCAGTTGGGGCTGTCTGTACCGGAGCTGAAAACAATAGGCAACGCCGACCCGCTGCCCGACGCGTGTCTTAAGTCGCTATGGGACGCCTTGGAAATACTTGATCGTAGAGGCGAGCGATACAATCACGCCCCTTGGTTAAGTGGCAAAATCTACTTGAAGTTACCGCATCTAGAGGTGCTATTTAAAAAGAATGGTATAAAGCTAATTTTTGATGCAAAAATGCGGCACGCAATGAAGCTCAGTACGCAGCCGAAATTTGTCTCTACCGGCCCGAAGGGCAGCTCAATTGAAGACAAAACGATACGCTGCTGGATCTTCGAAGGGCCTCTTAAAACCGAGCCAGCAATACTTAATCTTTCATCGATTTAATTGATGACTCATACGCGGCTTGCATCACAGACCATTGAAGCTCCAGTTGTTTACGCAGCTCTTGCGAGTTAGAGGTTAGATCTAGATCACTACGAGCCGCGATCATCAACCTTAGCTGCACCTCTGTGAGCGATTTCATTTCAATCATTAAAATCCGATTAAACTCCTCCAGCTCCACGCTTCGCCTAATGCATGCATGGGCTCTTGCGCTAGCATATTCATTAGTTTGCTTACGCTTAAAATCAAATGCAGACTGAAGAGCTTGCAACCTAAGATAATCAATTTTTCCACTCTGAATAATCTTGTCAATATCACGCTGCAACGCTTTCGCTTCCTCATGAGCCTCATTATAGAAATCATTATTTATTTCAATTTCCACTTTCTCCTTTTGCAACGGCGCCAAGGAAAAAATCAGTTTCAAAAAAGCCGAACCAAATGCCATACCCAATTCAGTCGCTATTTTTGAAGTTTCAGCCTCGGCAACTAATCTCAGCTTTGCCATAGCGCCGCCGATCACCTGCATCTCTAAAGACATGTCGGACTTAGTTAAATCACGATTGCTCAGCGACGACAAATGAATATTAGTGATTTCTATATATTCCATTACCGCCAAATATACTTCGCTACGCAATGCATGGATCCTTTCCTTACTTTTCTCCTGAGCATCATGGGTCAACTGCAAACTTAAACGCTTATTATTACCTCTATTAGAAGCCCATACACCACTTAGGGCGATAAACGCAGCTATAACACCAGACCAGACGACATTTGGAATTTCTTTAATTGCACAAATCAAAACTTCTATCATGGTGATCATCCTTGCATCCCACGGAATTAAAAAATTTAAGTTAGCCTTAGGCTGACATCTTATCCCTCAGCGCGTGATATTTTTCAATTTTTCGCCAAGGAGCCCTGCGGCAACGGAATTTGATCCAAACTCTGGTGCATTCTTGGGAACGGGACTAGATGCGTGAACGTGACCGGCTAACTGGGCATTCATTTTTTGTACTAGGTCAAGCAAATCACAAAGCACCTGCAGGACATTTAGCCCTTCTGACCCCAGCCACGTCTTGGGCGCCTTTAAGCTCTGGCTTACCGCCGCCAAACTATCCCGCACCCCCTCAATCCTTTCCTCCATATCGCCACCCACCGTTGCGTTGTGCTTCTGCCCCACCACCAGGTTTAAATCCCGCCCGGTCGCCTGGTGCAAGTCATCCACCGCCGCCAGGCTCGCAGATCCGCCCGACAACAGCTTGAGCGCGCCCAGGGCTTCAAGCGTCTTGATGCCCCCAACCGACTCCGTTGAATGGTCGTCCACGGTCCTGGTGTGGCTCTGGAACCGCTCAGTGTTGCCCATCGCCTCCACTTCCCGCTCGATCGCCTTATCCAGGATCTTGCCGTCAGTCTGGCGCAGCCAGTTGCCGTCCGCGTCGACACGCTGCTGACAGGCTTCGCTGTGCTGCCACACCTGGTCACCCTTCGGCACGCTGGGCAAGCTTAGCCCGTGGGGCAAAATGGTTTGGATATAGGGCTTGTGCGGCAGGCCGTAGGCAAAGCACACCACAACTTGAGTGCCTTCCTCGGGGAACGCATAGATGCCCATCTCTTCGCCACCGGTGGGCAGTGGCAGCGGCACGCCGGCCAGGATCGGCAGCTTAGGATCTGGCTCGCCATCCTGCCCCATGACCTCGATGTCGACCGCATAGCGTGGGCGGAAGTCGTCGCAGATCCCGGCGCCGGCGGGCGCATCGGCAACGGCGACAACCCGGGCAAAGCGTGGCAGGTGGTAACCGCCGGTTAGTTCGGGGAATTGTCGTTCTACGCTGCGGCGGATTGCGTCGTCCATCGGATGGCCATCTGGTTGTCGATGAGCGCCACACTGGTGATGCGCTCGCCGTGGTTGATCGTTGCACCTGGTCGCAACCCTGGAAGGGCTGCAATCATCGCGCTCTGGTTGCCCTGGTAGTCGTCGAACAGCTCCACCGGCAGCTGCAGCGGCGAGCGAACGCCAAAGAAGCTGTCGGCCCAACTGCCCACGAACACTTCCCCGCCGCCCTGCTGCTGCCAGATGAAGTCGGGGATGTTGAAAACCCGGGCCAGGCTGTCCATGGCTTGATAGCCGGCGGCCAGGCTGTAGAAAAACGGCGCCTTGACGCTGGCATACGGCTGTTCCGGGACGCGGAAGCGCAAACCAGTATGCTTGCCGATCTCGACCAGGACGGCGCGCAGGTCAACGTGACGCAGGTTCAGCGGCAGCGGGTTGGCCAGGATTGCGGCCAGCTCGCGACAGAACAGCACCTGCTGGGTGCTGCTGGCCGTGCTGCTGCGCTCGACGTAGCCAATGAAGTGTCGCTGCAGCGTGCTGCTGTTGTAGCCGATATCGAGCGTCACCAGCCCCTTGACCGGCGCCGTCGCCTGAATGGTGAACGTCGCCCGGCCTGGGCTTTTCGCATCCAGCCGAACTTCGTTTTTGACCAGAACGTAAGGCGCGCCGCTGATGGTCAATTCCTTGTGCAGCTTCATTCCTTGGGACTCCCGCCCAACCAGGTATCCACTTTTTTCAGCGTGGCTTCGAAACCGGTCAGTTCTTCGGGGCCACCAGGCGTGTCGCCGCCGGCGCCGCCGACCGCACCGCCCGGGCCAGACTGCGCCGTCACCGCGTTGCCCGATCGGCGCCCTTCCACTTTTTCCGGATTGGAGAGCTTTTCGGTCAGGGTGAACTGGATCAGCCAGCCGCGCAGGTTGTCATCTTCCCGGGCGCTCACGCCTTCGGTGAACGTCACCTGGCGCATGCCAAACGCGGCGGCGGTGTCGTTGACGATTCGGTACGTCTTGAGCTGGCCACCGCCGGCGGTTGCTTCCACCAGGCGCATCAGGTCGCGCAACTGCACCTGGTCAACGAAAGGAATCATCAGGCTGACGGTCAGGGTTTTGGGCTTGAATCCCTTGTGCCCCTTGTCGGTGTTGCTGGTCTGGCCTGACAGATCGTCGCTTTCAATCCGCAGGTTGCCGGTGACCTTGAGGTTCTTCCCGCGCACCTCTTGCCCGTCGAGTAGCAGCGTCATAGGCCCACCAGTTCACGGACAAAGCTCAGGCCTTGCTCAGATCCCACCAGCAGCGCGCCGGCGCAAAGCACCCATTCATGCCCGGGGGGATCACCTACCAACAGCGCCTGGCGCAACTCAGTGGCGTTGCCCGGGCCGATCAGGCGCGCACGCATGCTGCTGTCAGCGTTGCCGCCGGCCAGCAGGGCTTTCAGATCGGCCAGCTGTTGGTCACGGCCCTGTTGCTGGGCGGCCTTGCGGCTGGCCAGGTCAGAGAGTGCCGCCATGGGCGAGCTGTCGGCGGCGTAGCTCTCCAGGACGGCAATCTGGCCGGCCATGGATTGCTGGGCGGCTTTGACCACTGTGCAGCGCTCCAGGGGCAGCGACTGCCAGCGCGGCAGGGTGCCGGCGTCGGGGATCTCCCACTTTTCCGTTTCCAGTTTCGAAAGGTGGCGCGCTCGGCGTTCGGTTCGCACCAGGTCAGGCATCGGCAGCAAAGCGTTGAAACGCGCCAGGCTGTCGGCCAACTGATCGAAACGAGTGGCCAGGAACAGAAGGCACAGCGCGTGCTGGGGGGTGTCGGGCCGGCCTATGTCGCTGACATCCACCAGCTTGCCGGCAAGGTGCTGCAGCAAGTTCGGTGCAGACAGAAAACGCTGATAGCCACGGCCTTGGCCAACTCCACTTTGAAACGGCGTCACCACCAGGCAGGCCGGGGCCTCGCCCATTTGATCGGCGAGTGCGCCACGACCTGCAGCTATCGCGCCCTGGGCAGCATCACCCACCGGCCCCGGGTTGGTCGTGGTCTTGCCATTGAGGTCCGACAGGCGTTTAGCGGTGCTGGCCAGCTCGCCGCCGGCGAGACTCTGCGCGTCTGCCAACTGGTCCATCCATTGAGTAGCCTGTTCTGGCCAGCGCATTTTCACTGCATTCCAGGTCATGCCGGCGGTGCCCATTTGATGGCCTTCATTACCTTGAGCTTCTTGTCCCTGAGCGCGGTCGCCAAGTCCTGCTTGAGGTTGTCGGCGTGCTGCAATGCCGCCTGCTTGAAGCGCACCAGGTCCTGGCCCACCAGGTGCAATTGGGCAGCCGTATGGGGACGAAAGCCTTTCACCAGGTTGGCGTCGAAACAGGCATAGCTGGCATCCAAACCGCTCAACACCATGCCGGTGAGATTGATTTGATCGTCCATCTGGCTGGCGTAACGGTAAGGGGCGCCCAGGGCGCTGGAGACAAATCCGCTTTCGATATGGTGGTTGCAGCCGTCGTTGAGCTCCTGCAGCTTTTGTTCATACAGCGCGGCCAAAATCGCGCCGATATCGTCCACCCATTCGCCATTCTTCCAAACCTGATCAGGCCCCGGCTTTTTCGTGGTGTAGCCGTTTGGGATCGGTCCTACGCCATTAACCGTCAAGGGTTCGCCCGTGGTGATGCTGTATACGATCAGGCCCTCGAAGTAATCGACGATGACCCACTTACCGTTGCTCCAGCAGGCGGCTTTGTTGGCCGGGATCTTGGGTGGCGCGACTTCCACACACCCGCCAGGAATCAGAAATACGCCCGGTTCAAGGGGGGATTCTTCTGCCTCAGCGGTACCAGTAAAGAGCCCCAGGCGATCGGTTTGGAACACAGTTTTGGTTTTCATAGGAGTCTCAATACTTAATGCAGTAGATAAATGCGATGTTCGGCGGACGTGACTCATTACCACCCGAAGCGGCTACCGTGATGTTGTGGGAGTGGGCTCCCGCTGGCTGTGTGGTCGATAGCGCATTACCTACGTTTGCAGGACTGACATAGCCGCCGGAACTGTTGTTGCCCGAAGCAGCCTTTAGAAGACCGTGAGTATGTTCACCCTGTGCATCGCTTGACGCGGCGTGTGTATGTGAAGCGTTTTGACTGTCTTGAAAGGTGCCTAAATTGCGGCCGGCGTCGAACCCTCTGCCCTCATCGAGGCCTCGGACAAATAAGCCTCGCAAGTCAGGCAAGTTAAAGGTGCTGGCCCCGTCACCGGCACCGTAGTAAGTGCCGATCTGCGCAAAAAGAGCCGCGTAGGTAGTTCGAGAGACAGCTGCACCATTTGCCCTGAGGTAGCCAGCAGGTATGCCGGACATTGCGAAAATGAGGATGGCGCCGGCAGGCACGATGCTGCTGGGGTTCAGGTTCCCGGTATGGAACAAGGACTGACCGTTCCAACAGAGGTCGCCATTTCTGTCCATCGCCAACTGGCGGCCGTAACGGCCGCCCCAGTGAAAGGTAATCGCCGGGGCGTAAGCGAAGTCTGTCTGGCCATCTCCGACTTGTTGTACTTCGCGTATCTCCAACGCCCCGCCCTGACCGTTGACCCCACCTGGGGTAGGTGCTGCTAATGAGGGTCTTTGCTGCGATACCTTTCCAACCAACAGCACGTTGGTTATCCCGTATCCCTCAGCCGTAGTGGCGTTGTTCGCTTTCGAGTCAGGATTAAAATTGTGCTCGGTCCAGACCTTTTTATCCGACCACAACAAGCCGCCGGTGCTGTCCATTCCGAGTTCATGAGCTCGAACACCGCCCCAGTGAAAAAGAATCCTTGGCGCATAGGCATAATCACTTGAGGCACTGCCATTTTCTTTGGCTTCCCGGATCTCAATCGCACCGCCGCCAGTAGCAAAACCACCCGTACTCGGCGAAGCAAAACTAGGGCGTTGCTGCGTTGTGCGTCCGGTAATCAAGGCGTTGGTGATGCCATAGCCCTCTACCGTGGTCGGCTTGCCGCTGGTGATCTTTGACCAGTCCAACACAGGGATATCTGCGGGTTGGAGGTATTCGCCAAAAGTCACTAGGCCCTTGGAATTCACCGTCACCTTGGTGTATTTCCAGGACGCCACAATGTCAGGCATCGTGACGTTGATGTTCACATCCGCCGTACCGTCAAACGTCGCACTACCCGTGCCGACACCGCTGATCGAGACTTTGCGGGCGGTTTCCAACTGCTTGGCCTTGCCCGCCGGTGTCGTGCCGTCGATCAGCTTGTCGATCGCTTGCTGCAGGACTTTGCGAGCGCCAGATACTGCCTTGGTGGTGGCCAGAATTCTGCTGCTGTCGGTGCCGGCGTCGTCGCTGATGGCGTTGGGTAAATTACCCAGCTCTACGTCGTCCTTGGTCGTTGCCCGGGCGCGCAGCTGGGGATAGTCACCGACACGGGCAGCCAGGTGCTGTATCAATGGGCCGGTGATCGGTTCAACCGTCCGAAAATCAGTGATTTCAGAGGTCTTAACGTACGCCAGAGCAATGAGGTAATGCCGAACGTCGGCGCTGTCGGTGTAGTCAACCCCACCGTATGCCACTGTCCAGACGGCCATCGTGTCGTTGCGTTCTCTGCGCAAAGAAACATCGAGGTAGACCGGTGAAGGCATCGCCGGCAACGTAATCGGCAAAGTGTTGGCTAATTCGATGCGGATTCCGTCAACGTAGGCCAATCCCGGTTTGATTTGGTAGGCGTTACCGACCTTTTCAACCTGGAACCCGTCGCTAAAAAAACATGCCCGACCGAAAATATCGCGATTACTCCGGCGCTCGCGCTCGTCGATTCCCTTTAGCCGAATCGTAAAGTCGTGCTGCCAGGTCTTGGCGTCGATGGTGACGCCGGTCAGCGCCTGGGCTCCGTCGAACACCACCATGATGTTCCGGGTGAGGTTGTTGCCCAGCTGCAGCGGCGGAATGTTTTTACGCTTCTGCTGCAGCGGCATGTAAGCCACGGCCAGCAACACGTCCTCGGCGGTTTCCAGGCCGATCCAGTTCCAGTCGAAGTCCCCGATATCACTGCCCAGCATCGAGCTGTACACCACCTGGTTGGGGTTCACATACCCCACGTTTTGCTGGGGGATGGCGTAGCTGTGAACGATCTGCGATGCCGGCGGCTTTACTGCAGCACGGTTCACAGGTGCGTTCGGGTCCAGGCCTGGCACGTTGGCAAAGATGAAGCGCACGACATCGAGGCGCTGTTGCGATCCCAGTTTCTGGGCGATCAGGCTTTCACCTGCGAGGGTAATACTGGCTCCCACGGGAGGCTCCTACAGGCTGGCAACCAGCGTTTGCTGGTCGTCGTTGAAGTCCACCGCGACAATGTGCAGTGACACGGGGGTGATGGTTACGAAGTCATAGCGCCGGCAAGTGCGGCCGTATTGCTGAACCAGGACGCGTAACAGCTCCGGGTTTTGCGATAGCTGGGAGTCGGAGAGGCGCAACAGCACCACGTCCCAATCCCGCTCTGGCATGCGTTCCTCGATCTCGACATAACCCACGCCGAGGCGCTGCAGAATGCGTTTAAGCCCAGCTGTGCTGCCGGCATCGACGGCGTTGATAAAGGCGAACTTGACCCGCAGGCGGTACAGGTTTTCCGGCTCGTCCTTGAAACGGCTAATATCCCGCTGCCAGGCCAACAGATCGAGAATCGTCAGGTGGCAGCTCTCGGTGTCCATCTGCAGCAATGGCCACTGCATCCAACCTTCAACTCGCTCCCACCACGCCTGGCAAGCGGCCTTGAGCTTGGCCAATTGCGGGCCATCCAACCAGAACGGCAAATTGAGCTTGATCATGGCAACACCACCTGCAGGCTGCTGATCCGTGGAATGGTCAGCTCTGACACGATGTCGGCGTTATCGAAGTGCAGCGACTCGATGCCGGGGAACTGCTGGTGGAGTTCTTCGGCCAGGCGACTGAATGAAAAGCGCGCCTGGGGATAAGTCAGGGTCGGCTGATAGTCACCGGTGCCACTTTCACGAAAGGCCGCACGAATGAATAACTCGGCCTCGGCCTGCAGTTTGGCGCGTTGTTCGGTGGTCAGTGCAGGACGTGGCCACAGCGTTACGCTCAACTTATGCAGGGTCTCAGGCATCACCAACACCAACAGATCGTCGCCGTGGCCATGGTTGCCCTGGTCACGGATATGGGCGTTGATTTGCTCCAGGTAGGCCGCTGCCGGCACGTCCGCCTCAAACAGTACATAGGCGTTCGCACTGCCGGGGCCACGTGGTGCGCCGTGCAAGAAGTAAACGCCATCAGGCCGTACCGCCGGGAACGCGGAAATCATCGCCCGATAGACTGCATCGGTGTGCCACTGGTTGACCGCCGAGAACTGGTTGCGCACCCGCAAACGCAGCTGATCGTCAGGCTCAGGACCTGCACCTGGTGCAATCAACCAACCGTCGGTGTTGACCACCTGGACGATGCCCGGAATCGGCACAGGCAAAATCGCGTAATAACCCGGGGCCAGGTTGAAACCACTGCCAACCTCTTGGGCCTCGGCCGGGACTTCCAGCTGCAGCACGCCGTCGGCAAAGGTCACCGCCTGGGTGGTGACCAACTGGTAAATATGGCTATTGATGGCTGCTGACTGCACCTTAATGCCGGCAGGCATCTGCAGCACGCCGCCGGCAACGTCGCGGGTGAACAACAGCATGCCCTTGGCCTTGGTGGCGCCTTTGCGCTCGACGTTGACCGCCCAGGCCAGCATGTCCAACCACTTGTCGCGGGCGGTTTTCACAAAGAAGTTGGGCAGGACGGTGCCACTGATAAAGCTGATCAGCCACATGACGGGCTTGGTCACCAGGGCAGTCATCACCCGCCAGAACGGCGAATAAGCGCTGGTGTTGCTCATCTCGCTGCCCTGGGCCGCTACTTCCTTTTCCCAGGCCTTACGCAAACCGTCCTCGGTCACGGGAATGCCGGCGTCGGCGAGTGCCTGTTTAAAATCTACGTCGCTCACAGGGTCACCTCGATGTCGCCAAACTTCAGCGTTTTGGCCGTGACCAGGTACTGGCCGGACTGCACCTGGTTAATCAGTGCGGTGCCCGGTACCAGGCGTTCGTCCGCCTCCACCAGCAGTTCCAATTGCTGGATGCAGTCGCGTTGACGCAGGCGGCTGCGCTCAGCCACCAGCGTTACCAGCAGGCCGCTTTCGCGGATCATGTGCGCGATGTCCTGGGCGATGCTGGCCCGGTCCTCAATCAGCAGCGGCTGACGTGACGGGTCCAGCACCAGGTCGTTGTCGATGATCAGCAGGTCGATGTATTCGCTCATCCACCCACCGCCATGGCCAACATGCCTTCCAGCTCCAGCGGGTTCATCGGTTTACCGGTGTGAATGTTGACGTTCTCCACGTGGGTGCCCTTGTTCTGGGTTTGGTTGTTGTTCTGGATGCTGCTCAGCAAGCCGCCCCGGGGCACGGCATCGGGCCGTTTCGGTGACAGGCTGGCCACAGAGCCATTCATGCGTTGCTGGCTTTGCTCGGCCTTTTCAGTGGGTGCCGGCGCCGTCACCAGTGCCGGCGGCTGCTTCGGCTGCGGGATGTTGAGCTGCGGCCCGATCGGCACCGGTGTCTTCAAGGCAGGCGCGGCCACGAGTGCCGGCGCGGTGCGCGGGGGCTCGGGTGCCGTAAGGGGCTGCGGAATAGGCGCCGGCGTTTTCGGTACCGGGGCCAGGACAAACGCTGGCGGCTGTGCCTGGGGCTGCAATGCGTTGAGCGCGGGCATGGCCGGCGCGGGCGTCTTCTGTGCGGCAGCCATCACCAGGGGCGGCGCTTGGATGGTTTGCTGGGGAGCGCTCACCAGCTGCGGCAGCAACGGTGCCTCGACCGTCGGTGCAGTGATGGTTGGCAGTTGCGGTGCCGACGGCATGTCGCCAAACGCGGCATCGATCTGCACGCCCGGGATCTTGTTCAGCATCTCGATCAAGCCATTGATGGCCGACTTAAAGATATTGACGATGCCGTCCCACGCGGCGCTGGCCATGCCCGACCAACCGCCCATCGAGTCGAACCAGTCAGACAGCGCCGTAAGCTGGGCACTGACCCACTGGAATGCTTCGCTGTTGAGTAGCGCACTGGTCCATTCGTCCCAGTAGATGATCGCCGCCGCCACAGCAGCGACCAGGGCGACAATGCCGACCACAACCCATGTCACCGGGTTGGCCAGTAGCGCGGTATTGACCAGCCAGATCGCGCCCTGCCACAGCAGCATCGCGCCCTTGACCAGGCCCATCCAGGCGACCATCAGCACCAGGCCCGCGACGAACCCGATCACCATAACTGTGTGATACAGGAACATCGCGATACTGCGCAGGCCGGCCATGGTCAGGACTTTCCACACGGTGACCAGACCCAGCCAGACCATTTTCGAGATACCCACGGTCAGCGTGAGCAACGACATGGCCGCAATGATCCCGAACACCACCAACGTGGTGATGCCGATCACGCGGGTGATGTTGGGAAACAACTGGGTCCAGCGGGTAAGCGTGGCAGCGATGCCCACCAGGCGATCCATCAGCGGCGTCAGGATCGGGATCAGCGACTGCCCGAAAGCGATACGCAATGCCTGCACAGCGGCGCCGAACTGTTGCCACGGATCCACCATCTGTTTGGCCATGCGCTCGGCGTTCTCCAACCCGTGCACATTGCCCAGTCGATCCATGCCGTTTTTCAGGCGGTCGGTGTCGCCCAGCAGTGTGGTGATCAGCCGCGCCGCTTCGCCGCCGAAGGCGTCACGCAGTTTTTTGCCGTTGGCCTCGATCGACAGGTCACCGAACTTGCCTTTGAGCTTGTCCAGGATGTCCATCATCGGCAGCAACTTGCCCTGCTGGTCGACAAAGGACATGCCGAGTTTTTCCGATGCGCCGCTGACGTTCTCAAAGAACGATTTGTAGAGGCCACCGGCCTCCCCGCCGTCCATGGTGCTGCCCAGCGTCCCCAGTACCGCCATTTGCTCGGCCAGGCTCACACCTGCAGTGCTGGCCAGGCCGCCGGCAGCTTTGAATGCCTCGCCGATCTGCTCGCCACTGGTACGAAACAGCTGCACTGCAGTGGCGGTTTGGCCCGCTAGGGTTTCCACCCACTGGCCCTTGCCCATGGCATCGGCCTGGCCCTTGAACAGGTTGTACATGGTGCCGACATAGGTGCCCATGGTGTCCGCGTCGGACTTGGTGGCCTTGGCCAATAGGTTGCTGGCGTTGGTGAAGGTGGCCAACTGACTGCCCGCCAGCCCCTTTATGGCTCCCTCAATGTGGTACGCCGAGGCCACAAAGTCCCGGGCGTTTTCTCCGTAGGCCACCGAAAACTCCAGCGACTTGCGATTCAGGGCGGTCAACGCATCCTCGGCCACACTCAGCGATCGGACCTCGCCCAGGGCGCGGTTCATCTCCAGGGCGGGTTCCAGCGACTGGGTGATGGCCACACCGGCGCCTACCAAGCCCGCCAGGCCAAGGCCCATGGTCTTAATGTGCTTTTCGCTCTGTTCTGCCAGGTCAGAAAAGCCCATTTTCACCTTCCCCAACGGGGCAGTGACCTTATCGGTCAGGCTCAAAATGAAGGCCAGGCGGGCGCTTTGGTCAGCCATCTGTGTTTATCCGTTCAATGCGTGGGCGATGCCGTTGGCGATGGCGATTTCCATCCGCCGCCAGTGTTCGTCCTCAAGCCACTTGGCCGTGCCCATCACCTCGGCGGTGGGCTCGGCACCTGGTAGCCAGCGACCGGCCAGGGCCACCAACTGGCCCAGGCCGTTTTCGGTCAGTCGTTCGGCGTGGTCGAGGGCTTTTTTACGGTGACTTCAACGTCTGGGCTGTATTCCTCCAGGAGCGCGCCGGCCAGCTGCATGACCAATACCGGGTTGCCCAGCATCGGCTTGAGGGAGGCGCGTTCTTCCTGCTTAACGGTGTTAACCAGGAGGTTGTTCGCCGGTGCGACCTTGTTGGTCTGGGTCACGGCGTTGAAGTACTTGGTCACGTCCTGCGGAGTCAGCTCGAAGGTGAATTCCTTGTCGCCGACTTCCAGGGTGATTTCACGTTTATCGGTCATGCGTGTTGCTCCGGTCAGGGTTTAAAAGTGGGAAAACGTCAGCGCTGGCAAACCCGGCGCACGTGGTCCTGTAGGCCCAGGATCATTTGCCGACTGAGGGCGAGCTGATCTCTGAGGGTGAAATAATTTTGTCGAGCGTCTTCTGTGAGTTCGGCGGATCCGCCATCAGCCAAGCCGCCGGCGCCGGTGGTACCGGACGCGGGGACGCTGCAGGTGGCGTTGAGCTGCAGCCGCTTACGGCCAGCGCGAACAGCGAGGCGCAGGCCGTCGTTTTCGATGCGTTCATCGTTCAGTTCCTGGGTGCGTTGAAGATCAATAGCGTCCCGCTCGGCCAACATCTCGCCGCTAACACGCGCCGCTTCGCGCAGGCCGGTGACTTCGAACAGCGCTGCATCGCGCTCGCTGCGGGCGATATCGCGCTGACCTTCCAGCAGATCAAAGGCGAACCAGGCCACCAGGCACAGCACCAGGGGGAAAATGGCTTCGCGCATTACAAGCCCGCCTTGCACAGTTGCGCTTCGGCCAACCGGCGCCGGTGCAGGCCTCGGACAAATTCCTTTTGCCCCGGGCCGGTGGTGACGTAGGCCCACACTGGGGTTTTGCCGTCAGCGGCCCACGCCAGTGCGTTGCATCCGTCCTTGATGCGCCCGGCATTGATCAGCGCGACAGCCCGACTGGCGCAGGTGCTGGGCACGCCGAAGTTATGGCTATGGCTGCTCAGCGCGTCGAAGGTGTTCTGGCCCACGTCCTGGTTGGTGATGCAGTCGGCCAACTGCAACTGGCCCTTGCTGATCACCAGCTGTTCCACCTCGTCGCACCGCGCGTCTGACCAGTAGTCACCGACCACCACCGGATAAGGGCTGGTATGGCGGGTGATGCCTTTGCACACGGTCGGCAGGCCCTGGGCGAGCTTGTCGGCATACACGGTGTTCTGGCCGTTGCCTTCCCAGGTACCGAGGAACACCACCAGCGTGGAGCTGCAGAGCGCAATCGCGCCGGCGGCGATCTTGCCGCGCAGGCTCATGGGAACACCACGCGAAGCAAGGTTGGGCCGATCATCTGCAGCACGGCCCACAAGGTGCTGGCCACGGCCAGCGCCCAGGTAATTTTGGTGCCGAGGCCGGACACAACGCTGGTCAGCTTTTGCTGGCCCTCGTTGAGTTCCGAGAGTTGGCCAGCCAGGTGTTCAAACTGCTGTTCCAGCTTGGTGACACGGGTCGGGACTGTTTCCATCTGGCCCACGCGGTGTTCGACCACCGCCATTTTTCGCTCAAGGCGCCCCAGGCGAGCGAAGTTCGCCGCAAGGTCGGGCGTGGTTGCGTCGGTCATCGGCGGCTTCTCCGCTCGGTAAGTGTCTGGCACGGCGTACAACGGGTGATTCCGCCCAGAGCCTGGCGCTTGACTGGGATCTGCTCGTCACAGTCCTGGCAGTGGCTGCGGCTCGGCCCCGAGGGGCGCGGACGTGCCAGCTGGGCCTGGATTGAACGTTCGCGCTCCAGTTCCTCGATCGCTTTAGCGTCGTCGAGCCAATCGCCCATCAGCTAATGCCCTCGATTTCGGTAGCGTCGAGGTACGGCACGCCATTGATGCGGATAAAGTCCGGGCTGGTGACCTCAAACGGCACCTTGTGCTTGGTCTTCTCGCCGCCCTTGGGATCGATGCTCAGCAGGCTGGAGACCTTCAACTTGCAGCCGAAGGCCTCAATGCGCAGCTCGTCGTCGCCGGCCTTGGCAAAAAACACCGCGTCGAAGGCCTCCAGCTTGCGAAAGCTGCCAGCAGTGCGGGCCGCTTCGATCAGCAGATTGAAGTTGGTGGAATCCAGCTCCAGGTCGCCCGCAGCTGCCACGTCGCCGTCGACGTAGCCGTCAGGCACGCCCCGGGTTTGCGCGGTTTTGCTGTTGTCGGTGATATCCAGGGTGCAGCTTTCGACGTGAACCAGCATGTCGCCCAGGTTCACGTCGAAGTTCTTGCCGCCAATACGTGACATGGGGGGGGTTACTCCGAATCGTCGGTGGAAAGGTCCAGGGCGATGTTCGCCGTGAGGTCTTTCGGGCAGTTGTGGGGCTTGATCTTGATGTAGGCCTCGACGGCGGTTTTGCTCTTCCAGACCAGCACGATGTCGCCGTCTTTCGGCGTTTCAATCTCGCCCGGGAACACCTGGCCGGCGAACTTCACCGACTTGGCCATACGGCGCAGGGGCGCCATCAGCGCGTTGATGTTCACGGCCATGCTGTTGGGGGTGCTGTTCAATCGACGATCGCCGACACGACGAATCAGCAACGGACGCACCTGGCGTGCCGCCTTGTCGGCTAGGCGCAGGTATTCAATTACCTGGAAGTCACTGGCCGGGGTGTCCAACATGTTGCCGTCGCCCCAGTACACGCCCGGGTAATCGGGGTAGGTCTGAGAGACGGAAAAACGGGCCTTGTCCAACTCGGCGCGGATCGAGGACGGCAAAGGGACACCCTCCTTGTCCGCCGGCACACTGCCGAGGCCGAGAACGGCACCGGTGGCCACACGCATAGGGCTGTCAGCAACGCTCACAGCGGCGTTAGCCAAGCGACCGGCCAATACGCCCAGGTCGTTGCCATGCAACTGGGGCACCACTAGGACGCGGGGCGCGGCCAGGTCGGCGGTAATCGCCTTCTGTTCCAGCAGGTATTCGTCCCAGGTCTGCATCGGCGTCGGACTGGCGGACGCCGCCATGATGAATACGCGGCGCCCGTAGACATTGCTCAGCGACACAGCAGCGTCGTGCATTGCCGCCAGCTCTTCGCCCTTGGTCACCGGCTTGGTGATAACCACGGCCTCAACGGAGAAGCCTTGCTGCTGCGATGCTTCCAGCGCCGGTTGCCACTCGCCTTCGGAGCCGATCGGCGCCGCCAGACATGCCCAGCGATCGCCGCCGTTCAGGCGCGCTGCAGTGATCTGGGTTTTCAGGTCACTGGGCTGCAGGCCCAGGGTGGCGTCCAAGTCGCTGTCGGTATTGAGCGCGACCAATTTGCCGGCGTTTTTCGTGCCGGGACCGATGAACAGGAAATAGCGTTCGATCTCAGTCACGGCGCCTTGGCCCAGATTGAGATTGTTAACGCTGACTTTGCCAAGTGCCATGCTGTGCCTCGTTAGCGGGGTGAATTAAGGATTTGTTGGAAGACCTGGTTAACCAGCTCGCGGGTTTCGCTCCCGGTCTCCACCCCGAGGAACTGGCGTTTTGGCAGGGTGATGTCCCAGCTTTGCGCGCCCGACGTCTCGGTTTTTTCATCGTTCAAAATGCGGATCAGCAAGCCGGCTTTGGCGTAATTCACATGCTCTTGAATCCACGCCACAGATGGCCGGGTCAGCGCTTTTTTGCCTTTGTGCCGCACACGGAAACCCAGCCGGCGCAGGCGCTTTGCCTGTTTGTCGGTGCACGCGATACCTGGTGGGACTTTGTTCCAGCGGCGCATCTGTGCGGCGGTACGTCGCTCGCTGACGCCGTTGTGTTGCTGGGCGGCTACCCAACGAGTCAGGGCGTTTTTCCAGCCCAACTCAGCTTCATCAGAGCTGACGCGGGTGACCTGCAGCAGCTTGGCCAGGCCGGCTTCCATCTTCTTTTTGCCCTTGGCACTGCCCTTGCGCTCGGCGAACGGGGTGCCGTCCAGGTTCGTCTGTTCACGAACCCGCTTACGGCTCATCGTCCGCACGCGCTTGGTCACGTTGTTCAGCAGTCGCCGGCGCAACTGGGGCGACAGCTCAAGCAGCGCAAGTTGGGCGTCGACGTTGAGCAAACCTCTGATATCGAGGTCGAGCGGGCTAGCGGCCATTGCTGCCCACCTCGCCCTGCTCGGCAATCCACAGATCGAACGGGACAAACGCCCAGGTCTTGCCGAACGCCTCGATCTCGCCGTCTGAGTCTTCGGCCAGGTATTGCGGCTCGATAAATTCCAGGGACAGATCTACGTCGAAGCTGTCCTGGTCGAGCGGTTCAATATCAAACAGCGGCGCCGGCAGTTCGTGACGGTCTCTATCGGAATCGTGGGTTTCCAGCCAAGTGCCCACCAAGGCCATCAGCCTGGCCGGGTTGCCGGTGAAGCGCTCCAGGGAAAACACGGCGCGATAGCGCATGTCGGCCATGTGCAGACCATCGCGGTCGGGCTTCCAAATCAGCTCAAGGCTGACCTGCTCGGTCCAACTGTCGAACTGCTCAGGCGGCACCAGGTTGCGGGCCATTAGGTAGGCGGTCAGCGCCTGCAGCTGGATCACAGCAGCGCCGCCGTAATGCGGCCACGGCCCTGCAGCGCACGGACGGCCTGCTGGCTGAAAGCCAGGAAGGTTTCCGCACGTTCCGGGGCTTCTTTGCCGTTATTTTCGGCGCTTTCGCGGCGGGTGACGGTGGCGAACTGCGGCAGCAAGCCGCCCTTAGCGCGGCAGTAAACGGCGCGCTTGTACAGCTTCACCTGGAAGGTACGTTCCGGCAGCAGCGTGGAATCTGCGGACTCAACACGCGTAATGCCGCTAGCTTTCCAGCGTGCTTTGCACTTGGCCAGGTCCGTATTGACCTCGACCATGGCAGTGTTCAAGGCGTCGGCCAGCAGCTCTACCAGGTACTCCGCCGGCAGGCGTTGTTCCTTTTGGAACTCGGACACAGAGAGGTCTGGCCAAAAGCCGTCGTTCTCGATCGCCAGTTCCACGAAGGTGGTGGTTTTCCCGGAAAAGCTCATTGCTGGCCGCTCAAATAGGGCGGGGAGCCTGTTTTCAGTGGGACGGTCCATAAATGGGCGGCTCACTTCCACAGGTCCCCGCTGGGGGGGGGTAGTCGGTTATTCGGAAGCCGTGCTGGCCTGCTGTTTTGCCAATGCCTTTCGGCATTTCACGATGCGCGTTTCATTGCCCGCTTTCGGATACAGCTCGGTGGAGCGCTCAAGATGCTTGAGCGCGGTTTCCCACTGCTCGGCCTCCATGGCGCGCATGCCGATCAACTTGTGGTACTTGCTGGGGATCTGCTCCGTCAGGTTCCACTCGTTGTCTACACGCGGAAGCAAGTCGGACAGATAAGGCTCTGGACTGCGTCCGGCGTTGTATTCGGCATAGGCCCATTCGCAAACGGCGTCAGCAACAAACGTCTGGATGTCCCGGCGTTTGAAGCGCTCAGGCATTTCCTGGCCCTGCTCCATCAGGAAGTCGGCCAGCTCCAGGGCGTCTTCAAACTGGGCGGTATCGAACAGCCAGACCAAAACCTGCACAGCAACTCGGTTGGGGAAGTTCAGGCCCGACTCGCAGTAGCGCTGGACGTACTCTTGGTACTTGGGCAGCAGCTCTTCCCGCTTGAGCGCCTGTCGTCCGGCAAGGCCGTTGATTGCGCTGATCCGCGCCAGGTCCTGATCCAACGCAGCTTCCTGCAACAGCAAGTGTTTGCGGGCATTGGCTGGGCTGCTCAGAGCATCGGCCGGGGAATAGGCCATGCCTGCAGCAGCGGCGAGCGCCGCTACTGCAGTGCTGCCCAGGGCAAGGGTGCGGCGCTTGTGCGCCAGTGCCAGGCTCACGCGGTCACCAGCTCAACGTTTTCGGTGAAAGCGATCTTTTCCAGTTGCTCGATCACGTAGCCTTCGTTGCGGCTGTTGTAGTCCTCGACGCGGGAGCGCTTCGGGTTCTCGATCGTCTGCTTACGCCAGCTGGAGTCCTGGTAGTAAATCGACAGGTTGTCCCAACTGGTGACCAGCACCGCGTTGACTGGAAAGTTCGGCACGCTGAACGCTGGCAGGCCGCCATAGGTCGCAATGACCTGAGCGTTTTCGATACGCTCCTTTTCGGTCGGGGTGTCGCCCTGTTTGGTGTACAACTTGGCCTTATCAGCAGCGAGCAAATCGGTGCCGATGATCGCGACCAGGTCGCCGTCTTCGCGCAGGATCTCGTCCACCATTTGCTTGGTGTCATGCACCAGGGCATCAAGGTTGGCGTAGTCGCCACCGGCGCCCAGCGTGACCTTACCGGCAGTCTTGCCCTCTTTGAGCACCTGCTGTGGGGCCTGCTCGCGAAGTTGCTGCAGCCAGCCTTTGTTCACGTCCTGCAGCTTGGGGAATTTTTCCAAATCAGTATCAACAGCAGCGTGAGTGCCGTGAAAGCCGATAACGATCCGATCTTGTGCGATACGCTTCTGCACGGCGGCGGAGTAGCGCTCTTTGAAGTCTGGAAACTTCGCCCAGGCGTCGATTTTGGCGTACGGAAGACCAACGTCCGACTGGGTATCAGCCAGTTCGTATTGGGTGTTATCCAGCGCCGATGCGTCCTTGGCTTCGCGATCGGTGGTCTTGGTGTTGGTGCGGCCAGTGACCGGGCCGTTCACACCGATGAACACCTTCTCACCTTTGATCTCGCTGACCGGGGTGACGTTGATGCGCTCCAGGAAGTCGGCCTTAGCGGTGATCGCGTCGTTCAGCTCCTGAGCAATCGACGGTTCAACACTGAACATGCGGCTCGATCGCTCGACGCCGTACGCTTCGGCCATCGCTTCCTGCAGCTCTGCATACTGTTTGGCGCCACGGGCGCTTAATGGCTGGGCCATGTCAGAGTACTCGCGGTTTTTTAGGATTTACCGGGCCTGGGTTGCGTGGCAACTGGCGACCGGTTGAGATGTTCTGCAGAGCGGAAAACTGCTTTTGCAGCTTCTCCAACTGAGCCAGAACGGCCTTGTTCGAACCACCGCTACGGCGGAACTCACGCTTTTCTTCGGCAGTAGTGACGATCTCGTCCACAGCCGCGCTCACGTCGTCGATGGGTGCCTGGTCGGGTTCTGGTGCATCTGCGGCGGCGGGTTCGATCACAGCCTGAATGCCGGCAGCGACGACAAGCAGCTGCTCCAGCAGGGCTTTGAGGGCCGTTGCGGTAGCTTCATCCATAGGGGTTTTGCTCTCAGTTGGGGTGGTGGGTTCGGCGGGCTCGGCGTCCGTTGCAAAGCGCTTGAACAGGCCAGTGAGCAAGCCGATCAGCTTGCCAACCTCGCTCTGCGGTTCGGCTTCAAATGAGCCCAGTTCGACGGAGGCGGCATAGAAGGAGTTTTGGTGTGTTTGCTTCGAAAAATAGAGTTCCTGGGTGCCCAGGCTGGCCGGCTCATCGGTGACGCCCAGACCTGTCAGGTAGGCTTTTCCGCTGCCGGCGAAGTTCGGGGTGATCTCGATGCTGGAGAAGAGCTTTTGGCCCTGATCATTCAACTGCAGTAGGCGATCATTCGGCTTAAGCTGTGCCTCCAGAGCGATTTGCCCGGGCTCCAGATCTTCGCCCTCCTCCAACAAGCGCACGGCAAAGACGGTGCCGTGGGAACCGCCCCAACGTTCGTGGTCGCACCAGATCACTGCCGTATATTTCGAAGGCTTGTAGGTTTCAGCGATGTCGCGCAGTTCCTGGGGAAGGATCTCGCGACCATCGGCGGTAGTGCCGCTGGTGGCGACACGTTTCCAGTACGAAACAAGGGAACGGGGCATGGGCGTTAACTGCGCTCAATCGGTTGAATGAGCCGCCAAGATAGGGAGCCGCCAAGCCCTAAACAAACGGTTCAAATGCGCGTTTCTCCTATATTCGAGATATAGGAGAAACGCGGAATTTAACCCCGCGTTTCCAGCGTTTTCGCCGCATAGACTGCGGCCCATGTACTACTCGACCGAAGTTAAAGAAGCCGCCAAACGCCTGTTTCTGCGCCGCTGTAAGGCCAAGGAAATTCAGGCGCAGCTCAACCTGCCCAACATCCGCATCGTCTACTACTGGATCCGCCAGGGAGGGTGGGAGGACATGCTGTCGGACGAAGAACCGCTGACCGCCGTTGGCCGGCGAATCACCCTCCTCCTGGACAAAGCCAGCAGCCTGACCAAGGACGAGCTGAACGAACTGGACCGGCTGACTACCGTTCGCGAGCGGCTGTTAAAGCAGGCGGTCAAACCGGCGCCGGCACCGATCGGGGAATCTGCCAGCGAGCCCCAGGAACGTCGCCCAGGGCAACGCAGCGAGCGCTCCAGCCGTGGCGATAGCGGCGCAAAGAAGCGCGAAAAGAAAGTGAAAAACGACGTCAGCGAGCTGACCGAAGTCGACTTCCTGGATAAGTTCATCAGCAAGATGTACCGCTATCAGCAGGAGCTGTTCGCGGCCAAGCAAAACCCGCTGACGTGCCGGATCCGCAACATTCTGAAAAGCCGCCAGGTCGGCCTGACGTACTACTTCGCCGGCGAAGCGTTCATGGACGCGGTGCTAACGGGCGACAACCAGGTGTTCCTGTCGGCTAGCCGCTCGCAGTCGGAAATCTTCCGCAGCTACATCATCCAGTTTGCAAAGCAGTGGTTTGACATCGAGCTGACCGGTAACCCGATCGCGCTCAGCAACGGCGCCGAACTGCGGTTTCTCAGCACCAACAGCAGCACCGCCCAGGGGTACCACGGGCATGTGTACGTGGACGAATATTTCTGGATCCGCGACTTCGAAAAACTCAGCACCGTGGCCAGCGCCATGGGCACCCACAAGAAGTGGCGCAAAACCTACTTCTCAACGCCCAGTGCGGTGTCGCACCAGGCTTATCCGTTCTGGTCCGGGGAGGAATTCCGCAACAGCAAGCGCGGCAAGAAGGCCGGTGGCACCTGGCCCGCCGAGGCGGCCTACACCCAGGGCGCGCTGTGCCCCGATGGCCAATGGCGCAAGACTATTACCATCGACGACGCTATCGCCGGCGGCTGCGATCTGTTCGACCTGGAGCAACTGCAGCTGGAGTACGACGAAGAAAAATTCCAGCAGCTGTTCTACTGCAAGTTCATCGACAGCAGCCAGAGCGCGTTCGGCCTCAAGGATCTGGAGCGGTGCTATTCCGATCTGTCGTTGTGGGAGGACTATAGCCCCGAACTGGATCGCCCCTTCGGCAACAGCCCTGTTTGGCTTGGCTACGATCCAAGCCGGACCCGTGACGACGCCACGTGCGTGGTGGTCGCCCCGCCGCTGGAGCCCGGGGCAAAGTTTCGCATCCTGGAGAAGCACAGCTGGCGGGGGCATTCGTTCACCTATCAGGCCGCCCAGGTCAAAAAGCTTACAGAGCGTTTCAACGTCCAGCACATCGGGATCGATATCACCGGCGTGGGTTACGGCGTGTTCGACCTGGTGCGCGACTTCTACGCGAAGGCAACGCCGATTCACTACAGCCTTGAGACCAAAAACACCCTGGTACTCAAGGCCCAGGACACGATCCAGGGAAGCCGCATCGAGTGGGACGCCGGCTGGACGGACATCGCACAGGCGTTCCTGACCATCAAGCGCGGCACCACCAACAGCGGCCAGGTCACCTACAGCGCTTCGCGTACAGACGCCACCGGCCACGCCGATATCGCCTGGGCCGTCATGCACGCCCTGGCCAACGAACCCCTGAATACCAACAAGCGGCGCCGTAGCCGCTACGTCACGAGCGGAAACAATGCCCAAACCACAACGCAGAAAGCCCCAAGCCAGTCAGCAGGTACGACAGCAGCAGCCCATGCGGGCGTTCACGTTCGGGGAACCCGAACAGGTGCTGTCCGGCAACATCGGCGAGTATCTGGGGGTATTTCTCAGCGACGACGGCGAAATCTACAAACCGCCGGTATCGCGGGCGGGCCTGGCCAAGTTGCTGCGCGCCAACGCGCACCACGGCGCTATTCCGAAATTCAAACGCAACCTGCTGTTGCGTGAATTCATCCCGTCCGAAGGCTGCAGCACGCAGACCATGGGCCGGGCGAGCCTGGATTACATGGTGTTTGGCGAGGCCTATTTCTATCGCGATACCAACGCCTTTGGCGAAGTGCTGGAGATGCAGCACCTGCCAGCGATCAACATGCGCGTGAAGGTCGACGGCGGTTTCAGGATGCTGCTGCCGGACAGCAAGTTCATGGACTTCGACCAGGACGAAATTGAACACGTCCTGGACTACGACGTGGAACAGAACATCTACGGCGTGCCCGACTACTTGGGCGGCCTGCAGGCGCTGTTGTTAAACGAGGCCGCAACCCTGTTCCGCCGGCGCTATTACAGCAATGGCGCGCACGCGGGCTACATCTTCTACACCAACGACCCGGACCTGACCGAGGAAGACGAAGAGAACCTGCGGGCTCAGATCAGCGCCAGTAAGGGCGTGGGCAACTTCCGCTCGATGTTCGTCAACATCCCCAACGGCAAGGAAAACGCGATCCAGATCATCCCCGTGGGTGACTTCCAGGCCAAGGACGAATTGGAGAAGGTGAAAAACATCACGCGCAATGACGTGATCGCGGCGTGGCGTATGAACCCTGCCCTGGCCGGAATCATCCCGGAAAACAGCGGCGGGTTTGGGGACATTGAGAAGATCGATCGTGTGTACACCAGCAACGAGATCAGGCCGATTTGTCAGCTGTTCAACCAAATCAATGACAGCCTTCGCAACGACAGGAGAATTAACTGGAAAAAGCTTGAAACACCCAAACAAACAACTGAATAAATAGACAGTAGTTAGTGATTATCACCAATCAGAAAGGCATAATGATGGTTCTTAAACCCTGGGGAGGGAACTATGCGAATCTACTGCACAGCCTGCGATCACAAGGGCCGAATCAGTTCACGGGAAGAGATTACCCGGGGCTATGTAAAGCTGTATTGCCAATGCCTAGATGCTCAGTGCGGGCACACGTGGGTATCGGAGCTGACATTCAAGCACTCACTACGGCCACCCACACAACGCCTGGAAACGCTATTGTTCGAACGTATCCGCAATTTGCCGGCGGAACAGCAGCAGGAGCTGTTTCTCCAAGTCGGCGCCTCGCAACCCGCCTGACTGCCGGACCATCCTCCCCTACTCCCCGCCACGCCCCATCCTCATCGATACAGTGCCGCCAAGCGGCCCTGCCCAACACCAATGGCGGCTATCGCATCGGAATGCCTGCAGCGCAGGCATATAAGCCGCCGCGACGTTCTCGACTGAATCTCACAATCGTGGCGCGGCGCTACCCGCGTAGCGGCCGGGAGCCCGTCAAAACCACACCCAAAAATATCAGCTGCGCAGCCCGAACATGCCCGCGACCGCTGCCGGTGAATTTTAAAACTCACCTCGGCGCGCCCAATTACCGCTTTGAGGGCGCTAGATCGCCAGAACGGAGTGATGGGTATCTAGCATGGGTGCAGGGCACTGCCCTGCCGCTGGGCGGGCGCGCAGCCCGCGCTCCTCATAAAAAGCTGAGCGTAGCGAACTGAGCCCTTGGGCGAAGGCATCATCATGTACCCAACACACTGAACCTACGGACACCTCGAAAATCTCTTTTTAATACCCTTTGGGGATGCTGAGAGGGGTATAAAATTCCGTTTAATTCAAAGGCTTCCTGGATCATCCACGCGCACGCCGGCGCCGTTGGAAAAAGACGATAAAAATAGGGGGAGACTGAACGCGTTTATCCGCATAACGACGCGTGCAGGTGAGGCAAGTACAGCGGGAGGGTGTTTTTTCGACCACCAGGCGTAACCTGGCCTCGCAGGGGATGCGATTAATTCGTCGGAGTGTCTTTCTTGACCTGGACGTTGCGCAGTAGGCGCGCCATGGATTCACCCACACCGCCCGGCCCTCTGTCAGGCTCCAGGGGAGGTTTTAACCCAGCAGGTGATCCAGTAGTAGGGTTCAGCGTTTCGTGTTGGCCATGCGCATGAGCCGCCTTGCGCGCCTCACTTCTCTCCCAGTTGTTGCGGGATTGCTGTCGCCGGAACGCCTCCAGTGATGCTTTCTCTTGGCGTGCCGCCCGAAGGCCGCAGACTTCACGAAGCTCCTTTTCCCTGCGTTTGATCGCAGCCTTCTTGGCCCGAAACCAAAGGTAGCGTACGCCAAGATCCGCGAAGAACTTTTCGGTAAACCGGACCAGGACACGAGTTCGCACCAGGTTGAGCCCAGCCTCGTCCTTTTCGTCCAGCCGAACTTTTTCGATCCGCCGGTAAACATACCCCGCCAGGTCCAAACTGTGCATCAGCCGGTTGAGAGACGCTGGGGACATATCGCAATCTTCCGCGATGCCGCATTGCGTATTGAGGAAGTACTGCCCGCGCTCGACGTCGAGCCACCCCAATACACCGGTAGCCAAGTCCAACCGCAGAAGCATCTGCTCGGAAGCCTTGGCCAGGGCTTCAAACTTTTCGGAGCGCGTGCGGCGACCGCCATGGATGGTGTCCAGGTCCCGCAAGTATTTCCCGCGTAGATCTCCGATCTGCCGGAGCCGAGAGAAGGCCATTCGCAGCAACGGGTTTTTCAGTTGCTGCCCCGTCAAGCGACGTGGAGCTGAATACCGAGGTGCCCGGATTGGGGCGTGCAGCGCGGCATGTGGACTTTTCTTGTCTTTATGAACAGTCGCCGGCCGGCCCTTACTGGTGCCGCCCTTACGGCTGTTGGCCGCACGCGATTGGATGTCCTTGTCCAGGGTAGTCACAGGAGCTAGTTCACCCGGGACAGGTGGGGGTGCTTGGACTGCTCAAGCAGAACAGCTTCCGCTCGCGACCGCAGCTCGCCGCATCGGGCTTCCACCGAGCGCAGGCGATCAACAAACTCTGGCAGCTTATCCAAGTCGTCAGCATCTATACGACCGTCAGCCAGTATTTCACTGCCCAAAGCAACGGTGGTGCCGAGGCGCGTAACCAGTTGGCCGAACGCCCCTAGCGGGTTGCCGTTCCCATCCAATTCACGCGCCCCTGTAAGACCGTGCCGGCTGGCCAACTCGTTGATGCAGCTGTCCTTAAAGTCGCCGGCCAGCGTCTCAACCCAAGACTCTTCCAGCCAACTCGGTAGATCTACTTCGCCATTGAGCCATCGCCCAACGCGGCGCAGCCAGGCGCCAGAGGCTCGCAGGAACGACGTGGTGTCGTTGCCCAGGGCGAGCGTGGTGAAGTCGGGAACATCCTTAAGCGCGGCCTTCGCAGGGATCTGCTGGTGCAAATTCGCACTCAACACCTGGGCGAAGTCGTCTTGGCTGAAACAGGTGCGAGCAATCATCTCGACGGCGTGAGCCACCAGCACCTGGTCTCGGGAAACGGACAACTGTCGTGGACTGGACGTGGTCATGCAGCGTCGCTGCTTTTAGTCTGCTTGCCGTCTTGGTCATCCGCAACGTGTGAGGGGAATGGACGCACCTCTTGAGCCACGCAGGCGCCATCAGCGGCAACCGCCACCTCAATATTCCGGCGCATTTTCAGCGCTTTGGCGATAGATGCAGGTTTGACGCCTAAAGCACGTGCAACCTTTGCCTGGCCAACCTTCTTGACGAAGTCACTCAACGAGATTTTTTCCACGACATACACCTCAGGTGTCTATGAGCGCGGAATATTAGCCGACGGCTATTTATATAACAAGATTTAATTAGCCGCCGGATTCATTAAATTTCAGAAATAGGAAGCCAACGGCTAACGGAATAATATTAGCCTGCGGCTTATAATCTGCTTATGACGAACTCAAAAAAACCATTGTCCGAGGCCCTTCTGGCTGAGTGCAAAGCCGCTCACGATCTTTTTCTCGCAAAAAAGAACGCCCTTAAACTCACTCAAAAAAAGGTCGCTGATGCGGCTGGGATTACGCCCGTTTCCGTCAACCAGTATCTGAAGGGTACGAACCCGCTGAATGCTCGCTTTGCTGCAGTACTGGCGAAATTGCTCCAGGAACCTATTGCGAGTTTCAGCCCGCGTTTGGCTGCGGAAATTGCTGAGATGGCGAACGTTAGCCCAATGATCCAGCCTCATAGGCAGGCATCGGAATATCCGTTGGTAAGTTGGGTTGATGCTGGACGTGGGATTGAGTCGTCAGGCTGCTATCCAACCGGAATCTCAGATGAATGGCTGAGTTCCACGGAAAACGCTGGTCCTAAAGGCTACTGGTTACGCGTCAAGGGCAAGTCGATGACGTCGGATACACCGCCCACCTTCCCCGAAGGAACACCTATCCTGGTGTGTCCGGAAGGCTTTGATGTCATCAGTAGCAAGTTCTACGTTGCACGTAACCTTGTCAGCGGCGAAACCACGTTCAAGCAATACGTTCTTGATGCAGGCGTGGGCTACCTGGTGCCGCTGAACCCCAATTACCAGCCCGTAGTGCTGGATGACAGCTGGGAAATTATCGGACGGGCAATCGACGCCAAAATCACCGGCATGTAGCGCACGTCTTTGCCCTGACCAGTATCGGGACTTATCGTCTTCCTACGGCCTTTTTTGCCGGCGCTGCCTGTGCATTCGAAGGCGTGATACCTGGAGGGGCACTGTGAACAACGATATGTCCCTGCCCGATTTTGAAATTCTTGACCACAGCGATGCATACGTTCCAAGCCTCCCTGGCCACGCTGTCGCCTGACTCCACCACGTTCCCCTGGTCATCAATGATCGCAAGGCGCGCCGGCCGGCCATCCGCGGTTTTGAACTGATAACCGCTGGTGACATTGGCACTGATGCAGCCATGTTCAAGGGCGCCTGTCGTTGGAATACCAATCATGCGTGTGCCCCTTGCTCTGCCGTGATGTCAGTGTATTTGTGAAAGATTAGCGCAATGGTATTAGCGTGCGATGCCCGGTCGTTTTGAGCGCGGTCTATCGCCCCCCAATTTTCAGCGCTGATGGCATCATCGATGTCACCGTTGGCGGTCCTCCAACCTACGAGACCGCTAACAAGCAAACGCCTATCCAGTTCAGAAATACTGATCGTCAGAGCCTTTACTACATTGTCTTCAAGCATATCTCACCGGTCCCTGCGATAGGTAGCAACGAACTCCTGCACACAAGCAGACAGCAATTCGTAGGCTTGGCCACGGTTACTGGGCAAGCGAAGCGGCAAGGTAATTCCAACGCTATCTAACTCGAAGTGAAAGACTGTCCGCGATGGATCGGCTGCGCTCGGTCGAAGCATCAACCAGAGATTCTCAACCTGATCTACTGGCAACTCATACGTGCCCTGCTGCTGCCGTAGTGCCTCGCGCAGAACCAGCTCCAGATCAGTGACAAACAGAATCTCATCAACTCCCCGCACGGTACTGACGCTAACCCCGTTGATCAGATCTTCCAGAAACCTGATGGCACGCGTTCCAGTGTCCTCACTGACAGCCAGTGTAACGGTGTTGCTGCTGTCACCAATTTCAACGCGCATCAACACGGCACGCTCGTACTGCTCAATCGCTACGACAGCCGTCGCGCAGATCACACCGCTGTAATCGAAGATGCTATGAGAGAACACACCGTTTTGGGTGATCTGCTGACAAAGTCGTGCCCTCACAGAGGGTGTTAGGTGAAGGGCCATGCCGTAGGTCTCCGTTACGATCAGGCAGCGCAAATAGCTGCCACGAGCTGACGAAGACAAATTAGCCTACGGCTTATTTTTATTCAAGCCGCAGACTAATTTTTATGCGAAAAAAATTAGCCATATACTATTCGCGAAAAATGCTGATTGGTCCATCTGATGTGAGCAGCTCCAGCGTCGATGTGCGTCACCCTCACGCTTTCTTCCATCTCCAGCTGGTCCAGGAACGTGTCCCAGTCGTCCAAGCTTTCACCCGGCTGAAGCATGATGACCGTCTGCCGCCTGTCCTGAGCAGTCGAGCTGTTTATCTGGCGGTGAATACGAAGAATCAGACTCTCGTACGAGGTGTACAACTGGCAGACGACACCGTCGGAGGTTTGACTCGGCATTGGGACTCCTTTCTAACACTGTATAAAAACACAGTATAACCGATCTGTTAGAGGTGTAACATTTGACCTACTCCCAGTCTTCGCTCGCTACCCACGCGCCGTTCTTGCGATTGATTCGAAGTAGACGGTGCTGGCCAGAACGCGAGAAAAGCTGCACATCAATGAATGGGCCATTGCGGCCATCGGTCTGCATCCCACGCATATAGATTACGATGCGATTAAACGTATCCATGACTAGCTGTCGTACCTTCTCCCGAGCGCTGTAGTCCCCTTCCTCCACCTCTGCCGCAAGCTCTACCCACCGCTCGGCCTGCGCTGGTCGTACGGCTCCGCTTGTAGCGATAGCCTCATGCTCCAGTTGAGCAACCTTCTGTTCCGCTACAGTCTGCTGTGCTTCCAGCTCTCTTGCCTTGCGCACGAAGGCTAGAGGGGCCGCGCCGCTTTCATCCGCCAGCAGGGCTTCGGTCACCTTAGAAAGCTGCGTGGTGATCTTCGTAACAGCAGCTCGCGCCACTACCAATTGCTTTTGAAGAGTCTGGCCAGCATCACCGGCCTGCATCAACCTGGTCAGGTTGATCTGGTCGGAGCAAAAGCTGAGCACGGCGCGCTCAACTGGTACGACGCTGCAGCTGCCCCCGTAAGTACACCCGCCGTTCTTACTGTAAGAAGTACAGTGCAACCGCCGGTGACCATCAGCGATAGTGCCATCAGCGCGACGGCGATTCATGATGTTTTGGGCCACCACTGCAGTACCGCAATAGCCACAGAAAGCTAATCCCACGCCGGTGATAATTCCCGGAATCTCCCCGGCACCGCGACGGCGGAAGCGCTGACTTGCCAAGTGCTGCAATTCGGCCCATTCGGTATCAGACAGGACCCTAGGGTAGTAGTCCTCCAGTTCGTAGTCTTCACCGTCAAGGCTCAAGCGCTTCACACCTCGCAGAGCTGGCTGTTTGATCATTCGGTAGATTTGCAGCCCGGAAATGCCCCACTCGGTGAGTTTGAATCCTTCGTCATGCATGACGTTTGCAGCACGGCCTGCGCCGAGGCCCTGGCTGTATAGCTCCAGCGCACGTTTCACTGCAGCCACTCGATCGGGGATCAGTTCCCAGCCTCCGGGAGTTAGCCGTAGCCACTGCGGGTCTTTGCCGTTTCGAATGAGGCCGCGATAAGTTCCAGCCACCCAGCCTTCACACTGCCGAAGAATGGCTGCCTTAACACGCTTGCTCTTTGTGTCGGACTCTTCATGAGCCCGTATCATCACCAGCAGCGAATAGACCAAATCCATTGGCTGGGCCTTTAATCCCGCCCGGTTGTATTCACGGCCATCACTGGCTGTTACGACTGTAATGCCCGCATTGATAATTTGCGCCAACTGAGCTTGTGCCTGGATAGGCTCGGCTCGACTCAATCGGTCCAAGCCTTCAACGACAAGCACAGACCCACTGGCAATCCTTCCGTCCTCAATCGCACGGAGAAAAACACCCAATGCTCCCTGGGTAACATGCCGCTGGTGATAAGCGGACAGACCTTCATCCTTTAATGTAAGCGAGGCATCAAGCACCATGCCTCGCTGTACTGCCCAAGACGCGGCGTAGGCCATTTGTCGATCAGCGCTACTACCAGTCGCCTGACGCGGGTCAGAGAAACGGAGATAACTGAATACTCTAGCTTTGTCGACTCTCATGCTTCTTGAGATTCAGGCTTCGTTTTTTTTGGCTGAAATAGATCTTTCATTTTCTCAAGCGTTGTGTGGGAGGCGTTCATTGACTCCATCATATAATTAAAATCATTAGCCGCCCCACTCTTATATGTCGGCCATTTCACATCTTCTTTAAGAATTGCGCTCATTTGATCGCGCAAACTCTGATCAGCTTCACCTTTGAACTCACGTAAAGCGTAGTAGCCTAATAAGTAACGATCGTATCCCGAACGAACCCTCAAACAGGTCATTGAAACCTCAACATAGTAACGATACTGTTTAAAGAACCACGCTGCAAGAAACTCCACAACGACGAAAGTCATTGAGCAGGCAGCCATACCAACATACATAACGTGTGGGTCCGGATGAGTGAGATTTGCAAAAATCTGCCAAACTACTATAGCGAGAATATAGAAAACTAAGCCCCCGGCCATAAAGGCGACACCTTTATCCAATAACTTAGTGGCGGTTTCCTCGGAGCTAGTAGCATAAGCAGATAACGACTTCAAAATGCTTGAACAGTACGATTCAAACGGCTCACCACTGGATACAGCGCCATAGCTAAAGAAACTCTCTTTTGAGTCTTCCCCTATGCCATCTTTTACACCAGCACTCCCTTTCTTAGCAGCACCACCATTAACATCGGTAAACTCCATACCAGTTAATGTTTGCACGACCCATTTACTGACCGATGACAAATTACCAAATGACCACACTCTAGTATGGGGGTAACTCCCTCTTTCAAACGTCGCCCTGCCTAGGCTCTTTACCTGAATAATGAATGCCACTAAAGCCACACCAGCTCCAAACAAAACTGCAAACAAGGCATCCTTATTCGCAATTGCTGCCGTTATAATTTCCGGTCGGCTAAATGACAATACTCCGAAGATAAACGCCAAAATTGATAAGTAGACTGCGATTGCACCCAGTATCTCAAAAGGTCGAGCAAAAGCACTTTGCTTTCGCCGCACAGAATAAATCCGCCCGCTCTCGTCCCGACGCATTTCAACTTTCTCGGACATCCGTTTCGCTCCAACAAGACCATGAATGAAAATCAGTCGCGACAATTATTTTTGCGCATTTTTTGATCAACGCTTAGAATCGCGCGCCACGAATTTTGACCAGGGTAGACCCTGCAGGCTGTGAGTATATGAGTAATAATCCACGTGTAGGGTTTATATCGCTAGGGTGCCCGAAGGCTCTGGTCGACTCCGAGCGCATCCTTACGCAACTGCGCATGGAAGGCTATGACGTCGTGTCCACGTATCAGGACGCCGACGTGGTGGTGGTCAACACCTGCGGCTTCATCGACTCGGCCAAGGCTGAGTCGCTGGAAGTGATCGGCGAAGCCATCAAGGAAAACGGCAAGGTCATCGTCACCGGCTGCATGGGCGTGGAAGAAGGCGCTATCCGCAACGTGCACCCAAGCGTGCTGGCCGTGACCGGCCCGCAGCAGTACGAGCAGGTGGTCAACGCCGTGCACGACGTGGTGCCGCCGCGTCAGGACCACAACCCGCTGATCGACCTGGTGCCGCCGCAAGGCATCAAGCTGACCCCGCGCCACTACGCGTACCTGAAGATTTCCGAAGGCTGCAACCACAGCTGCAGCTTCTGCATCATCCCGTCGATGCGCGGCAAGCTGGTCAGCCGCCCGGTCGGTGATGTGCTGGACGAGGCTCAGCGCCTGGTCAAATCCGGCGTCAAAGAGCTGTTGGTGATTTCCCAGGACACCAGCGCCTACGGCGTCGACGTCAGATACCGCACCGGTTTCTGGAACGGCGCGCCGGTGAAAACCCGCATGACCGAACTCTGCGAAGCCTTGAGCAGCTTGGGCGTGTGGGTGCGCCTGCACTACGTTTACCCGTACCCGCACGTGGACGAGCTGATCCCGTTGATGGCTGCCGGCAAGATCCTGCCGTACCTGGACATCCCGTTCCAGCACGCCAGCCCGAAAATCCTCAAGGCCATGAAACGCCCGGCCTTCGAAGACAAGACCCTGGCGCGCATCAAGAACTGGCGCGAGATCTGCCCGGAGCTGATCATCCGCTCGACCTTCATCGTCGGCTTCCCCGGCGAAACCGAAGAAGACTTCCAGTACCTGCTGGACTGGCTGACCGAAGCGCAGCTGGACCGCGTCGGCTGCTTCCAGTACTCGCCGGTCGAAGGCGCACCCGCTAACCTGCTGGACGCAGCCATCGTGCCGGATGAGGTCAAGCAAGACCGTTGGGAGCGCTTCATGGCGCACCAGCAGGCCATCAGCTCGGCACGTCTGCAACTGCGCATCGGCCGGGAAATCGAAGTGCTGATCGACGAAGTCGACGAGCAAGGCGCCGTAGGCCGTTGCTTCTTCGATGCGCCGGAAATCGACGGTAACGTGTTTATCGACGATGCCAGCGGCCTGAAGCCGGGCGACAAGGTCTGGTGCACCGTGACCGACGCCGACGAATACGACCTGTGGGCCGTCAAGCGCGACTGATCAAAAAAACCTTAAAAGCCCCGCATCTGGACAAGATGCGGGGCTTTTTTAGGTCTATCGTTTGCCCATTGGCGTAGAAACAGGCAAGAGGCAGCGGGCATGCGTCAGCTTTCGGCAATTCATACACCCAAACTCAGCGACTTCGCGCACCTGGCGCAACTGTGGGAAGACTCGGTGCGGGCGACCCACGACTTTTTGCCGGACAGCTACATTGTGTTGCTCAAGGAGCTGGTGCTGACGCGCTACCTCGACTCGGTGATGCTGATCTGTACCAAGGACGCGCGCCAACGCATCACCGGCTTCGCCGGCGTGGCGTCAGGCAAGGTCGAAATGCTGTTTATCGACCCGCAGCACCGTGGCCAGGGCCTCGGCCGGCAACTGCTGCGTTATGCGATCGAGCACATGAACGCCGACACGCTGGACGTCAACGAACAGAACCCGCAGGCCCTGGGCTTTTACTTCAAGCAGGGCTTTGAGGTGATAGGCCGCGCAGAGCATGACGGGCTGGGCCAGCCGTATCCGTTGCTGCACATGCGTTTGCGCCAGCAGCAACTGCGCAGAGGCTGACGCAACACAGAATAAAATGTGGGAGCCGGCTTGCCTGCCAACGCGGTGGCCCCATCAGCACACCTTGGGCTGATACACCACCTTCGCGAGCAAGCCCGCTCCCACATTTTGAACCGTGTATTGACCAATAAAGCCCCTGCGCTGAAATGGAGCCGGGATTAACCCGCGCCAGGCAGGTACAATAGCTCCCCCATTTTGCTACGGCCCTTGTCATGACTGACCCCATACGCCTCTCCAAACGCCTTATCGAACTGGTCGGTTGCTCCCGTCGGGAGGCTGAGCTGTTTATCGAAGGCGGCTGGGTCTCGGTGGACGGCGAAGTGATCGACGAACCGCAGTTCAAGGTCACCAACCAGAAGGTCGAGCTGGACCCAGAGGCCAAAGCCACTGCACCGGAGCCGGTGACCATTCTGCTGCACGCGCCGGCTGGCGTGGACGCGGAAACGGCGATGGCCTCGATCAGCGCCGAAACCCTGTCCGAAGAACACCGCTTCAGCAAACGCCCGCTCAAGGGCCACTTCCTGCGCCTGACCGCCAGTGCCGACCTGCAAGCCAAGGCCAGCGGCCTGCTGGTATTCACCCAGGACTGGAAGATTCTGCGCAAGTTGACCGCCGATGCCGCCAAGATCGAGCAGGAATACGTGGTGGAGGTTGAAGGCGACATGGTCGCCCACGGCCTCAATCGCCTGAACCACGGCCTGACTTACAAAGGCAAAGAGCTGCCCGCCGTGAAAGCCAGCTGGCAGAACGAAAACCGCCTGCGCTTTGCGATGAAAAACCCGCAGCCGGGCGTGATCGCGCTGTTCTGCGAAGCCGTTGGCTTGAAAGTCATCGCCATCCGCCGCATCCGCATTGGCGGCGTGTCCATCGGCAAAGTGCCGGTCGGCCAGTGGCGTTACCTGTCCGGCAAAGAGAAGTTCTAAGCCGCTGCCCCTTTCTCGACGCCGCCTGAGTGGGCGGTGTCCCCAGTTTAATACCAGGATTGCCCACCATGATTCACAACGACGTACTGCGCAGCGTGCGCTACATGCTCGACATCAGCGACAACAAGATGGTCGAGATCATCAAGCTCGGCGGCATGGACGTGACCAAGGAAGACCTGCTGACCTACCTCAAGAAAGATGAGGAAGAAGGTTTTGTGTTCTGCCCGGACGACGTCATGGCGCACTTCCTTGACGGCCTGGTGATTTTCAAGCGCGGCAAGGACGAAAGCCGTCCGCCGCAGCCGATCGAAACCCCGGTGACCAACAACATCATCCTCAAGAAGCTGCGCGTGGCCTTCGAACTGAAGGAAGACGACATGCACGCGATCCTCAAGGCCGCCGAGTTCCCGGTGTCCAAGCCTGAGCTGAGCGCGCTGTTCCGCAAGTTTGGCCACACCAACTACCGCACCTGTGGCGACCAGTTGCTGCGTAACTTCCTCAAGGGCCTGACGCTGCGGGTTCGTGCGTAAACCATGAGCTACAACGTCTCCCCCGTCGGCTTCGTGCGCTCCTGCTTCAAGGAGAAGTTCGCCATCCCACGCCAACCCCAACTGGCGCCTGCCGCCCGCGGCGTGCTGGAACTGGTGGCGCCGTTCGACGGGGGTGAGGCCGTGCAGGGCCTGGAGCAGGTCAGCCATGTCTGGTTGCTGTTTCTGTTCCACCAGGCCCTGGAAGACAAGCCACGCCTCAAAGTACGCCCGCCGCGCCTGGGCGGCAACACGTCCATGGGCGTGTTCGCCACCCGTGCAACGCACCGCCCGAACGGCATTGGCCAGTCGGTGGTGAAGCTGGACAAGGTCGAACCCGGCCGGCTGTGGATTTCCGAGATTGATCTGCTTGATGGCACGCCCGTGTTGGATATCAAGCCGTATGTGCCGTATGCCGACATTATCGAGGGCGCCACCAACAGCATCGCCAGCAGCGCACCGCCGCTGATTCCGGTGCAGTGGCTGAAGACTGCCCTGTTCCAGGCACAAGGCCATGCTGAGCGCCTTGACGAGCCCTTGGTGGCGTTGATCGAGCAGTGTTTGGCGCAGGATCCACGACCGGCATATCAAACGCCGGGGCCGGAGCGCGAATACGGTGCGCAGTTCTGGGATGTGGATGTGCGCTGGCACTATCCCGAGGCGGGCCTCATCTGTGTACTGGAAGTGCTCGCGGCTGGATAAACCGGAAAAAATGTGGGAGGGGGCTTGCCCCCGATAGCGGTGGTACATTCAACATCTCTGTTGACTGACTTGGCGCCATCGGGGGCAAGCCCCCTCCCACATTTAGATCTTCTTTGTTGCCCTGACTGTTTACTTCTCGACGAACGCACGCTCGATCAAGTAATCACCCGGCTCACGCATACGCGGCGAAACCTTCAGGCCGAAGCTGTTCAACACTTCGCTGGTCTCGTCCAACATGCTTGGGCTGCCGCACAGCATGGCGCGGTCGTCTTCGGGGTTGATCGGTGGCAGGCCGATGTCGCTGAACAGCTTGCCGCTGCGCATCAGGTCGGTGAGGCGGCCTTCGTTTTCGAATGGCTCGCGGGTCACGGTCGGGTAGTAGATCAACTTGTCACGCAGGGCCTCGCCGAAGAATTCGTTCTGCGGCAGGTGCTCGGTGATGAATTCGCGGTAGGCGACTTCGTTGACGTAACGCACGCCGTGGCACAGGATCACCTTTTCGAAACGCTCGTAGGTTTCCGGGTCCTGGATCACGCTCATGAACGGCGCGAGGCCAGTACCGGTGCTGAGCAGGTACAGGTGTTTGCCCGGCTTCAAATCGTCAAGCACCAGGGTGCCTGTCGGTTTTTTGCTGATGATGATCTCGTCGCCTTCCTTCAAGTGCTGCAATTGGGAAGTCAGCGGGCCATCGGGCACCTTGATGCTGAAGAACTCCAGATGCTCTTCCCAGTTAGGGCTGGCAATGGAGTAAGCGCGCATGAGCGGGCGGCCATTTGGCTGTTGCAGGCCGATCATCACGAACTGACCGTTCTCGAAGCGCAGGCCCGGATCGCGGGTGCACTTAAAGCTGAACAGAGTGTCGTTCCAGTGATGAACACTGAGGACACGCTCGTGGTTCATGTTGCTCATGTACGGGGGACTCCTGGAAATGGGTCTGCGCCAAGATTGAGGTGCGCAATTGCACAGCATTCTAATGGCGGCGACAATATCTGTTAACTGGATTATTAAGATAAGGGTTATCGGTTATATCGATATGCGATTTACTCTCCGTCAACTGCAAGTCTTCGTCGCCGTCGCCCAGCAGGAAAGCGTCTCACGCGCTGCTGGCCTTCTGGCCTTATCTCAATCCGCCGCCAGCACCTCGATCACCGAGCTGGAGCGTCAGTCCAGCTGCCAATTATTCGACCGCGCGGGCAAACGCCTGAGCCTCAACGCCCTCGGCCATCAGTTGTTGCCGCAGGCGGTGGCACTGCTGGACCAGGCCAAGGAGATCGAAGACCTGCTCAACGGCAAGTCAGGCTTTGGCTCCCTGGCGGTCGGCGCCACCCTGACCATCGGCAATTACCTGGCCACGCTGTTGATCGGCAGCTTCATGCAGCAGCACCCCGAGAGCCAGGTGAAGCTGCATGTGCAGAACACTGCGCATATCGTGCATCAGGTAGCGCACTACGAAATTGACCTGGGTCTAATCGAAGGCGACTGCAGCCACCCGGACATCGAAGTGCAAACCTGGGTGGAAGATGAGCTGGTGGTGTTTTGCGCGCCGCAGCATCACTTGGCCAAACGCGGCGTGGCAACCATGGAAGAGTTGACCCATGAAGCCTGGATCCTGCGCGAACAAGGCTCCGGCACGCGGCTGACCTTTGACCAGGCGATGCGACATCATCGCAGCGCGCTGAATATCCGTCTGGAGCTGGAACACACCGAGGCGATCAAACGTGCGGTGGAGTCGGGGCTGGGGATTGGCTGTATTTCCCGGCTGGCGCTACGCGATGCGTTCCGCCGTGGCAGCCTGGTGCCGGTGGAAACCCCGGACCTGGACCTGGCCCGGCAGTTTTACTTCATCTGGCATAAACAGAAGTACCAGACCTCGGCAATGCGCGAGTTTCTGGAACTGTGCCGCGCCTTCACCGCCGGGGTTCAGCGCAGCGACGAGATCGTGCTGCCGAGCATCGCCTGAGGCCTTAGATCAGAATCACGGCCCACACCAGGGTAATCATGGTCAGCGCCACGAATTGCGCGGCGCTGCCCATGTCCTTGGCGTTTTTCGACAGCGGGTGCAGGTCGAGGGAAATCCGGTCGATGGCCGCTTCCACCGCAGAGTTGAGCAATTCGACGATCAGGGCCAGCAGGCACACCGCGATGAGCAAGGCTCGCTCCACCCGGCTGACGTGCAGGAAAAAGCTCAGCGGAATCAGGATCACGTTGAGCAGCACCAACTGACGGAATGCCGCCTCGCCAGTGAAAGCCGCACGCAGGCCATCCAGGGAATAGCCCCCTGCGTTGAAGATACGTTTGATACCGGTTTGACCCTTGAAAGGCGACATAGATGTAGGCAACTGAACCAAAGAAGTGGGGAAACTAGATCACGCAAAGTCAAAAAAGCGTGAATCGGCAATGTCTTAGTGCTGCGAAATTGACTCAAGTTGTTGCAAGAGCAGCGCCGCCTGAGTGCGCGTGCGCACGCCCAGCTTGCGAAAAATTGCCGTCACATGGGCCTTGATGGTCGCTTCCGACACGCTCAATTCGTAAGCAATCTGCTTGTTCAGCAAGCCTTCGCAGACCATGGTCAACACCCGAAATTGCTGGGGCGTCAGGCTGGCGAGGCCATCACGGGCAGCCTTGGCTTCGTCGGATACGTTGATTTCTTCAAACGCTTGCGGCGGCCAGGACACATCGCCGTCAAGCACGGTACGCACGGCTTTCTGGATCGCTTCCATTGAACTGGACTTGGGAATGAAACCGCTGGCGCCAAACTCCTTGGAGCGCACCACCACGTCAGCTTCTTCCTGGGCCGAAACCATCACCACCGGGATCTGCGGGTATTGCCCGCGTAACAGCACCAGCCCGGAAAAACCGTAGGCGCCGGGCATGTTCAGGTCGAGCAGCACCAGGTCCCAGTCGGATTTTTCGGTGAGTCGTGCTTCCAGCTCGGCAATGCTGGCCACTTCAACCAGTCGCACGTCCGGGCCAAGGCCCAGGGTTACCGCCTGATGCAGCGCACTGCGAAACAGCGGGTGGTCATCGGCTATCAGGATTTCGTATGTGGCCATTGATTAAATGATCCTGTTTTTTATGGCAGCCCTGACGGGTTCAGGGTTCGCCAGTACACAAGGCAACGGCCAGGCAGCCACCGCCACGGGGCAGGCTCAGCGTCAAAAACACCTGCAACGACGCTGAAAATTCACGGTTACGCCCCAATCGGCGCCCAGCATGCCCAGCGTAGCCTGGGGGGTCAAGCACTACGCCCGCGGGCATTTTAGCGAGTTGCAGGTTTACAGTGCCATCATGCAAACGTCGTCTGGTCATACCGCCGGGATGTGGGGCGAGAGGCGCGCATGAACGCTGTCCGCCGGGTCCAGCGGCAACAGGAACTTGGCCGCCAGGTAATGGGTGCTGAATACGTCAAGGTAAGCATCCAGCACTTCACTGGCCGCCTGATCGCTGGCCAGTTCCAGGCACAGCGCCGCGACTTCGGCGGTGCAAAAATGATCATCCCGCTTGGAGCGGCGCAGCTTGTAGCGCGACAGCTGTTCAGGCGCCAGGCTCAACACGGGCAAGTGCTCAAGGTAGGGGCTCTTGCGGAACATCTTGCGCGCTTCACTCCAGGTACCATCCAGCAGGATGAACAACGGGCGCTTGCCCTCCTCCACTTTCACCTCACTGACAACCCGCTCTGGCGCGACGAATTCGCCGGGAAACACGATGTAGGGTTGCCACTGCGGGTCGGCCAGCAGGGTCAGCAACGCGGGATCGACCTCGGTGCGCGACCAGGCGAACGCGGTGGTGTCGTCAATCACATCGGCAATCAGCCAGCCGGTGTTGCTCGGCTTCATCGGCTCCACATCGTGCATCAGCAGGCACATCGCCGAACGCGCCTCTACCTGCGGCCGCCAGGCACACAGGCAATATTCGGGAATCACCCGGCAGCCGGGGCAACGTTCGGCGCGCGAACCTCGGTTGAGGAACGGGCGCACGGCCCGCGCCAGCCGTTGGGTACGCAAGCGGGAAACGGCATGGCTCATCGGGTGCAACCCGTAGAAGGCAAAATCGACACTGGGGGAACTCGAGACAGGCTTAAGTGGCGGCAGTTTACCAGAGCCGCCGGCACTTCTGAGCGATACGCCTGGCTGTAGTGGCAGGCGCTCACCTATAATTGCGCGCCACTGAACGCACAGCGCAGTGGCTGGTCTATGCACCAGTAACCGAATCAGGAGATTTTCATGCTGCGTTCCATGCTGCGCCTTGTTGCCCCATCCGTCGCCCTCGCGCTGGTATTGCCCATGGGCGCCCACGCGGCCTCGCTGCTGGAGGCCCAAATGAACAGGAAGCTGCAAAGCGTCGCGGCCGAAAGCAACAAGGACCTGCCCCGGGAAATCGATGAAAAAACCCTGGAAGTGGCCTACACCGTTGAAGGCATGCAGCTGATCGATCACCTCAGCGTGCAGCCTGACCGTGCCGAACAGATGCGCGCCAACCCCAAGGCCGTGTATTTCCAGCTGGGTCAAAGCGTTTGCCTGAACAAGGGTTACCGCGAGTTGATGGCCAAGGGCGCCGTGATGCGCTATGACATCTCCGAGAACAAGACCAACCGCCCGGTGGCGTCGGTCAAGTTTGTCGAAGCCGATTGCCCGGCACCTGCCGCAGCGAAGAAGAAAAAGTAACGATTGCTCGACCATCGCGCGCTGCTGTCCTGTGGCGCGCACTTCCCTCGCTGCCTATGCTTACCGACGACTAAACTGCTTGATGTGCGGCCAATAACCGGTTGCCAGCCAAGGTTTTTTCGGCTCATGATCAAGTCATCCCGACCGCCTGCCCCGCGTATTTTCCACGCCGTTCTGTAACATTTTCAGGGCAAAAGAGGGTTGCCCTCCTGCGACTTGCAGTGCAAAGGTTTCCAAATCACAAGGAACATACAGAGCCCGCTTCGCCGCTCGGTGCATACCGTGCAATGCCCCTGGCGTGCGGCGACACATGCAGTGTCGTGGCCGCGGACGAATACCTCGCCGAGGGCCCAGGTTCTGTGAAGAAGGAGAAGTTGAATGCCTTACGAATCGAATGACCGTCTGCTCCGTCATTTTGAAGAACACGGGACCGACCTCACTCAGCAGGTCGACGCGCAACTCCAGCTGGTCGCGCCCAGCAGCCCGAACATTCCCCTTTATCGCGACATGATCCTCACCGTTCTGCGCATGGCCCAGGACGATCGCAACCGTTGGAACGCCAAAATCACCTTGCAGGCGATCCGCGAACTGGACAATGCCTTCCGCGTGCTCGAACAGTTCAAGGACCGCCGCAAGGTGACCGTGTTCGGCTCGGCACGAACACCGGTTGAAAGCCCGTTGTACGCCCTGGCCCGGGAAGTCGGCGCCCAGCTAGCGCAATCGGACCTGATGGTGATCACCGGCGGTGGCGGCGGCATCATGGCGGCAGCCCACGAAGGTGCCGGCCTGGAACACAGCCTGGGGTTCAACATTACCCTGCCGTTTGAGCAGCACGCCAACCCGACCATCGACGGCACTGAGAACCTGCTGTCCTTCCACTTCTTCTTTACCCGCAAGCTGTTTTTCGTCAAGGAAGCCGATGCGCTGGTGTTGTGCCCGGGCGGGTTCGGCACCCTGGATGAAGCGCTTGAAGTGCTCACCCTGATCCAGACCGGCAAAAGCCCACTAGTGCCAGTAGTACTGCTGGATGCTCCGGGCGGCGGCTTTTGGCAAGGCGCTCTGGACTTTATCCGCAGCCAGCTGGAAGCCAATCGCTATATCCTGCCCACCGACCTCAAGCTGGTCCGACTGGTACACAGTGCTGAAGAAGCCGTGGACGAAATCAACCAGTTCTATGCCAACTTTCACTCCACGCGCTGGTTGAAGCGTGAGTTTGTGGTGCGCATGAACCATCCGCTCAGTGAACGGGCGCTGGCTCATTTGCAAAGCGAGTTTGCCAGCCTGCGGCTGAGTGGTGAGTTCCAGCAGCTTGCCTATACCGGCGAGGAACACGATGAGCCGAGGTTCAGCCATTTGACGCGCTTGGTGTTCAACTTCAATGGCCGCGATCAAGGCCGACTGCGAGAGTTGGTGGATTACATCAACCTGCCGGAAAACTGGGCACAGGCTCAGGGGAAAGCGCAGCAGCGAGTAACGCCCGAGCCAGCATGATTTTTTGAAGGCAAAAAAAAAGGCCCACTATTTCCATAGTGGGCCTTTTTAATTTACCGAGTTCGATCAGATGCAGCAGCATTCGATGTGGGAGCTGGCTTGCCTGCGATGGCATCGTCGCGCTCCTACTGGGAAACCGAAGTGTCCACATCGCAGTCAAGCCAGCGCCCGGATTCTAAATTTCAGCAGCTAGAAAACTCAGTCTTCCATGTCTCGGCCGCTTAACAGGCGGCTGATCATGTCCATCGAAAACCCGCGATAACTCAGGAAACGACCTTGCTTAGCACGCTCCCTGGCATCAATCGGAAGATGGCCGGCAAACTTGCGGCGCCAGGTATCTTCCAACTGCGACTGCCAACTGATACCGCACTCACGCAGGGCGAGGTCGATATCAGCGCGTTGCAGACCGCGCTGGCTCAGCTCTTCACGAATTCGCGCCGGGCCATAGCCGGAGCGCGCGCGGTAGGAGACAAAGCTTTCCAGGTAACGCGCTTCCGACAGAAGCCCTTCTTCCGTTAAGCGGTCGAGGGCAGTTTCGATCATCTCGGGCTCTGCACCGCGCTGACGCAGTTTACGCGTCAGCTCGACTCGACCATGCTCGCGTCGAGCGAGCAGGTCCATCGCAGTGCGCCGAACGGCGACGAGTGTATCCAGTACAACAGTCATCGTTTGCTTCAGATGTCAGTGTCAGCTTCTTCGACTTCCTCAACCGGCTCACGATTGGCAGCAGCTTTCACGTCTGGCGCTGCGGTCAGCAGCTTGTCGCGAATCTGCTTCTCGAGCGTGGCGGCGATATCCGGGTTGTCTGCCAGGAACTTGGCCGAGTTGGCCTTGCCTTGACCGATCTTGCTGCCGTTGTAGGCATACCAGGCGCCGGATTTCTCTACGAAACCGTGCAACACGCCCAGGTCGATCATCTCGCCGTTCAGGTAGATACCCTTGCCGTAGAGAATCTGGAACTCAGCCTGACGGAAAGGCGGAGCCACTTTGTTCTTCACGACTTTAACGCGGGTTTCGCTGCCGACAACCTCGTCACCTTCCTTCACCGCGCCGGTACGGCGGATATCCAGACGGACCGAAGCGTAGAACTTCAGCGCGTTACCACCGGTGGTGGTTTCCGGGCTGCCGAACATCACGCCGATCTTCATACGGATCTGGTTGATGAAGATCACCAGGCAGTTGGCGTTCTTGATGTTACCGGTGATTTTACGCAGCGCCTGGGACATCAGGCGGGCTTGCAGGCCCACGTGCATGTCGCCCATTTCGCCTTCAATTTCAGCTTTCGGTACCAGGGCTGCCACGGAGTCGACCACGATCACGTCGATGGCGTTGGAGCGCACCAGCATGTCGGTGATTTCCAGGGCTTGCTCACCGGTGTCCGGCTGGGAAACGAGCAGGTCGTCTACGTTGACGCCCAGTTTGCCGGCGTATTCAGGATCGAGTGCGTGCTCGGCGTCGACGAACGCGCAGGTGGCGCCCATTTTTTGCGCCTGAGCAATCACCGACAGAGTCAGAGTAGTTTTACCGGAAGATTCAGGACCGTAGATTTCGACGATACGGCCTTTTGGCAGGCCGCCAATGCCGAGCGCGATGTCCAGACCCAGAGAGCCAGTGGAAATAGCCGGGATCGCCTGACGGTCGTGATCGCCCATACGCATTACGGCACCCTTGCCGAATTGACGTTCGATCTGACCCAGGGCCGCAGCCAAGGCTTTCTTCTTGTTGTCGTCCATTAAAGTCCTCACGTAATCAATAAGGCCTGACGGCCAACACCTGTATAAGTAGACAGTATTGTTCCACAAAGATCGAAGATCGCCTACCCCTGTTTTTCTATTTCTAGTGCAGCTCGTCGCAACAAGCCCTCAAGCGCGGCTTTTACCGTTTGTCGGCGGACCTCGTCGCGGTTGCCGGGGAAGTGCGCAAGCTCGGCCGTCACCTCTTCGCCAACCCCAAACGCCAACCAGACGGTGCCGACCGGTTTGTCCGGCGAACCACCATCCGGCCCTGCCACACCACTGACCGCCACGGCAAAGCGCGACAGGCTTTTTTCCTGTGCACCACGGACCATCGCCTCCACCACTTCCTGGCTGACAGCGCCGACTTTGCCGAACAGTTTCTCCGGTACGCCCAACTGCCGGGTCTTCTGCCGGTTGGAATAGGTGACATATCCCGCCTCAAACCAAGCCGAACTACCCGGAATCCGCGTAATCGCTTCGGCAATACCGCCGCCGGTGCACGACTCGGCGGTAGTGACGTGGGCATTGAGCACCTGCAAACGGCGACCCAGTTCAGCGGCCAGTTGAGTGATTTCCTTCACGGTCGACTCCAGAAGTAGGCGGGGGATTTGCCTACCCTACAGGAGCAAATCGCACGCGCAAGCAACAGACTGGATCAAGATGCTAACGCCCGACGGCGCGCACGTACGCTTGGCAGGCACGTAAGGCGATCAGGGCGTTATCGCCGTCGTCGGTGATGGCGATAATTCGTTGAGCATGCGCCGGGTCAAGTCGGGCTCGCGGGGCTGCATGAACCACGCCGCCGGAGGTGGTGGCGGCTGGCATTGGGCAGCCGAGGGTACGGTCGGTGGCGTCGAGAAGGACTGACAACCGCACATCAGCAGTGGCCAGGCGGTCGCGCAGAGCAGCTTGATTACGTTGGGCATCGATCAATTCCTGGGCACGTTGTCGGTCGCTGGCACTGAGTTGCTGCTCCAGCGCCAGCCGTTTTTTCTGCTCTGCCTGCTGTCGAAGCGAGGCCGCCTGAGCGTTTAGATCCGCCTGCTGCTCAAGTTGCGAACCATATCGCCACGCCTGCACCTGCCAAACCGCAACCACCAGCAAGCACACGCCGATCAGCCGTAACCCGCCTAAGAAGCGCACAACACCGCCTTCGCCCGGGCCAACAATTGCAGACGGTGCTCCAGCCCGTTCAACCCACCGTTGATGCGTCGGGTGATGGTGGTGAACTGGTCCTTGTCGGCCAGCTCATTCAAACCGTTGCTTTGCCAGAACCACGCCGCCGATTCACACGCCCACTGCGGCTGCTCCAGCAACTCGGGCTGGCGCAGCAGGCGATCGTCGCCAAACAGCGCCTGGCTGCACGCCAGGTAATTGCGCCGGCCCGTAATCTGGATCAGCCCCCTGCCCCGATACTTCTGGCCATCGCCGTCCGCTTCGGGAGTGTTGCCCAGGCGTGCGGCCAAGATGCCGGTGTCGTATTTGCTGAGGTATTGGTCGCTGCCCAGTTCGCGAACGTAGCGCAGCTCACCGGATTCGTGACCGATTTGAGCCAGGAACGCAGCGATGCGCTTGGTTTGGCCGATCCCGAACCTGGACATTGCAGTGTTCAATGCGGACAAAAAAAGGCCCGCAACAGGGCGGGCTCCGGGCAGGATTTGAACCAGTTGAGAAAGCGTTATAGCCATGGGTCCTCACTCGGCCGCGGATAAACCGTTGGCCATGATCGTGCATCGATAACTCTCGCTGCGCTTGCCACTGGAGGTCACGGTCTTGATCGACCAACGGCCGCGCATAAAGTCGGGCCACGACTCGTCCAGCAGCAACAGGCCTTCAGCGCCGAACAAGGGGTTTCCGGGGCAGATCACATTGACCTGCATCCCTTCGCGTCCCACTCGGCGCATCTCGCCCTCGGCAGCGGTTCTGGCTTCGGCCTCGTTCTGGTAACGCTGCGTCACCACCTTGAACGGCGCGATGCCCACCTGCACCACCCGTTGTTTACCGGCTGCCGCGTCCCACCAGGACGTTTGTGCGCCCAGGTAAGTAGCGCGGCTGGTTTGGGTAAAGCTGGCGGTGATAAACGCGCGATCACCCGGACGATTGTCGCGGGTGATCGACAACGGCACGACCGGCAAGACCTTGCCCGACAGCGATTTTGTCTGCCCTTTGCGGCCCAGCACATACAGCTCGTCGACAGGCTTGGCCACGGCATCGAAGCGATTGGCCAGACGCGTGAGAAACGCCATGTCACTTTCATTGGTCTGGTCGATGTGCGGGATATGCTCGCCTTCCAGATCAGGCGCCACGCGCGGTGAAAACCCGTAGCGCGTGGTCAATTGGCGAAACAGCGCACCCAGGCTGATCGGCCCGTGACTGGCGGTACGCCGCTTCTTGAATTCGGGCTCATCAAAGGGCGCCGCCGTCGCCACCAGCACCAGACGCAGCGGGAACAGTGACGGTGTGCGCTGGGTGATCTTGAAGCGGCCCTTGTCCACCAGGCCCGACTCCCGATACCCGATGCGCAGGCCGATACGCCCGCCCAGACTGGGCAGCCCTTCAAGGCCCTCGATGTCGAGTGTCAGCTTGAGCTGGTCGGACGTAAACCCGGCCATGTCGGTATGCTCCCACTCCAATAGCCGCTCATTGAGGAGCGCGGCATTGGCACCGTAAATCTCCACCACGGGTGTAAATCCAAGTGTCATGGTTGCTCCTTAATCCCAGGCCGTAACCGGCTGCCTGGCCACGGGCTGGGTATCCAGCTCAGGCACAATCACATTGACGCCTGCCGGCAATACCGCGCCCTGTTCGGCCAACTGCGGGTTCAAGCGCCAGAGCACCTCTTCGGCGGCATCATCACAGCGACCGAGCTCGCGATAGAGCAACAGGTTGACCGAGTCACCGGCAATACTTCGAACCTTACGCATTGACGAACTCCTCCAGTACCAACACCCAATTGACCACCATGGCCGTGCCGTCATCGATCACACAGGACTGTTTTTCGTCCACCGATTTGATGGTCCACAGCCCCCAGTTCAGGCCTACGCCATCGACCAGCGGCAACGGCACACGCTGGGCTTGCAGCGCACGCAATTCGTCCATCCGCGCCATGCCCAGCGCGCGTGCAGCCTTGCCGCCGAATGACAGCGTTTCGAGCGCCTGGCCAACTTGGGTGGATTTGGGCTTGCCGGAAACGATATCCAGGCTGCCCCAACCCCCACTGCTCAAACGGTCCAGGGTGTCGTAGGCGAACCCACGGGACAGCCCGAAAATAAACGGGCCCAACGCCATTTGTTGTCGCATCACACCACTCCTGTATCGGTCAGGGCCGAGTCACGTCGCGTCGCCAGCAGGCTGTCCATCGACAGCGGCGAGAATTGCGCCTCGATCTGTTGCACCACGATCGCGGCCAGTTGTTGTGGGTTGGCCTGCTCGGGTGCGTTGATGGTGATTTGCGGCGCGAAGTTGACTTGGCGGTTGTCGGCTTGAGCGCTACTGAGGTTTTTGCTGGTCTGGCCAGGTGATGGCAGACGGTCATCGGAGCCCATCAGTTTTTCACTCAGCCATGCGCCGATATCACTGCCGGCAAACGTACCCAGCGCGCCGCCGACCACTTTGCCGATGGCACCGCCAGCGACACCGCCCATGACCCCGCCCAGCACTGTGCCAGCCCCCGGCACCACCGAGCCGATCGCCGCCCCGGCGAGCGTGCCGAGCGCGCGGCCAACGGCCATGCCCGCAAATTCACCAGCAACGCCACCGGCAACGCCGCCGCCGACTGACCCTACCGTGGTGCCGACGGCTTTACCCAGGTTCCCCGACATCGCGCCCTGGACAAGGTCAATGCCAGCACCCGCCAGCACCACGCCAAGCGAGCCTCTTCGCGCGACCTTACTGGCTCTCGCAGTTCGTGAAGGCTTGTCTGCGGAGCGATCACCGCGCGGCGTTTCGCGACCTTTGGGTGTGTTCTGGCTGGCTGGCGCGCTCACCTTGCCTGGTGTGGTATCGCCGCCTCCGAGAACCTTGCCGGCGACCTTCTCGAACACCTTGTCCTTCACCGCATCGAACACACCAGAAAACACCGGCCCCAGCGCCGCGCCAGCCAGCGTTACAGCGGCCGTGGTCTTGGGCAGCGCCTCGGCCAACCAGCCCACGCCCGTCACCAGCCCGGTCATTGCGGTCAGCGAGGTGTCCACGATCGGCGCCAGCGCGGCATCCTTGGCGGTATCCAGACGCGTGGTGCTGGCCTCGAAGGCTTGACGACGTGCCTGTGTGGAGTCTGCGCGAACCGCTGCCGAACGCAGGACCGAGCCTTGTTCGCCAAGTGCCGACGTCGCGTACACCGACTTGTCGGCCACCAGCGTAAACGCCTGCTTTACCGTATCGATGGCGGGCACCAGGCTCAGAATCGACTGGTTGCCATCGAACAATTGAGTGGCCAACGCCGCTTGTTTCTCAGCCGGTTGCGCCTTGAGCGCTTCGAGCACCGTGAGCAGGGTCTGGGGCGCATCCTGCTGCATACCGCCAGCGAGCAACGTGGGATCAAGCTTGAGCGCCGCCCACGCGTTGCGCTGGCTTTCAGAAGCGCCGTCGCCTTTGGCCAGGGTGCTGCTGATTTTCTCCAGCCCGACACCGGCTGCACTCTTGCTAATGCCGGCACTGAGCAATGCCGCCGAAAGCGCCGCTGCCTGCTCGGGGCTCATGCCCGCGGCGGTGGCCGTCCCCCCTGCGCGCTGCACAATAGCGCCGATATCCGCCGCTTCTGCCTTGAGCGAAACGTGGGTGCCCAACACATTGGTCGCGTCAGCCAGGTCCCGGGTTTGCTCGCGGTCGATTTTCATCGACTCGCGCCAGCCGCCCATCATGTCGCCGGCATTTTTGACGTCGACCTTGAAGGCCGTCGCCATGATGGCTGCGTCGCGGGCAAACTGGGTCAGGTCGTCCTGACGAGCCGCGCGGTCGATATTGCCCGAGGCATCCTTGCGGTCGCTGCCGATGCCGGACCGGGCGGCCACATACTCGACCTGTGCCAGCTCCACGGCGCTTGCACCGCTCGCCGCTACCATCGGTTCCGACGCCATGGCCAAGTTGGTTTCGCGCAGTTGTTTGCGCTGGCGGCCGACAAACATCAACAACTGATCCAGGTCAGTCATCGCGGCATCCAGTGCCTGCGAGGGTTTGCGCGCCTCAGCGGGGGCTGCAGCTTTTGCTGCTCCCGCGCCTTCGCCAGCTTCGACTTGCCGGGCGTCCATCATCTTGAGCAGTGAGGCGTTGAACAGCTCGAGGGTATTCACCAGCCGATCCTGCCCCGCCGCCAGGAGATTGATCTCAAGGCTGGCAGTCGCCAGGGCCAACCCCAGGCTCGCGGCCTCTACCGGCATCGCGCCCGAGGGCCCGGCGAGTGTTGACGCAATGGGTTTGATACTGGCCTGCGCCACTGCGGTGTCACGTGAGCCCAGCGTCAGCTCGCCTTCCGTGGCGATGGCTGACGGGCTTGCATGGTTATTGCCTGCCATACCGCTCTACTCCTGTTTGACGCCAAGGCGAGTGATCGCGATGTCGTAGCGGCGCAATGCTTTTCCGGCGTCCCAGTCGAGGATCTCCGCCTCATTGACCGAGTAAATCAGTGGCACCACATCGAGGATCACTTCGATGTCGCGCTCCGAAAGAAGTCCGCCGGTTTGTTTAAAAAATCGTCGATGCGCTCCTGCAGTTCCGTCCAGTCGGGAACGGTCAGCCCGGCCAGGTCAGGGATCATCAGGCCGGTGCAGTGAGCGGTGATGAATTCGGCGCGTTCTTTGTTGGTGGCGAGTTTCTTCATGGCCTTGGTGGCACGCAGGGCAGGCATTTCCAGGCTCAGTGCGGTCAGGCTGCGGCCAGCGGCATCGAGGGGCAGCAGCAGGTGCACCTGTTCATGCTGCGACGGTTCATCGCGTTCGCCGAGGAAGAACGACGCTGGGCGCGTCGACATTTCGTGCACGTACTGAGCAATACTCACGTAGTCCGGGCGCTTGAGCTGATCGAGTTCTTTTTCCGACAGGCCGGTGGCGAGTTTCGCCAGTTCAAAAAACTGGTCGTCCTCGTCATCACCGGCCCGGGCCAGCGCAGCTTTTTGCGCGGCGTAGAACAGCGGCTTGAGTTGAATCTGCTGGATCGTCGCGCCAGTGTCGGCGGTGATCGGAGACAGCAGAATGTGCAGCGGTGGCATCCAGGCCATGGGGCAATTCCTTGTTTAAGCGTTGTTGAAAGCAGCGCAAATCTAAAGCTTAGCGCGGTCGATGTGGGAGCTGGCTTGCCTGCGATGGCATCAGCTCGGTACACCAGGCACACCCAGTCGCCTGCATCGCGGGCAAGCCCTGCTCCCACATTGACTGTGCTCACTTCAGGTCACGGTAGCCCTTAAGGCATCAGCACAGCGCGGCGCGCATCGCCGAGAATGTCGACACCGTTGAGCATGAACTTCTGGGTACGCACGTCGATGTCGATCACCGGAATGCCGTTTTCCAGACGGTTGTAGGTACGGCACGACAACTCCAGGGTGGTAGTGGCCTTGTCGCCCATCTTCAGCTTCGCCTCCTCCAGGGATTTAAGTTTGCCGCCGACGGTGTGGTAGGTGAAATAGGTCTTGCCATCCTGGTCCTGACCGGCTTCACGCACGTTCAGCAGAATGTCGTCGCCCTGACGCACGCCCAGGGCCAGCATGATTTCCGGCCCGGCACCTTGCAGAACCAACTTGGCATTGAGCACCTTGCCGCTCTTGGCCATTTCTTCGGCGATGAAGCGCCCGCCGGACATGGATTCCATGTCGAATTCGATCTTCGGCGGGGTGAACTCTTCTACCGTCGCGGACAACGGCAGGCCTTGAAGGGTGGCCGCAATGGCCTGTCTTACACGGTTGGTAAACATTAGAGAACGTCCTCCAGGAACTGCTCGATGATTTCATCGCGGGCATTGAGTTGGTAAATCATGTGTTCATTCGGCGCATAGCGGCCGTAGTCGATGACGATGAACCAGGTACCGTTCTTGTACTTCTCGACACTGTTGAGCTCCGGGTGCAGGTACACGCTGCCGCCGGGGATGGTTTCGTCGGCGACCAGGGTTTGCAGCCAGTCGTTGATGCGCTTGACCTCCTGGTCCATGAAGGACTTGGTGAGGTTCTTGGCCATGGCTTTCTGGCCGGCCTTGACCAGCTTGCGGCTGATCGCATCTTCCAGGCCGACGTAGCTGATGAACTTGCCGGTGATGGAGCGGTTACCCAGCAGCGAAAAACCGCCAAGGATGGTGCGCGCGTAGTAGCTCACGCCGTAACGGTTGAGCAGGTCGCCTTCGGTGGAGGTGTCGAGGATGTTGTACTCGACCACGCGGGAAACGTCCTCAGCGAACGTCACCTGGTTGCCTGGGCTTTCCCACTGCTTGACCTTGGCCAGTGCAGCGATGGCCAGCGACGATGGCGACAGGAACACGTTCTTTTTCGCCGCCTTGGAGTACACCGACGGCATGTTGTGCACCAGCAGGCAACGGTCGAAACCGAGGTCGGCCCCGCCCAGCTCGCCGCTGTAGGTCACTTGGTCAGCAACCGAAGCATCCTTGCCATCCAGTACCACACGGGCCTTGATGCGTTTGCCGAAGGCGGCGAACTCACCGGCCACGGCTTTGGTGCCGGTGAAGCCAGGGGCGCCGATGATGGTCAGGTCTTCAGGGACGCTGCTCAGGGCAGCCAGGCCCAGTTTGCGGCCAGTGGTCGGCTCGTTGCCGCCGATCACATTGTTGAGGGTGTCGGCCGGGGTTGCGCCCTCCTCCACGATCACCACGTAGACCGGCACCTTCACCACTTTGAGGATCTGGTAGACGGCCTGGAACAGCGTGCCCGACTCGGCGCCGGTCGGATCCAGCAGCGCCTGGGTGGTGAAGCTGTTGATGCGAAACGGCGCGTTTTTCGGGATCGACGCGTGGGCGTTCGGCGCAGTGCCGACCAGGCCGATAACGTTATCGCCAAGGCCACCCATGGCCTCGGGGGATTCGGTGGCATTCACGGTGATGCCGTTGTGCTCGAAGTTAAGAACCTCAGCCATGGTTAGTCAGCCTTCTTGGGGGTGGAGTTGAGGACGCTGGTCAGTTCCAGGCGGCCGGCGGTGCGCAGGGCGGATGCTTCGACGTCGAGCAGTTCCAGTTCTTCGCCGGCGGTGGACCAGTGGCCACCTCCGATGGGGAATGGGATGAGGACGGTGTATTTCTGGCGATTAGACGTAGCCATTTTTTTGAATCTCCAGGCATAAAAAAAACCGCAACGCGGCTCTCGGGGGATGTTTCAGATATCGGGTTAAGCATTACGCGCCAAGGCGCGAGGTTATTTCTTTGGAAGTTCGGAGGGATCGACGCCCTGAAAAGCCTTCACTTCAGGCTCGGATGGCGGTGTGTAAATGAAAGGGCTCGCGGGCTGTTCCGGCCAGATCACTGCCTGTGGAAAATCAGGCTGGCCCTCCATCTGTGCAAGATGCACGCGGTACAGGCGCCAAGCCGCCACCTCAGCTTGCCTGGCGGGCAATTCGTCAGCCTCATCTCCCGCCAAACCAGCGGCGATGGTGTCCTGCAATACCTCAACAGCCGTCAGCAATTCGTTGATTTTCTGGGTAGCGGATGCAGCCTTATCCGTACGCATGCACATCACCAGCGCGAGGATCATTTCACGCGTAGGCTCTTGAACCTCTCCAAACTCGCCAGCCTTCGCACGCTCGAAAAGCTCAACACCGTGAGGCTCAGCGTCATTAGGAGATGCCGCGAAGGGCTGTTCCCCAATGGTCTCTTTGGTTTGTTCAAAAACCACGTTCAGCACTATTGCGCTATGCGCCTGGTCGGTCCAACGTGGATTGTTTGCACTTAGAACTGTAAACATTTGATCACCTTATATTTTAATTAAGAAACACGTTGCCACAACGAAGCGTTGTAGCCAGTCAAAGCGCCATGCAAGCGCCACTGCCCTACGTTGAGCAGGCCTGAATTATTGCCTGCACCGTCACTTACAGTGAGCGATGTATAGAGCAACTGACTGCCCGCCAATATCGTGCCTTGGTTAGAGGCAGGCTGCGCAACCAGCGGACGCGCAAATGCATATTGTCCGACTGCACTTAGGCCAAGGGCAGCCACTTTTGCACCATGATTTGCGTCACTGATCAAATCGCCAAAATCTGTTACGTCTACCGTTAAACGCAGACTCCCTGCCGAGTTATAGCCCAGTTTGATTTTGTTATTAACCTGCCCCACGCCACCGCCCTGTTGTATCGGCGTGTAGCCCAAACGCGGCTGAATGTAATAAACGACACCGTCTGTCGAACGGCGCATGTACATGAATTCAGGGTTATCGGACGCCATCCCCACCGTGGTGATGGAATCGCGAATTGGCCTGGACCAAACATACTCTTCGCACTTGGCAATTGTTTCGTCTTTTGTATACGCGTTGGTAATGCCATAGGCGGCAAGCGTTGAGCCCCAATTTGCCTTGGTGTCAGGCGAAAAGTTGCCGGAATACCAAAAATTCCCAAGATCCGTTGTATCCACCGTCGCCTTCAAGCCGACAGGGGACCAGCCGATGTTAACCCTTGATCCCGTCTGTCCCACCCCGGTGCCTTGCGCGACGGGCGTGTAATCCAGTTTTCTTTGGATAAAGTACAACGCGTTATCCGATTCTCGGCGCATGTACATAAGCGCTGGATCATTACTGGCCATGCCGATATTGGTAATACTATCGCGCATAACGCGTTGTGCAACCAGGTAACCCGTCTCATCTTTGGTATAAGCGTTGGTAATACCATAGGCCGCCAGCGTCGACCCCCAATTTGCCTTGGCGTCGGGAGAGAAGTTTCCGGAATACCAAAAATTCCCCAGGTCTGTTGTATCAACCGTTACTTTCAAACCAACGCTGGACCAACCAATATTTACTCTTGAGTTATTTTGGCCTACGCCTGTCCCTTGCGAGACGGGTGTGTAATCCAATTTCTTCTGTATGAAATACACCAGGTTATCTGTTTCACGGCGCATATACATAAGTGATGGGTCATTATTGGCCATGCCTATGTTGGTAACACCGTCGCGCAAAACACGTTGCCTGACCAGATAATTGGTTTCGTCCTTGGTAAATGCGTTAGTCACTCCATAAGCGGCAAGCGTCGACCCCCAATTAGCCTTGGTATCGGGAGAGAAATCAGAAGACGTCCAGATTTTTCCGAGATCGGAATTATCGATGGTCAACTTCAGATTATTACCTGACCACCCTAGTCTTACCGTGTTTTGGAGCTGGCCAATACCCGTGCCTTGCTGAACAGGGAGGTAGGTCAATTTTGACTGAAAGCGCACGTCGCTCTCGGTTTTTGTGAAAGCATCCACAATACCGAAACCCGCGAGACTGGTTGGGTTGGTGCCACCGATCACAAAACCTCGACGGTCAACCGAGACACTCCGATACGTGCCAGGAATGACCCCACTCGGGCCATAAATCTGCTCGAATTCGAGCGCTGTAGTGCCCAGAATAATCGGTGCATTCGTGGTCAGTTGCCACAGCGTGTCAGCGTACTTCGTGCCCTCCTCAACACTGACTATCAAGTTAGGTGTTACTTCACCACTGACATCTGCATCAGTTCGGCGAAACCAAGTGCCATTGGCAACAGTGTAAATACCATTATTGGCCGCAATCGCCTGGAACGTTACCAGTACGCTGTCGCCCGCAACAACGGCAACGCCGTCGAGCATTTGAGCACCGCTCAACACAATCGGCCCAGTTGCAGCGGCTCGCACGGACTTTTTAGCGTCCAGTTTCGCCAACTCGCCTGCCACGTACTCGGCCACCCAGGCACGCGTGGCCTTGACGATCGAGTCATCGATCGACAGCACCACGTTCGAGGCGTTGCTCGTTTGAAAAATAGCGCGCAGATAAAACTCTTTGCCTGCGCCCTGATCGGCCATTACCGGTTTGAACGACTCGGGATACTTAATCACCGCATAGAGGATACCGGTGTCAGTCCATATGGCGGCTTCGCGCACATACCAGCCACCCACCTCATTAGGGATCGTCACCTCGGCCAGTAACCAGCTTTGGTTTTTTTGATCCTGCATCAATGCATTGATGCTGCCTCGCCATACCTCACGGCGCAAAGCGACCGCAGTCGCGTCGGGGTTATAAACAGAACCGCCGCCATCGCCGACTGACATATGCGTCAACTTGATGGGCGTCCCGCTTGCCTTGCAAGCGGTCTCGTAAGCGATCCCGGCATTTGTTAACAGTGTGTAGTAATCAGCCATTTTTACTCCAACGGGTAAAGGGTCATTGTCTCGACGGTGTAAATACCCGCCGCCATATAAAGCGGCGAACTGGATGAGAGGCCTTCCAACTTGAAGGGGTAAATGGTGGCCAGTTCCCCACATACAGTGACCGCACTGATGCAGTGATTGCCTGAGGCGGACAACCCGACACTCACCGCCAACGTGTCACGCTCGCTTTTTGCATCTGCGAGGCGCTTGTCGAGCCGAGTATTTATCTCTTCGCTGTAAGGCCGATCCGTGAAAGCTCTTACGGTGAAACTGTATGGCGCACCCGTAGGCGATTTTTCATGCCACGCCAGTACCTGAGGCGATAATTCAAGCCCTCGGACCGCATTTTCGAGCGCAAGGCGCGTGCCCGCCTGACGTTTTGTTGGCCATGCAAACCCGACTGTAAGACGCTTTTCAGACTCCGCACTTTTAGCACTCCATTCCGCCACACCGCGATCCGCAGCCAGGTAGGGTAGGAACTCCGAAGGCGTTTCAATAGGGTTCATCAGACTAGGGAAAGGCGGCGTAATACGGTTGACCAGCTTTGCGAAGCCGAGATCCAGCGCCCTCTCCAGTGCCGAGCTATTCGTTGGCAGGAGGCTATGATCGATTTGCTCTTCACTCATAAGATTCGCACCTCAATCTCGATACCGGTGCAATAGGGAGCCTGAAAGGCCGTTGCCTGAATCGCAGAAACGGGCTCAAGGATCTGCAGTTGCGCAGCGCCGGCGCTGTGAATCGCATAATCAATCCAGCTCGGGTCCACCCGCCCTTCCAGGCGATGACAGGACTCTGCATAGTCTTGCAGCAGCTTTTGAGCGGCGACTTGAGTCAGCCCCGAATCCGGGCCGGCGTTGATCTTGGCGACCACGCGGATTTTGTACGGCAGGATTTGCGCGCCTTGCACGCTGACCAGATCCGTCTCCGGTCGCACATCCGGTCGTGCGAAATGGCGACGAACGCCGTCAAGCAAATCGGTAGACGGCGTGCCGTCGCCCTCACGGGAAAGCACGGTGACCATGACTTCGCCGGGCGCTGTTCGACGCCCGTTGCCATCTTTGACCTGGGCCGCATAGCCGTCCGGGTCAAAGGTGTAGCTGACCGTCACCACGCCCGGCGTTGCGCTTTGCACCTTCACCGACGGCCGTTCGCCCAAGGTGAAAACTTCGCGTCGGTACTGCATCCGCGAGCCCGCTGCCGGGGCATGCGGTGCCAGGTAATAACGCAGGCGGGCATCGTCATCGCTTTCCAACGTCGGCGGCACAGGCGGAAACGCCGCCGGGTCGCCGGGATCGAGTACCTGGCGTTCCAGGCCCATATCGGCCAGGCGTGCATCCAAATTGCTGCCGGTGGCCCACCACGCCAGCATCTGTTTGATGCGCGCGTTGTATTTGCGCTCGTGGGTTTGCAGCCGCACACAAAACGCTTCCAGCGCCAAGGTCAGCAGCTCACTTTCATTGTCGAGGCTGACCTTGAGTTTGGCCGCACTTTGCGGCGCTCGCGTGGCGACGTAATCGACAACAAACGCCTTGAATTCGGCCAGCAACGGTTCGAACTCATCCACCGCGATGATGGCCGGTTCCGCCAGTTGGTTCTGGCCGGGGATCAGCATGCTCATGTCACGACCTCAAAGGATTGTTGGCGGTTTTCCCAGGTGCCGGCAAAGCGCAGCAGCAGGCCCGCGCCTTGGCGGGTTGCGACGATGACCTGGGGTTGGAAGTCGCCGATGCCGTTCTGCGCGTTATAAAACGCTTGGGCGGCGTGGCTTTGAGCGAGGATCAGCAGGTCGTCGCCGAGGTTCTGGCCGAGCAGTTGCGGGATCTGCGAGCCGTACAGCGGGCGTTTTTGGCGAGTGCCCACGGGGGTGGTCAGCGCTCGGGTGGCGCGCTGCACGAATTGCAGCCAGTCATCGACGGCTGCCCCGGTGTTCCTGTCGATTCCGATCATGCGGTGTCCTTATCGGGGGCTGATGACGCGTCCTTGGTGGTCCACCACGGGGCCGCTGAAGTGTGCGCCGCCAGCATCGAGCAACAGGCTGGTGCCGCCGATTTGCAGGGTGATGCCGTGGGCGCTCATGGTCAGGCTGGCGGCGCCGACCTTGATGTCGACCTGTTCGCGGGAGCCGGTAAATGTGGTGGGGCCGTTGACCCAGTTGAACGTGTGGCTGGCGTCGTCGTAGTCGCTTTGTGTGCCGTCCTGATGGCGGCGCCGGGTCAAGCTGGCAACGCTGGAGACCGGCGGAAACTGACTACTGTTCAGGCCGAACAAGGCCACAGACTGGCCGCCGCCTTCGCCGCCGCCGTAGTTGAGCAACAGGCATTGTTCGCCCACGGACGGAATGCGCGTTTCAGTCTGTGCACCGGCGCTGGGGTTGAAAAAGCGGATGGCCGGCGTGAGCAACTCACCGTGGCTGACCTTGCAGGTACTGTTGGCGGCGTCGACCTCCTGGCACACGCCAATGCGGCAGAAGCTTTCGGCACGTCGGTAAAGGTCTTCAAGCTGGGTTTCCATTTCCACCAGGCGCTCGACGATCGGCCCCAGTTGCATGCGTAACAGCGCGTCGAACATGGGCTACTCCGCCAGTGGTTTGTATTGATCGGGGTCGTTGATGTTCGAGACTTCCCAGGTGCGGGCAAACAGCGGTTGGCCTGTGGGATCGGTGAGTAATACAGGTCCCAAGTAAAGGGTTTGGGTGAACGAAACGGTCCAGGTGTCGTAGTCCGTTTCCGCCGTGGTGCGCACAGACGGCGCGGCGACGATATTCATCGGCAAATCACACTGTGCTTGCGGCAGGTTCCAGCGGTTATCCAGCACCAGGTCCATAAGTTGGCTGGCCAGGTCGCAGGCATCAAATGGCAATGCCCCGGGCGCAACCATGGCCTTGAGCGCAAGGGTCAACGCGTGAGCCTTGCGCCCTTCGCGAGAGCGAATGCCGGGGCCATTGCCCTCGACCGTAATCAGTACGCCGGTTTTTTCCCCGGCGCCGTTAAAGTCTTGGTGATTGCCGACCTTCAAGTCCGGGAAGGCCGCTTTTAGCGCTTCGCCAATGGCGAGGGGCAGTTGAGAGGGCTTTTCGATGAGCGTCATTTTAAGTAGCGTCCTTGCAACAGTTACTGCGGGTCCTGACGGGAGTTTTCGTTGATCCCGATGCGCTTGGCGGCCCACCGCTCATACAGGCCGATGGCTACATCGGCACCGGCCATGGCAGTCAGGCAACCGATGGCGCCGGCCGTCCAGATCGACATGCCGGCGGCGTAGCACAGCATCAGCGCTGAAACGCCGCACACCATGCAGGCCCCGGAGCGCAGGGCCAGACGGCGGATCAGCGACCAACCCCGTGCGCCCTCTTTGTCGGCGCGCCACATTTCGCCGGATACCCCGCCGATCACTGCCAATACGATGACCAGCCAGATAGGCATTTCCGCTAACGCTTGCTGTTCATTTGTCATGTCACGCCTCCTGGCTGAGCAATAGATAGTCCGTTTTTCATTTACAAATGCTTCGATAGGTAGGCATTCCAAAAAGCCCGGTCGCCCGGGCTTTTCAGTAATACGGTCCAGATTCGGTCTTTCGGCGCTACTGGCGCGGTACGGACCTTTCCTAAGATGTTTTTCCGACCACGATCCCTGTCTGCCGGATAACTGCTTCTGGTGCTTTACGCTGCACACCCGGGTCAGTTGCCAACCCTCTGAACCGTTATTAGGCCGGTTCATCGCTGCCTGTTTTTGAAGCGTTGAAACTAAAGAGCGTCGGCATCCTTGCCGGTGTTGCCTGGCATCCCTGCCATCGCTTCGATGGCGTCCTTGCCGATGTTGCGTGCCTTCCTTGTCTTCCTTGGCAGCATCCTTGCCGCCTCCACCACCTTGTTGGCTGGCTTGAGATGAAGAATATGCATGTATGCATATACAGTCAATGCACAAATGCATTTATTTTTCTGCGCGAAATGCACGGATGCATTTTCAGCCTTGCAGGTGAAGGGTTTGCCGGTTTTTTGCAGGCGAAAAAAAGCCCGCGCACTGGCGGGCTTTGTCTTACGTAAGGAGGTTAACGGGCGTACATGCCCCACCAGAATACATGGCCGAGGATGCTGATCTGCTCATCCTGGATATCCTGGAAACTGTAGTCCTCATCCGGGTGCTCATCACGATTGAAACTGCGCAGACGAATCCCGGAAGGCAGGCGGTAGAGCTGTTTCACCCGCAACTGGCCATTGTGGTTGATGGCATACAAATCGCCATCGACGATGTCGCCAATGCCACTCTTGCCTGCGTTCACCCCGACCGTGGCGCCGTCGCGCAGCACCGGCAACATACTGTTGCCGCGCACCGTCACACACTTGGCCTGGTCGAACTGCACCCCATTATGCCGCAGGCTGCGCTTGCCGAACCGCAAGCTGGCCTTCTCGCTTTCCTCGATGACGAATCTTCCTGATCCAGCAGCCAATTCAACCTCGCGCAGAAAGGGGATCGACACCTCGTCATCATTAACGGGCGTGTCGTCATCCCACAGGCTTATGTCCTTGAGTTCCGAATGCATCGGGTCGCGCCCGTCATCGCGCAAAGCCCCCGCCGCCGCGCGCCCGCGCAAGTGGTCGGTGCTGACGCGAAAATACTCGGCGATGCGCGAGATGTGCTTGTCCGACGGATCAACGATCTTGCCGCTGAGGATCCGCGAGAGTGTGGATTGAGGCACGCCGGTACGCCGGTGAAGCTCCGTGGGGGAGATCCGGTCGCGGTCCAGCAGTTCTCTTAAGACGATAGAAACGTTGCGTTTTTGCATAACGCGGATAGTGCCGGGTGTTTTGGGGGTTGGCAAATGCTAATTTGCATAACTTATGCAAAATCAGAAAGCGTTAGGCAACACGTCAGTAAGTAACGGGGGCACAGGCACTCGTCAATTTCAAAGTCTGAGAGACTGCTATCAGCCAAGAGCAGTCATTCATCTCATTTTCAAACAAGAGGTTATTTATAGGGAGGACGATAACCGAGAATTCATGAGGCACCGACGGTCGGACTCGTCTCAAGCACCGCTCTGGAAGGCCGATACCACAGGTGTTAGTTTGCGCGGCTCCGGCTACAACCGGAACCGCAGACAGGGATGTTTGGACGTCTTTTACGCCCAACCAGGCGTACCTAATTCCTGTCATGAGTATCATCCGATGCTGCAAAGATCCCTAAGAACCCAAATCCTCGCGCTGCTGAGCGGCAGCCTGTTGGCGATGTTGCTGATTGCTTTGGCATGCTTTCATTTGCTGTCCAACGGCGTGCAAAACTACGCCAACCTAATCGAAGGTCCGCTGCACACTTCGCAATTGATCGACGAGGCCAACCTGCAATTCAAGGTGCAGGTGCAGGAATGGAAAAACGTATTACTACGGGGCAAGCAGCCGGCAGACCTGGATAAATATTGGAAGCAATTCGAAGAACGTCAGCGCGATGTACAAGGGATTCTCGGCGAACTGGCTAACCAGAAAGGCCTGGACGGCCAACTCAAGGCCCGCATCGAACGCCTGCGTGACGAACACCGTCAGCTGGGCAGCGCTTACCAGAAAGGTCGCGATGCCTATATCGCCGCGGGTGCAGACCCCAGCGCAGGCGACGCCGCCGTTAAAGGCGTCGACCGTGCTACCAGCGACCAGATGAGCGAACTTGTCGGCGAACTGCGCAAGCAGGGTACCGAGCAATCGACGCTGATCAGCGCGGGTGCAAAGCGCACGGTGATGTTGGGGATTATCGTAATGCTCGCCTCGGGTCTGTTGATCGGCCTGTTGAGCCTGTGGCTCATCAACCGTAACTTGGTTGACCCCATCCGCAAGCTGATCGACTACGTGGCGCAACTGAGCCAAGGCAAATTTGCCGAACGCGTGGCCAGTAGCCGTGAAGACGAGTTGGGCAAACTGGCCATGGCCGCCAACACTTTGCGCGACTTTCTCGCCGAAACTTTCAACCGCTTGCAGCGCAGCGCCAAGGATCTGGACAGCGCAAGTAGCGAGTTAAGTACCATCGCGGGTCTCATGGCCAGCGGCACCAACGAGCAGTTCGACCGTACCGATCAGGTGGCCACGGCGATGAACGAAATGTCCGCCACCGCCCAGGAAGTGGCCCGTCACGCAGCCGATGCCGCACGCGCAGCCGATGATGCCGACCAATCCGCACAGCAGGGCGAAAAAGTCATGCGGGGCACCATTCACACCATCACCCAAATGCGTGGCGAGATCGCCAACACAGCGACGGTCATCCGTCGCCTGGAAACCGACAGTGGCCGCATCGGCAAGGTGCTGGAAGTGATTCGCGGCATCGCCGAACAGACTAATTTGCTGGCGCTGAACGCGGCGATCGAAGCGGCCCGTGCCGGTGAAGCCGGACGCGGTTTTGCGGTCGTGGCCGACGAAGTACGAAGCCTGGCCCAGCGTACGGCGGCGTCGATCATCGAAATCAACCAGATCATCCAAACGGTGCAAACCGGCGCGGTGGACGCAGCTCAGGCGATTGAAAGTGGCCAGTCGCGCAGTGAAGAAAGCGTCGCGCAGGTGAATGAGGCCGGCGCCATGCTGGAGCGCATCACCCATGCCGTAGAAGCCATTCGCGACATGAACCGCCAGATTGCCACCGCCGCCGAAGAGCAAACCTCGGTGGCGGAAGACATCTCGCGCAACCTCACCGAAATCACCACGATTGCCAGTACCAACCTGGACAATATGCAGCGCACCGAAGCGGCAAGCCGCAACCTTCACGGGTTGTCAGGGCAGTTGAACGAAGTGACGGCACGCCTGAGTGCTTAGTCGGACCGTTAGCGTTTAGATCGGCTTCAGGCTGAGCAGCCATGTTGGAAGACCGAGCCCCGTATTTGGTCATAGCCTTACACGGGGCAAATGCTCAGACCAAAGACTCTCAGCATGTGTAACCTTGCGGCGGTGATACTTAATCGACGAAACGTATGCTTTTTTGCTGCCATGCTGGACAGCTTTTTGGCCAGGCACCTTTGGCAGCAACTGCGTTAGATCCAATAATTGGGTCTCCGCTTTTTCGAGCGCGGTGATTGAGTAGCGCAGCCAAACCTTTTCAAGTGGCCGCAGGTCAGGGCTCTTATCGTTAGGTGATCATTTGCGGGGCGTATCCTCCCGCATGGGTCCGCTGGCAACTGGCAAAGCAAAGAGGCTCCCCTTTTTCCCAGTTGCGCCCACCCCACCACCACGCTACCCTCCCCTCCGTCGCTGCCAATTCAGCGATCGGGCCTGAGAACCCGGCAAGATGCAGGCGCACCAAGCGCGCCCAAACCCGATTTGCAGGCGCTTTTTTTCGCCTCACAATTCGTGCAATGGCGGCTGTGCGTGGGAGACCTTCGGGTCTGCCGGGTTCCTGTATCTCCGGTTTCTCAGCCTGCGCACAGCTGCCACCCATTCGCCTGAGAACGAACGTGGTAGCTCTCAACTGATATGGGAGTTTTACCGATGACCGCTACAAATCCGTCTGCATTAACCACCCTGGGCGTCACCCCCTTCTGCTTCCACTCCGACCAACCTCTATTGCGCGTCAACAGCGGTGTTGCCCTGCACGAAGCCTTGCACCACGCCTCCGACCTCCTCCATGTCGCCAAGCAGCTCGCAGAAGATGCGGCGATGACCAAGGAGACGGACCGTTACGCCTGGGCGTCGCATTACTTGCAGGAGATGGCGAAAGCGGTGGTGGATGATGTGGTGAAGGTGTTGGATTCGCCCGGTAACATTCAGTAAATCGGGCAACCGTAAAAAAGGGCGGCGCTTATATAAAGGCGCCGCCCTTTTTTGTGTTTTACCTGGTCGTTTGCGACCTGCGAAGGGCCGACTTCACGTGTTAACCTTGCGCCCATCGCAACAAATGCTGGGCCAAGCGCCCGATGCCGATCAGTTGTGCGACCACGATTGGGCAGACACCGAAGATAAATGTGGGAGCTGTCGAGCTACAGCTCCCACCTTTGACCTGCTGTGTTTGGACGTCCGCACTTTTAACTGATCGACACTGGACCACGCGCCCACTTTGCCCCATCACTTTCAACGAATTTGCCTACTATCCAATGAGTAAAAACACCTCCGATCTGTCCTCCCACACGCCGATGATGCAGCAGTACTGGCGTCTGAAAAACCAGCACCCTGATCAGTTGATGTTCTATCGCATGGGCGACTTCTACGAGATCTTCTACGAAGACGCGAAGAAGGCTGCCAAGTTGCTGGACATCACCTTGACCGCGCGCGGGCAGTCGGCGGGGCAGTCGATTCCGATGTGTGGGATTCCTTACCATTCTTTGGAAGGCTACTTGGTCAAGCTGGTGAAGCTGGGCGAGTCGGTGGTGATCTGTGAGCAGATCGGCGACCCGGCGACCAGCAAAGGGCCGGTGGAACGTCAGGTGGTGCGCATTATTACGCCGGGCACGGTGAGTGATGAGGCGTTGCTGGACGAGCGCCGTGACAACCTGATCGCGGCGGTGTTGGGCGATGAGCGTTTGTTCGGCCTGTCGGTGCTGGACATCACCAGCGGCAATTTCAGCGTGCTGGAAATCAAGGGCTGGGAGAACCTGCTGGCGGAGCTTGAGCGCATCAACCCGGTGGAGTTGTTGATTCCGGATGATTGGCCGAAGGACTTGCCGGCAGAAAAGCGTCGTGGGACCAAGCGTCGTGCGCCGTGGGACTTTGAGCGTGATTCAGCGCTGAAAAGTCTGTGCCAGCAGTTCTCGGTGCAAGACCTCAAAGGCTTCGGCTGCGAAACCCTGACCCTGGCCATCGGCGCCGCCGGTTGCCTGCTTGGTTATGCCAAGGAAACCCAGCGCACCGCCCTGCCGCATTTGCGCAGCCTGCACCATGAGCGCCTGGACGACACCGTGGTGCTTGATGGCGCCAGCCGTCGCAACCTCGAGTTGGACACCAACCTGGCCGGTGGCCGCGACAACACGCTGCAATCGGTGGTGGACCGTTGCCAGACCGCCATGGGCAGCCGCTTGCTGACCCGCTGGCTGAACCGGCCGCTGCGGGATTTGACCGTGCTGCAAGCGCGCCAAACCTCTATTACCTGCCTGCTGGATGGCTATCGCTTTGAAACGCTGCAGCCGCAGCTGAAGGAAATCGGCGATATCGAGCGCATCCTGGCGCGGATCGGCCTGCGCAATGCGCGGCCGCGCGACCTGGCGCGTCTGCGCGATGCCTTGAGCGCGCTGCCGCAGCTGCAAGCGGCGATGGCCCACCTCGACACGCCGCACCTGCAACAACTGGCCGTGACCGCCGGCACTTACCCGGACCTCGCGGCGCTGCTGGAAAAAGCCATCATCGACAACCCGCCGGCGATCATCCGTGACGGCGGCGTGCTGAAAACCGGTTACGACACCGAGCTGGATGAACTGCAATCGCTGAGCGAAAACGCCGGGCAATTCCTGATCGACCTGGAAGCTCGCGAAAAAGCCCGCACCGGCCTGGCCAATTTGAAGGTCGGTTACAACCGCGTGCACGGCTACTTTATCGAGTTGCCGAGCAAGCAGGCCGAGTCGGCACCAATCGACTATCAGCGTCGCCAAACGCTCAAAGGTGCCGAGCGTTTCATCACGCCGGAGCTCAAAGCGTTTGAAGACAAGGCGCTGTCGGCCAAGAGCCGCGCCCTGGCGCGCGAGAAAATGCTCTATGAAGCCCTGCTCGAAGACTTGATCAGCCGTCTGGCGCCGCTGCAGGACACCGCCGCGGCCCTGGCGGAACTGGATGTGTTGAGCAACCTGGCCGAGCGCGCGCTGAACCTTGACCTGAACTGCCCGCGGTTTGTCAGCGAGCCGTGCATGCGCATCGTGCAGGGGCGTCACCCGGTGGTGGAGCAGGTGTTGACCACGCCGTTCGTCGCCAACGACCTGTCGCTGGATGACGACACCCGCATGCTGGTGATCACCGGTCCGAACATGGGCGGTAAATCCACCTACATGCGCCAGACCGCGTTGATCGTACTGCTGGCGCATATCGGCAGCTTTGTGCCGGCGGCCAGTTGCGAGCTGTCGCTGGTCGACCGCATTTTCACGCGGATCGGTTCCAGCGATGACCTGGCCGGTGGCCGTTCGACCTTTATGGTGGAAATGAGCGAAACCGCCAACATCCTCCACAACGCGACCGAACGCAGCCTGGTGCTGATGGACGAAGTCGGCCGCGGCACCAGCACCTTCGACGGGCTGTCGCTGGCCTGGGCGGCGGCCGAGCGATTGGCGCATTTGCGCGCCTATACATTGTTCGCCACGCACTATTTCGAGCTGACCGTGCTGCCGGAAAGCGAGCCGCTGGTGGCCAACGTGCATCTCAATGCCACTGAGCACAACGAACGTATCGTGTTTCTGCACCACGTGCTGCCAGGGCCGGCGAGCCAGAGTTACGGCCTGGCCGTTGCGCAGTTGGCCGGTGTACCAGGCGATGTGATCACCCGCGCTCGCGAGCACCTGAGCCGCCTGGAAACCACGGCCTTGCCCCATGAAACCGTGGTGGCAAGCCCGAAAAAAGCCAGCAGCAAACCGGCCGCGCCGCACCAGAGTGACATGTTCGCCAGCCTGCCTCACCCGGTGCTGGATGAACTGGCCAAGCTTGACCTGGACGGCCTGACCCCGCGTAAAGCGCTAGAAATGTTATATGCACTGCAAGTTCGGATATAACGCAGACGCTTGCAAGCTGATAGAATCTCGCGCGGTTTGGGATGCTGCGGGCTTTTAGCCTGGCCTGCAGACTATCGCTCCCGAACCTCGCGAGCCCCACCACAAGGGGTTTCGCTGCCGCCGCCTGAGGAGAGAATTAGAAATGACCTTCGTCGTTACCGACAACTGCATCAAGTGCAAGTACACCGACTGCGTCGAAGTGTGTCCGGTGGACTGCTTCTACGAAGGCCCGAACTTCCTGGTTATCCATCCGGATGAGTGCATCGACTGCGCCCTGTGTGAACCAGAATGCCCGGCCGTCGCTATTTTCTCCGAGGACGAAGTCCCGGCAGAGATGCAGGAATTCATTCAGTTGAACGTCGAATTGGCGGAAATCTGGCCCAATATCACCGAACGCAAGGATCCGATGCCGGATGCAGCGGAGTGGGATGGCAAAAAGGGCAAGATTGCAGACCTCGAGCGCTGAAGCGCCGTCGCCCAATAAAAAAGGCCCCTTGCGGGCCTTTTTGCGTTTCTGCGGGGCGGGTTTTACTTTTCTACAGGCAAAAAAAAAGGGGCGGTATGACCCGCCCACATTTTTTCCCTAGTCCCTGTATTCCTTTTTCATCATCCTGATGAATCGCATCCTGCGACGTTCCTTCAACCATCGTTCCTTGATGGCTGTGTCAATCCGTGGACACAGGGCTGATGTTAGAGAGTTCCAAGGGAAGTTCAACGGGATCCAACGGTTACCCCGAAGAGCTTCATCGCCAAAACAAAAATAATTAATTGTTATATTTCAACAAGATAGAAAAGTCTCTCGCCATTTCGAGATGTCCACGCCCGGTAAAAAACCCAAACACTTACGAAAAAGTAAGCGAATGCTTACACGCGCAAATGCGTAAAAGCGCAACAGCGCCCGGCTCACCACCCTGCGGGCAAGAAAAAGCCCCGACACTGTCGAGGCTTCTTTTCCTTCAGGCTGATCAGTCGTCGCTGACCGTAATCGTCGGCATTGCCGGCGCAGCCGCTTCCTGCAGGACGATGCGCGCGCCTACATGACGGGCCAACTCCTGATAGATCATAGCGATCTGCCCATCGGGCTCAGCCGCCACGGTGGGCTTGCCGCCGTCAGCCTGTTCACGAATCTCCATCGCCAGCGGCAATGAGGCCAGCACTTCAACGCCGTATTGCGTGGCCAGCTTCTCACCGCCGCCTTCGCCAAACAGGTGCTCGGCATGCCCGCAATTGGAGCAGATGTGCACCGCCATGTTTTCCACGACGCCCAGCACCGGGATGTTGACCTTGCGGAACATCTCCACGCCTTTTCTCGCATCCAGCAGCGCCAGATCCTGGGGCGTGGTCACGATCACCGAGCCGGCCACCGGGACTTTCTGCGCCAGGGTCAGCTGAATGTCGCCGGTGCCTGGCGGCATGTCGATCACCAGGTAATCCAGGTCGCCCCAGGCGGTCTGGGTGACCAATTGCAGCAAGGCGCCGGACACCATCGGCCCGCGCCACACCATCGGCGTGTTGTCATCGGTGAGGAAGGCCATGGACATGACCTCGACGCCCATCGATTCAATCGGCACGAACCACTTCTGATCCTTGACCTTGGGGCGGGTGCCTTCGGCGATACCGAACATCACGCCTTGGCTTGGGCCATAAATGTCGGCGTCGAGAATGCCAACGCGGGCCCCCTCGCGGGCCAGCGCCAGTGCGAGGTTGGCGGCCGTGGTGGATTTGCCCACGCCGCCCTTGCCGGATGCCACGGCGACCACGTTCTTGACGTTGGCCAAGCCTGGAATCTGCGCCTGGGCCTTGTGCGCGGCGATCACACACTGGATGTCGACCTTGGCCGAACGCACACCGTCGAGACCCTCGATGGCCATTTGCAGCATCTGCGCCCAACCGCTCTTGAACAGGCCGGCGGCATAACCCAGCTCCATCTGGACCGAGACCTGGTCGCCCTGCACGTCGATGGCTCGTACACAACCGGCGCTGACCGGGTCCTGGTTCAAATAGGGGTCGGTGTATTGGCGAAGAACGGCTTCCACCGCTGCGCGATTGACGGCGCTCATGGGCTACTCCCGAAAAAAGACTGACTGAAACAGGCGGCTATCCTAACCGTTCCAGCCGCCAAGCGGCATGCTTTCGCGCCCCGGGAAGATTCAGAAACAGCGCCACGGGGTGAAATATATTTCCCGGCGCTTTATAGTGGCCGACCTCCGTTTCATCAAGTAGCCGAGCCCCATGTCCGAGCCACGCAAGATCCTCGTCACCAGCGCCCTGCCCTATGCCAATGGTTCTATCCATCTTGGCCATATGCTTGAGTACATCCAGACCGATATGTGGGTGCGCTTCCAGAAGCATCGCGGCAATCAATGCATTTATGTCTGCGCAGACGACGCCCACGGATCGGCCATCATGTTGCGCGCCGAAAAGGAAGGGATCACCCCGGAACAACTGATCGCCAATGTGCAGGCTGAACACAGCGCCGACTTTGCCGAGTTCCTGGTTGATTTCGACAATTTCCACTCGACCCACTCCGACGAAAACCGCGAGCTGTCGAGCCTGATCTACACGCGCTTGCGCGACGCCGGGCACATTGCCACGCGTTCGATCACGCAATATTTCGACCCGGAAAAGAAAATGTTCCTGGCCGACCGCTTCATCAAGGGCACCTGCCCGAAATGCGGCACTGAGGACCAGTACGGCGACAACTGCGAGAAGTGCGGTGCCACTTATGCACCGACTGACCTGAAGAACCCGCGCTCGGCCATCTCTGGCGCCATTCCGGTGCTCAAGGATTCCCAGCACTTCTTCTTCAAGCTCCCGGACTTCCAGCAGATGCTGCAAACCTGGACGCGCAGCGGCACCCTGCAAGACGCCGTGGCCAACAAGATCGCCGAATGGCTGGATGCCGGCCTGCAGCAGTGGGACATCTCCCGCGATGCGCCGTATTTCGGCTTCGAGATCCCGGACGAGCCGGGCAAGTACTTCTATGTGTGGCTGGACGCGCCAATCGGTTACATGGCCAGCTTCAAGAACCTGTGCGACCGCACGCCGGAGCTGGACTTCGATGCGTTCTGGGCCAAGGATTCCACCGCCGAGCTGTATCACTTCATCGGCAAGGACATCGTCAACTTCCACGCCCTGTTCTGGCCGGCGATGCTTGAAGGGTCGGGCTACCGCAAACCAACCGGCATCGCCGTGCACGGTTACCTGACGGTCAACGGCCAGAAAATGTCCAAGTCCCGTGGCACCTTTATCAAGGCGCGCACCTACCTGGACCACCTGTCGCCGGAATACCTGCGCTACTACTACGCCTCCAAGCTGGGCCGTGGCGTCGACGACCTCGACCTGAACCTGGAAGACTTCGTACAGAAGGTCAACTCGGACCTGGTGGGCAAAGTCGTCAACATCGCCAGCCGTTGCGCCGGGTTTATCCATAAGGGTAATGGCGGTTTGTTGGTGGCCGAGAACGCCGCACCGGAACTGACCGAGGCCTTCCTGGCCGCCGCGCCAAGCATTGCCGACGCCTATGAAGCGCGCGACTTTGCCCGCGCCATGCGCGAAATCATGGGCCTGGCCGACCGTGCCAATGCCTGGATCGCCGATAAGGCGCCGTGGTCGCTGAACAAGCAGGAAGGCAAGCAAGCTGAAGTTCAGGCGATCTGCGCCACGGGCGTCAACCTGTTCCGCCAGCTGGTGATCTTCCTCAAGCCGGTGTTGCCATTGCTGGCCGCTGACGCCGAGGCTTTCCTCAACGTCGCGCCACTGACCTGGAACGACCACGCCACCTTGCTCAGCAACCATCAGTTGAACGAGTTCAAGCCGCTGATGACCCGTATCGACCCCGTCAAGGTGCAGGCGATGACCGATGCTTCGAAAGAAGACCTGGTCGCCAGCCAGACCGACACCGGCGAATCGGCACCGGCCGGCAATGGCGAGTTGGCCAAAGACCCGCTCTCCCCAGAAATCGACTTCGATGCTTTTGCCGCCGTTGACCTGCGCGTTGCGCTGATCATCAAGGCCGAAGCCGTGGAAGGTGCCGACAAGCTGCTGCGCCTGACCCTGGACATCGGTGATGAGCAACGCAACGTATTCTCCGGGATCAAGAGCGCTTACCCGGACCCGTCCAAGCTCGACGGTCGCCTGACCATGATGATTGCCAACCTCAAGCCACGGAAAATGAAGTTCGGTATTTCCGAAGGCATGGTGATGGCGGCGGGCCCTGGCGGTGAAGAGATCTACCTGTTGAGCCCTGATAGCGGTGCCAAACCGGGTCAACGGATCAAGTAAAACGATGTGGCGAGCGGGCTTGCCCCGCGTTGGGGCGCGTAGCGGCCCCTAAACCAAACACCCGGTTCTACCTGTGGAAACCCGGTGGCCTTGGTGGGGCCGCTTCGCAGCCCAACGCGGGGCAAGCCCGCTCGCCACAATAAGACCGCTGGCCACGACAGCCCGGCTCGCCACAAAAAAGCCGCCACCCACAACCAGCGGGCTCACCCCTACAGGCCCTGTTTGTCTAACCGGCATGCCAATGATCACCCCATGACCCTGATCCAACGTATCGACGCGCTGCTGCCGCAGACCCAATGCGGCAAATGCGGGCACCCGGGCTGCAAGCCTTACGCCGAGGGCATCGCTCAGGGCGAGGCGATCAACAAGTGCCCGCCCGGTGGGCAGGAAACCATTGCAGGCCTTGCGCAGTTGCTGCGCGTGCCGGTGCTGGAACTGGACACCAGCCGAGGCGAGGCTCCCGCCCAGGTCGCCTATATTCGCGAGGCCGAGTGCATCGGCTGCACCAAATGCATCCAGGCGTGCCCGGTGGATGCGATTGTCGGCGCCGCCAAGTTGATGCACACCGTGATCATTGATGAGTGCACCGGGTGCGACCTGTGTGTGGCGCCCTGCCCTGTCGATTGCATTGAGATGCGTCCAGCCACGAGCGTGCTGCCGATTGTTGGCGGCCTGGCTGCCAATGATCAGCAGCGCCATGCGCGTGCCCTCAAGCGCGACCGGGCGCGGCGGCGCTATGAGCAACGCAACGCGCGGCTGCAACGCGAGGATGCACATAAACTCACCGAACGCCTGGCGCGAGCCAAACGTCCGACGCCGAGTGTGCCTGTGCACACCGACAGTGCTCAGGCAGCCCAGGATGCAGCGGTCAAGAAAGCCAAAATCACCGTGGCGATGAGTCGCGCCCAGTTGCATAAATCCTTGAAGGCATTTGGTCATCCACCGACGTTTGAGCAACAGTCGCAGCTAATCGTCCTGCAGCAACAGTTCGAAGCGGCAGAGCAGGCGCTCAGCGCACTGGAGCCGAGCAGTCCGCCTCCACCGCCGACCGCCAAAGACCCTGAACTCAAGCGTGCGAAAATCCAGCTGGCGATGCGCCGCGCCGAATTGAAGAAGGCCCAGGACCGTAATGCTGACGAGCAGCAATTGGCAACCTTGAGTGCCGCGCTGGCCACCGCAGAGCAAACCCTGCATGACGCCGAGGCTGTCAGTGAACAGCCAAGACCTGAGTTGCAGCGTGTGGAAAAACGCCCCATCGACACTCAACTGCGCCAGCTTAAAACTGCCTTGGCTTACGCGCGCGCAGACGTCAGCAGGTTACAACGCCAACCGCATACCACCGCGGATGAGCTGAAAGCCGCACAACACACGCTGGAGCAAGCGCAGCGCCAAGTGGACGCGCATACCGGCGATTGATCCGAGAGAGGTGCTGCCGGGCAGAGTGGCGATGGTTTATCCTGCAACGCCTGCACTTTTGAAACTACGACGACAGCCTGCAAGGAAACACCCGCCCCATGAACGCCGCAAAACGCCTGGAAATTTTCCGCAGGTTTCACGAAGACAATCCTGAGCCCAAAACCGAACTGGCCTACTCGTCGCCATTCGAGTTGCTGATTGCGGTGATTCTGTCGGCCCAATCCACGGACGTTGGCGTCAACAAGGCCACAGCCAAGCTGTACCCGGTGGCCAATACGCCGGAGGCTATTTACGCACTGGGTGTGGACGGGTTGTCGGAGTACATCAAGACCATCGGCTTGTACAACAGCAAGGCCAAGAATGTCATCGAGACCTGCCGCCTGCTCGTCGAGCTGCATGGCAGCGAAGTGCCGCAGACTCGCGAAGCCCTGGAAGCGCTGCCGGGCGTGGGTCGCAAGACGGCCAACGTGGTGCTCAACACGGCGTTCCGGCAACTGACCATGGCGGTGGACACGCATATTTTTCGTGTCAGCAACCGCACCGGCATCGCTCGCGGCAAAAACGTCGTTGAGGTGGAAAAACAGCTGATGAAGTTCGTGCCCAAGCCCTACCTTCTCGATTCCCACCACTGGTTGATCCTTCATGGACGTTACGTCTGCCAGGCCCGCAAGCCTCGCTGCGGGAGCTGCCGTATCGAAGACCTGTGCGAATACAAGGACAAGACGTCCGACGATTGAGCGATCATTGGTTTTCTCGATCAGTCGATTGAAAAAATCTTTTTTACCCGTTCATGGATTATCGTTATAAGGAGCGCCAATGGCAGTCTTAGCCTGGAGTGAACCTTATGAGCACTGGCAAAGAACAACTGGATGTAGAAGACGACCTTGTTGCAGAGTCGGATGACGATGGGGACGCACCTGTTGTAGAGGTGGCCAAGACCAATTTGAGCAAACGCCGCACTATCGATAACCTTCTGGAAGAGCGACGCTTGCAAAAACAACTGGCCGATTACGATTTCGACCTCTGATCAGCCCGTTCACGACCGGAAGCCTCCCTGATGGAGGCTTTTTTTTGCCGACTATTTCTGCGCCCCGCGCTAGACCAGGCCGTTGCGTTGAGCCAACTCGATCAGGTCCACCAGGGACCGGGCATTGAGCTTGAGCAACAGGCGAGTCTTGTAGGTACTGACGGTCTTGTTGCTCAGGAACATGCCGTCGGCGATTTCCTTGTTGGTTTTGCCACGGGCCAACTGCTGCAGCACCATCATCTCGCGCCCCGACAAGCGCTCGACCATGTCCGCTTCGCTGGCGTTGCCCATGGTTGAACGCACGGAGTTGAGCGCCTGGTTGGGGAAATAGCTGTAGCCGGAGAGCACGGCCTTTATCGCGCTCAGCAACTCGGTCAGGTCCTGCTGCTTGCACACGTAGCCCGCCGCTCCCGCCTGCATGCAGCGCATGGAAAAATGCCCGGGCGCCTGGGACGTCAGCACCAGCACCTTGAAAGGCGCGGGCTGCTTGGCAGACGCCAGGCGGCAAATAACTTCCAGCCCATCGAGTTTGGGAATCCCGATATCCAGTATGACAATGTCAGGTACATGTTCCCGTGCAAGTTGCAACGCATCGACACCGTTATCAGTCTCGGCAACGACTTCATAACCATGACGCTCCATTAGCATGCGCACAGCAAGACGAATGACGGGATGATCATCCACGATCAGCACTTTATTCATGAGAAAGTCCAATTTCGCTGTTCGAATTATTTAGAGCAAGCACAATAGCGTAGTCGTTTCCTAGTTGGCATAGCATTACCCCCCAAGCAACAGCAAGCAGAGACCCACCCCACAGCGATATAGGAATTAACCTACAAAAAAACATTAACTCGGACAGTTTGGGCTTTATGGAGCCTTTCAGACCTTTCCGGGGGCTGACATGTTTTGAGTGAAATAACCGCCGCGCAAGGGCTTCAAGGTAAACGTGCCGCACAGGACTTTCAGGAAATACCCATTGCTCATCACCCACAAGCGAATGAGCAGACGCAAAAAAACCGCCTGCATTAGTTCCTTTGAACATATTCATTTACACCCCTGTTTCCTACAGAACTTTCCGCGTCTTACATACTTTTCTTACTTGTGTAGTGAATTTTCTGTAAGACATAGTTCCTAGGCAGGTGTTAGAAATTCATTCAACAACGCAAAACGTGAATTCGAACTGGAAAAAAATAAACCCATCAACTTCCATATCCGACAAAACTTAAACATTCCCCTGAGTTTTTAAACATTGTGTTCGGTTCAAGGCTCGCCACTTAATGGGCAGGCAAAAAAAATGGCCCCTTAACAGGGGCCATTTTTAACAGCGCAGATCACTCAGAACAGCTTGCGACCCTTGTTGGCAGCAATGCGCATGCGCAGTGCGTTCAACTTGATGAAGCCCGCAGCATCCGCCTGGTTGTAGGCGCCGCCGTCTTCTTCGAAGGTAGCAATGTTGGCGTCGAACAGCGACTCATCGGACTTGCGGCCGGTGACGATCACGTTGCCCTTGTACAGCTTCAGGCGCACAACGCCGTTCACGTGGACTTGGGAGGCGTCGATCATCTGTTGCAGCATCAGACGCTCAGGGCTCCACCAGTAGCCGGTGTAGATCAGGCTGGCGTACTTGGGCATCAGCTCGTCTTTGAGGTGAGCCACTTCACGGTCCAGGGTGATGGACTCGATGGCGCGGTGAGCGCGCAGCATGATGGTGCCGCCTGGGGTTTCGTAGCAGCCGCGGGACTTCATGCCCACGTAACGGTTCTCGACGATGTCGAGACGGCCGATACCGTGTTCGCCACCGATACGGTTCAGGGTCGCCAGCACGGTGGCCGGGGTCATTTCGACGCCGTCCAGCGCGACGATGTCGCCGTTGCGGTAGGTCAGTTCCAAGTATTGCGGCTTGTCAGGAGCGTTCTCCGGGGAGACGGTCCATTTCCACATGTCTTCTTCGTGCTCGGTCCAGGTGTCTTCCAGCACGCCGCCTTCATAGGAGATGTGCAGCAGGTTGGCGTCCATCGAGTACGGGGACTTCTTCTTGCCATGACGCTCGATCGGGATCGCGTGCTTTTCAGCGTAATCCATCAGCTTTTCACGGGACAAAAGGTCCCACTCACGCCACGGAGCAATCACTTTCACGCCTGGTTTGAGCGCGTAGGCGCCCAGTTCGAAGCGCACCTGATCGTTGCCCTTGCCGGTCGCGCCATGGGAAATGGCGTCGGCGCCGGTTTCGTTGGCAATTTCGATCAGGCGTTTGGCGATCAGCGGACGTGCGATGGAAGTACCCAGCAGGTACTCGCCTTCGTAGACAGTGTTGGCGCGAAACATCGGGAAGACGAAATCGCGGACGAATTCTTCGCGCAGGTCGTCAATGTAGATCTCTTTCACGCCCATGGCTTGCGCCTTGGCACGTGCAGGTTCGACCTCTTCGCCCTGACCCAGGTCAGCGGTGAAGGTCACCACTTCACAGTTATAAGTATCCTGCAGCCACTTGAGGATCACCGAAGTGTCCAGGCCGCCGGAATACGCGAGAACGACCTTGTTTACGTCGGCCATGCCATCACTCCACGGGGTTGTACGGAAAGGCGTCGATTCTACCGACCAAAACCGTGAATTTACAGAGGCGCGACAGCAAATGAAGATAAAGCGACAGATTATGTCGAACGGGCGACCAAGGGTCGCACCTTAAGACGTGTGTGCCGGGTTGCTCGGTGCGGTGGCCTGGGGCGCCGGTTTCTCGGGGGCTGCCACGCGTTCCAGCTGGATATTCACGCGGCGATTGCGCGCCCGGTTGGCGGCATTCGTGTTGGGCGCCAGTGGGTAGCTTTCACCGTGAAAACGCATGGTGATCTGTGATTCGGGGATGCCATTGGCCTTGAAGTAGTCTGTGACTGCCAGGGCTCGACGGCGCGAGACGTCACGGTTGGTCAGGCGATTGCCGCTGTTGTCCGAATGGCCATTCAACTCGATATGGTTGACGGTAGGGTCGGCTTTCATGAACGCCAGAATCACGTCCAGCTTCTTCTTCGCGGCCGCGTCCAGTTCAATACCGCCACCGGGGAAGCCGACTTCGGTCTGTTTGACCTGGTCGTAATTCATCGGCAACAGCTTGGTGGTGCACAGTTGGTAGTCGTTGTAGGCCTTGTTGAACTTGACCGGCAACAGACGAATTTCCGAGTAGCCGCCCTCGCGCCCGTAATGCCGCACGGTCGGGCTACGCCCTTCCAGCAAACCGGTGAACAGCCGCCCGGCCTGGGCCTGGGAGCTGTTGAACAATACGTCGCCACTGCCGACACGCACGGCACCAAGGTTGATGTCACCACGGCCCGGCTGCCAGGGCGCAGCGGCGGCCAACAAGGTCGCCGAGCCCGCACCCAGCGCGCCTTTGTAGGCTTTCAGGCGAAACGTCGCTTGCTCGCCGGCCCGGCGCACGAACTCACCCGAGCCGAAATCGGTGATCGGTTGGGTGAGTCGGCACTCGAACTGATCTCCTTCCACCTTCCACTCAATATTCTCCAGACGTGTCTGGAACGTGAGGGCCATCGCAGGCAGGCTGGCGAACACACTGAGCAGGGCTAGATAATGCTGGCGCACGGGAGGCTCCACTGGTTTCTACAACACTTCAAAGCGTCATACGTCGTTAAGGCATACCCAGGGATATCGGTAGCGTCCTGCAAAACTTGATAGCGAGTGCCTGCAAGAGTCTTTTCCGGTAGCATTCCCACCAGATTGACCCGCCTGGAATCCCCAATGTCCGACCGCCTGACCCTGCTGCGTCCCGACGACTGGCATATTCATCTTCGCGATGGTGCTGCGTTACCCCAAACTGTGGCCGATGTAGCGCGCACGTTTGGCCGCGCCATCATCATGCCTAACCTGGTACCTCCGGTGCGTAATGCCGCTGAAGCCGACGCCTATCGCCAGCGCATCCTCGCTGCACGGCCGGCCGGCAGCCGCTTCGAACCGCTGATGGTGCTTTACCTCACTGACCGTACCCAGCCTGACGAAATTCGCGCCGCCAAAGCGACTGGTTTCGTGCACGCCGCCAAGCTGTACCCGGCCGGCGCGACCACCAACTCCGACTCCGGCGTGACCAGTATCGACAAGATCCTGCCGGCCATCGAAGCCATGGCTGAAGTCGGTATGCCGCTGCTGATTCACGGTGAAGTCACCCGTGGCGATGTAGACGTGTTTGATCGCGAGAAGATCTTCATCCACGAGCATATGCGCCGTGTGGTCGAACTGTTCCCGACGCTGAAAGTGGTGTTTGAACACATCACCACCGCCGACGCCGTGCAGTTTGTGACCGAGGCTTCGGCCAATGTCGGTGCGACCATCACCGCGCATCACCTGCTCTACAACCGCAACCACATGCTGGTGGGCGGGATTCGGCCGCACTTCTATTGCCTGCCGATCCTCAAGCGCAACACTCACCAAGTGGCCTTGCTGGACGCCGCCACCAGCGGCAGCCCGAAGTTCTTCCTCGGCACCGACTCCGCGCCGCATGCCCAACACGCCAAAGAAGCCGCGTGTGGCTGTGCCGGTTGCTACACCGCGTATGCGGCGATCGAGCTGTACGCCGAAGCGTTCGAACAGCGCAATGCCCTGGACAAACTTGAAAGCTTCGCCAGCCTCAATGGCCCGCGTTTCTACGGCCTGCCGGCGAATACCGACCGCATTACCCTGGTTCGTGAAGACTGGACCGCCCCTGCCAGCCTGCCGTTTGGCGAGCTGACTGTTATCCCGCTGCGCGCCGGTGAAACACTGCGCTGGCGCCTGCTGGAGGAAAGCAAGTGAGTGAAGACCATTACGATGACGAACACGAGCACAGTGGCGGCGGTTCCCGTCACCCGATGGCCGAGCGGTTTCGCGGCTATCTGCCGGTGGTCATCGACGTAGAAACCGGCGGCTTCAACTGCGCTACCGACGCCTTGCTGGAAATTGCCGCGACCACCATCGGCATGGACGAGCAGGGTTTCGTGTTTCCGGAGCACACCCACTTCTTTCGTGTCGAGCCGTTCGAAGGCGCGAACATTGAAGCAGCCGCTTTGGAGTTCACCGGCATCAAGCTCGACCACCCGCTGCGCATGGCGGTGAGTGAAGAAGCGGCGCTGACCGATATCTTCCGTGGTGTGCGCAAGGCGTTGAAGGCCAATGGCTGCAAACGCGCGATCCTGGTCGGCCACAACAGCAGCTTCGACTTGGGCTTCCTGAATGCTGCCGTGACGCGGTTGGACATGAAGCGCAACCCGTTTCACCCGTTCTCCAGCTTCGACACTGCTACCCTCGCGGGCCTGGCGTATGGCCAGACCGTACTGGCGAAAGCCTGTCAGGCAGCCGGTATCGACTTTGACGGTCGTGAAGCCCACTCGGCTCGCTACGACACCGAGAAGACGGCCGAGCTGTTCTGCGGCATCGTCAACCGCTGGAAGCAGATGGGCGGCTGGGAAGACTTCAACGACTGAGGTTTGCCCGAGCGCTGTTGTGGCGAACGGGCTCATTGTGGCGAGCCGGCTTACTGTGGCGAGCGGGCTTGCCCCGCGTTGGGCTGCGCAGCGGCCCCAGAACCAGACAACGCGGTTCGCCAGATGAATCGCGGCGGTCTAATTGGGGCTGCTTCGCAGCCCAACGCGGGGCAAGCCCGCTCGCCACCACAAGCCTGCTCGCTACAACATACTCACTCACCACAACATACCCACTCGCCACAACAGCCCTCCAGCCACTGAACACCAGTGGCCACAGGGTCATTTCCCGCGCATAAAAAAACCGGCCTTCTCAGGCCGGTTTTTTTGCTTCGAACGTGGCTTACAGCTTGCCGGCGTTCTCGGTCAGGTAAGCCGCAACACCTTCGGTGGAAGCGGTCATGCCTTTGTCGCCTTTTTTCCAGTTGGCAGGGCAAACTTCGCCGTGCTCTTCGTGGAATTGCAGCGCGTCGACCAGACGGATCAGCTCTTCCATGTTACGGCCCAGCGGCAGGTCGTTGATGATCTGCGAGCGCACAACGCCCTTGTCGTCGATCAGGAACGCGCCACGGAAAGCCACGCCGCCTTCGGATTCAACGTCGTAGGCCTTGGCGATGTCGTGCTTCATGTCGGCAGCCATGGTGTATTTGACTTTGCCGATGCCGCCATCATTGATGGCGGTGTTGCGCCAGGCGTTGTGAGTGAAATGGGAGTCGATGGAAACGGCTACCACTTCAACGTTGCGCGCCTTGAAATCGTCCATGCGGTGGTCCAGAGCGATCAGCTCCGACGGGCAGACGAAGGTGAAGTCCAGCGGGTAGAAGAACACCAGGCCGTATTTGCCTTTGATGGCTTCAGACAGTTTGAAGCTGTCTACGATTTCGCCATTGCCGAGGACGGCAGGTACGTCGAAATCCGGGGCTTGTTTGCCGACGAGTACGCTCATTGGTTATCTCCTGATGCAGGGGTGACGATTGAAGTAAAAGGACCGGCCCAAGTCTGGCGCAGATAAGCGACAGCCCTGTGACGCAGTCACGCTTCGTGAAGACCGACCATCATACACTGAAAAAACCGTTCGTCAGTGGGCGGCCAGGCCAGGGCAATACCCTACGAATCTATTTTGACAATCATTCTCGTTAACATTAAGATCCATCGCACTTAAACCTTAAACCCGCGATGGTTCTCCCTTATGTATGTCTGCCTCTGCACTGGCGTCACCGACGGACAAATCCGCGAAGCAATCTACGAAGGTTGCTGCAGCTACAAGGAAGTACGTGAAACCACCGGCGTTGCCAGCCAGTGCGGTAAATGTGCTTGCCTCGCCAAGCAAGTGGTACGGGAAACCCTGACGCAGCTGCAAACCGCGCAGTCGGCGCTGCCCTACTCAGCAGAATTTACACACGCTTAAATAGCGTGTTTTGAAGAACCGGACTTAGTGTCCGGTTTTTTTATGCCCGCAATTCAATTAGTTAGCGTCAAGACGCGGAACACAAACATTCTTATTCCGATTAATTTTCATTTATTATTCAATAACTTAGGTTTGACACTAGGGATTTCGCCGCTCAAACTCCGCCTTATATACAGCTATTACAGGGCAGGACCCCAGTCATGAAAGGCGACATCTCAGTCATCCAGCAACTCAATAAAATCCTTGCCAATGAACTGGTCGCGATTAATCAGTACTTTCTGCATGCACGCATGTATGACGATTGGGGCCTGGAAAAGCTCGGCAAGCGTGAATACAAAGAATCCATCAAGGCCATGAAAGACGCGGACGCGCTGATCAAGCGCATCCTGTTCCTGGAAGGCCTGCCGAACGTGCAGGACCTGGGCAAGCTGAACATCGGCGAGCACACCCAGGAAATGATCATCAGCGACCTGAAGTTCGAACAGAAAAGCCACAGCGACCTCAAGGCCGCCATTGCACACTGCGAAACCAAGGGCGACTTCGGCAGCCGTGAACTGCTCGAAGACATTCTGGAAGACCAGGAAGAACACATCGACTGGCTGGAAACCCAGCTGGGCCTGATCGACAAAGTCAGCCTGGAAAACTACCTGCAATCGCAGATGGGTGAATAACCTGTAGTCAACAGGCCATAAAAAAGCCCCGCTCTCTTTCGAGAAGCGGGGCTTTTTATTGACTGACGCATTGCAGACGCCGGCTAGCCGACGCCTGCAGGATTACGCGTCGGTCTTGGCGGCGGCGTTTGCCGCGGCTTCTTTGATCAGCGCTTGCAGCGAACCATCCGCAGCCATCTCAGTGATGATGTCACTGCCGCCGACCAGCTCACCGGCTACCCACAATTGTGGGAACGTTGGCCAGTTGGCGTACTTCGGCAGGTTGGCGCGGATTTCAGGGTTTTGCAGGATATCCACGTAGGCGAATTTCTCGCCGCACTGCATGATGGCCTGGGAAGCCTTCGCGGAGAAACCGCACTGAGGAGCGTTTGGCGCGCCCTTCATGTAAAGCAGAATGGTGTTGTTGGCAATCTGCTCTTTGATCGTTTCGATGATATCCATGGAACACCTCGGCTGGAACTTTGCGACTCACAGGTCGGCACGGTGGCGCATTGTAACGCAAAATTCCAGCCCGGTGGTCGGGCGCCTCAGGCAGCCGCTACCTGCACCGGCACACCGTTGAGCGCAGCGTTGCCGGATAACTCGTCCAACTGCCGCTCGTCGGTGAGGTCATTCGCACTCGCCCCTGGCTGCCCGCTAGCGATGCTCATCTGCACGCCTGGGCGTCCATGCCCCCAGCCATGAGGCAGGCTGACCACGCCGGGCATCATGTCCAGGCTGGCCACCACTTCCACTTCGATCATGCCGATGCGCGAACTGACGCGCACCCGCTGACCATCGCGCAATTGCCGACTGGCCAAGTCATCAGGGTGCATATGCAACTGGTGCCGAGGCTTGCCCTTCACCAGACGGTGATAGTTATGCATCCACGAGTTATTGCTGCGCACATGACGACGGCCAATCAGCAGGAGTTCGTCCACCACCGGCACAGGGTGCGCCGCGAACCGCACCAAATCAGCAAGGATCACCGCCGGCGCCGCCTGCACCTGGCCGTTGGCAGTCTTCAAGCGCGTGGCGAGATTGGGCTTGAGCGGCCCCAGATCCACGCCGTGCGGATGGTCCGCCAGCATCGCCACCGACAGCTTATGATCAGAGGCGTCACCGTAAGCCCCGGCACGCAAACCAAAGTCAATCATCTGCGCCGGCGCCATGGTCGGTTTGAGCGCCACGCCTGTCTGCGCCGCAAAGGCCTTGGCCAGGCCGACAAAGATTTCCCAGTCGTGCAGCGCGCCTGCAGGCTTGGGCAGGATCGCGCGGTTGAACCGAGTGACGTTGCGCACGGCGAACATATTGAAGGTGGTGTCGTAGTGATCGTTTTCCAGCGCCGACGTGGACGGCAGGATCAGGTCGGCGTATCGCGTGGTCTCGTTGATATAGAGGTCGATGCTGACCATAAACTCAAGCCCGTCCAGTGCCTGCTCCAACTGGCGACCGTTTGGCGTCGACAACACCGGGTTGCCGGCCACGGTCACCAAGGCGCGGATCTGGCCTTCGCCTTCGGTGAGCATTTCTTCCGCCAAGGCGGACACCGGCAACTCACCGCCATATTCCGGGCGTCCGGACACGCGACTCTGCCAGCGATTGAAATGCCCGCCACCGGTTGACGCCACCAGGTCCACGGCCGGCGAGGTGCACAAGGCGCCGCCGACACGGTCCAGATTGCCGGTCACCAGATTGATCAATTGCACCAGCCAATGGCACAGCGTACCGAAGGCCTGGGTGGACACGCCCATGCGCCCGTAACACACCGCCTTGTCCGCTGCGGCAAAGTCCCGCGCCAGCTGGCGGATCTGTTCGGCAGGCACTGCGCATTGGCGGCTCATGGCTTCAGCGGTGAACCCGGCAATCGCGCGGCGCACGTCTTCAAGGCCTTCGACCGGCAAGTGGCTTTCACGCGTCAGGTTCTCGGTAAACAAGGTGTTGAGTAAGCCGAACAACAGCGCCGCATCGCCTCCAGGGCGCACGAACAGATGCTGATCGGCGATCGCCGCCGTCTCGCTGCGGCGTGGATCAACCACCACCACACTGCCGCCCCGCGCCTGGATGGCCTTGAGGCGCTTCTCTACGTCAGGCACGGTCATGATGCTGCCGTTGGACGCCAGCGGGTTGCCGCCCAGGATCAGCATGAAATCGGTGTGATCGATATCCGGAATCGGCAGCAGCAGGCCGTGGCCGTACATGAGATGACTGGTGAGGTGATGTGGCAGCTGGTCCACCGAGGTCGCGGAAAACCGATTGCGCGTCTTGAGCTGCCCAAGGAAGTAGTTGCTGTGGGTCATCAACCCATAGTTGTGCACGCTGGGGTTGCCCTGATACACCGCCACTGCATTCTGCCCGTGCCGGGCCTGGATGCCCGCCAGGCGCTCAGCGACCAGCGTGAACGCCTCGTCCCATGGGATCGGCCGCCATTCGCTGCCCACACGTAACATGGGCTGGTGCAGGCGGTCCGGGTCGTTCTGGATGTCCTGCAACGCCACGGCCTTGGGGCAGATGTGCCCACGGCTGAAGGTGTCCAGCGGGTCACCCTTGATCGAGGTGATCGCCAGGCTGCCGTCGTCGGCCTGGGTGGTTTCCAGGGTCAGGCCGCAGATGGCTTCACACAGATGGCAGGCACGGTGGTGGAGAGTCTTGGTCATGGCCAGTCTCTTTATTGGGCTTTGGCCCAACTATGGCCCCTCACCTGAGCGCGCACCAGTAAGGTTCGCCCCGTGAATCGAGAGGCATCAGGCCAGACCATGAGCAAATGTTTCAAAACCTTGCGAAGAGCCACCGAAACCGACGCAGCCTGGCCTGCGCCCGCCCCCACGCATTGCAAAAGGTCTCAGCGCCAGTGTACAAATGGCCCGCTGCTGTCAGGAATCAGTCTTCAAAAGCGCTTCAGCGCCCTTCTTGAACACCCTTAAAAACCGTAGCCCTATTGGTAAGACGCGACATTTAATTATAAGATCGCGCCTTCCCCCATTTCGTCGCCCCGTGCGGCTTTCGCCGCAGGTCTCGCCCGTTGTCACAATAAACAAGGCTTTGAGTATCTGCGGTCTGTTGCAAAAAGGTAGTTAATGATGAGCGCAAGGCACTTTCTCTCCCTGATGGATTGCACGCCCGAAGAGCTGGTCAGCGTGATCCGTCGAGGCATTGAGCTTAAAGACCTGCGTAACCGCGGCGTATTGTTTGAGCCTTTGAAAAACCGTGTGCTCGGGATGATTTTCGAGAAGTCGTCGACCCGCACCCGCGTGTCGTTCGAAGCCGGCATGATCCAGCTGGGTGGCCAAGCCATTTTTCTGTCTTCGCGCGATACCCAACTGGGCCGCGGCGAGCCAATTGCCGACGCTGCCCGCGTAATGTCGCGCATGCTCGATGCGGTGATGATCCGTACCTTCGCGCACAGCACCGTGACCGAATTTTCCGCCAACTCCCGGGTGCCGGTGATCAACGGCCTGTCCGATGACCTGCACCCCTGCCAGTTGCTGGCCGACATGCAAACCTTCCTTGAGCACCGCGGTTCGATCCAGGGCAAGACCGTGGCCTGGATCGGCGACGGCAACAACATGTGCAACAGCTATATAGAAGCGGCGATCCAGTTCGACTTCCAACTGCGTGTTGCCTGCCCGGAAGGTTACGAGCCGGATGCACGTTTCCTGGCTCAAGCCGGCGACCGTGTCACCGTCGTGCGCGACCCGCGTGACGCGGTGATCGGCGCGCACCTGGTGAGCACCGACGTGTGGACCTCCATGGGCCAGGAAGAGGAAACCGCCAAGCGCCTGGCCCTGTTCGCACCGTACCAAGTGACCCGCGCCCTGCTCGACCTGGCCGCACCGGACGTGCTGTTCATGCACTGCCTGCCCGCCCACCGTGGCGAAGAAATCAGCCTTGACCTGCTCGACGATGAGCGTTCGGTCGCGTGGGACCAGGCCGAAAACCGCTTGCACGCCCAGAAAGCGTTGCTTGAATTTCTTGTCCCGCCGTCGTACCACCACGCATGAGCCAGCCATTACTGCTGAACCTGCGCAATCTGGCATGCGGCTATCAAGACCAACGCGTGGTGCAGAACCTCAACCTGCACCTCAACGCCGGCGACATCGGCTGCCTGCTCGGCTCATCCGGTTGCGGCAAAACCACGACCTTGCGCGCGATTGCCGGGTTTGAACCGGTGCACGAAGGTGAAATCAGCCTGGCCGGCGACGTGATCTCCAGTGCCGGCTTCACCCTCGCGCCGGAGAAACGCCGGATCGGCATGGTGTTCCAGGACTACGCACTGTTCCCGCACTTGAGCGTGGCCGACAACATCGCCTTCGGCATTCGCAAGCACCCGCAAAAAGACCGCGTGGTTGCCGAGTTGCTCGAACTGGTCAACCTGAAGAACCTGGGCAAGCGTTTTCCCCACGAGCTTTCCGGCGGTCAGCAACAACGCGTCGCCCTCGCCCGCGCCCTGGCGCCGGAGCCGCAACTGTTGCTGCTCGATGAGCCGTTCTCCAACCTCGACGGCGAACTGCGGCGCAAGCTCAGCCACGAGGTGCGCGACATTCTCAAGGCGCGCGGCACCAGTGCGATTCTGGTCACCCATGATCAGGAAGAAGCCTTCGCCGTGAGCGATCAGGTCGGCGTGTTCAAAGAAGGCCGCCTTGAGCAGTGGGACACGCCCTACAACCTCTATCACGAACCGCAGACGCCGTATGTCGCGAGCTTTATCGGCCAGGGTTATTTCATCCGTGGCCAGTTGAGTTCGCCGGAATCGGTCAGCACCGAACTCGGCGACCTGCGCGGTAACCGTGCCTACACCTGGCCCACGGGCGGCGCGGTGGATGTATTGCTGCGCCCGGATGACATCGTTTATGCACCGGACAGCGCGTTGAAAGCGCGGATTGTCGGCAAGACGTTCCTCGGCGCCTCGACCTTGTACCGCCTGCAATTGCCGACCGGTGCACAGTTGGAGTCGATTTTCCCAAGCCATGCGGATCATCAAGTGGGTGCGGATGTAGGGATTCGTGTGGCGGCTGAACATCTGGTGTTGTTCCAGGCGTCAGGCAGCGTTGCGGCGCAGGTTGCGCAGTCCGAGTCCGGGGTAAGGCGTTACAGCCCCGTTAACTGACGAAACCGACTCAACAGGTAGAAGCTGGCTTCTGTGGGAGCTGGCTTGCCTGCGATAGCATCACCTCGGTCTGACTGAGAGACCGAGGCGCTTGCATCGCGGGCAAGCCCGGCTCCCACAGTGGCGTCATGCTCTTCAACAGTGAAATTCAGGCCCGGCCAATCGGCGCAAATGTGGCCTGGGTATGCTCAGCCAACACCGTCGCCGGCAGTTCAACTTCCAATCCCCGCCTCCCGGCACTGACAAAAATCGTTGCGAACGGCTGCGCCGTCACGTCGATAAATGTGCGCAAACGCTTTTTCTGTCCCAGCGGGCTGATGCCGCCCAACAGGTAACCGGTGGAGCGTTGCGCCGCTGCGGGGTCGGCCATTTCGACCTTTTTCACCCCGGCCGCATGGGCGAGCGCCTTTAAATCCAGACTTCCGACGACCGGCACCACCGCCACCAACAATTCCCCTTTCTCACTGCTGGCCAGCAAGGTCTTGAACACCTGCGCGGGGTCAAGCCCCAACTTTTCCGCAGCCTCCAGCCCATAGGAGGCTGCCTTGGGATCATGTTCGTAACTGTGGATATGATGTTCGGCACGAACTTTTTTCAACAGGTCCAGTGCGGGGGTCATGGCTACTCCGGGCGTGGAAAACAGAGGGCCAATTCTAGGCCAAGCCTGAGCAAAACGCTCTAGTGCGCCACTCCCGCGAGGCGTACTGGTAGACACAAGCGTGATCATTCATCAGACCAATAGTTCGAAAATGACCAATGGTTCACTTTCGACCTTTGACAGCCGTCATTCTTGTCTATATTTTTTCGTTTCCGAATACTGTAGGAATAGCACCTGCGGTACTCCAGCAATAAGCCATGGCCTGGATGGGGATCCTCGCCACGGTGAAAATCGCGCAACAGCCCGTTGAGGCCGCGCGCCAAACAAGAACAACAATCGAGGTTTGCCATGACAACTGCTCTTCAACAGCCTTCACTTTCGAGCCAATGCATGGCCGAATTCCTGGGGACTGCGCTTCTGATCTTCTTCGGTACAGGATGTGTCGCTGCGCTCAAGGTCGCGGGTGCCAGCTTTGGGTTGTGGGAAATCAGTATCATCTGGGGGGTCGGCGTCAGCATGGCGATCTACCTGAGCGCCGGTATTTCCGGGGCTCACCTCAATCCGGCGGTGAGTATCGCCCTGTGCATTTTCGCCGATTTCGAAAAGCGCAAACTGCCCTTCTATATCCTTGCCCAGGTCGCCGGCGCCTTTTGCTCCGCCGCGCTGGTGTACACGCTGTACAGCAATCTCTTTTTCGATTACGAACAAACCCACCACATGGTTCGCGGCTCCCAGGCCAGCCTGGAGCTGGCGTCGGTGTTCTCCACCTACCCGCATGCCCTGCTGAGCACAGCCCAGGCATTTCTGGTGGAAATGGTCATCACCGCCATCCTGATGGGCGTGATCATGGCCCTTACCGACGACAACAACGGCCTGCCACGCGGCCCGTTGGCCCCGCTGCTGATCGGCCTGTTGATCGCGGTGATTGGCAGTGCCATGGGCCCACTGACCGGCTTTGCGATGAACCCGGCGCGGGATTTCGGGCCCAAGCTGATGACCTTTTTCGCCGGCTGGGGTGAAATTGCCTTTACCGGGGGCCGCGATATCCCTTACTTCCTGGTTCCGATTTTCGCGCCGATTGTCGGCGCCTGCCTCGGCGCTGCGGCCTATCGCGGGCTGATTGCCCGCCATCTGCCGAGCGCCGCACCTGCTATAGATGAAACACCTGACACGGCTGTCAACGGCAAGACGCGTATTTCCTGATAGCGCCAGCCTGGTCCCACTGCCCCTTTGCGGCCCAGGCTGATTCCTTACTCTCTTATTTTCCGTCCAAGGCAATCGACATGACCGACATTCAGAATAAGAACTACATCATTGCCCTTGATCAGGGCACCACCAGTTCGCGGGCGATCATCTTTGACCGTGACGCCAACGTGGTCTGCACCGCCCAGCGCGAATTCACTCAGCATTACCCACAAGCCGGCTGGGTCGAGCATGACCCGATGGAAATTTTCGCCACCCAAAGCGCGGTGATGGTCGAGGCCCTGGCACAAGCCGGCCTGCACCATGACCAGGTCGCTGCCATCGGTATCACCAACCAGCGTGAAACCACCGTGGTCTGGGACAAGATCACCGGCCGCCCGATCTACAACGCGATCGTCTGGCAATGCCGGCGCAGCACCGAGATCTGCCAGCAGCTCAAGCGTGATGGCCACGAGCAATACATCAACGACACCACCGGCCTGGTCACCGACCCGTACTTCTCCGGCACCAAGCTCAAGTGGATCCTCGACAACGTCGAAGGCAGCCGTGAGCGTGCGCGCAATGGCGAGCTGCTGTTCGGCACCATCGACAGCTGGCTGATCTGGAAATTTACCGGCGGTAAAACCCACGTTACCGATTACACCAACGCCTCGCGCACCATGCTCTTCAACATCCACACCCTGGAGTGGGATGCGAAGATGCTGGAGATTCTCGACGTGCCGCGCGAAATGCTGCCGGAAGTGAAATCCTCGTCGGAAATCTACGGCCGCACCAAAAGCGGCATCGCCATCGGCGGCATCGCCGGTGACCAGCAAGCGGCCTTGTTCGGCCAAATGTGCGTCGAAGCGGGTCAGGCCAAGAACACCTACGGCACCGGCTGCTTCCTGCTGATGAACACCGGCGACAAAGCCGTCAAATCCCAACACGGCATGCTCACCACCATCGCCTGCGGCCCCCGCGGCGAAGTGGCCTACGCTCTGGAAGGCGCGGTATTCAACGGCGGCTCCACCGTACAGTGGCTGCGTGACGAGCTGAAAATCATCGCCGATGCTACCGACACCGAATACTTCGCCGGCAAGGTCAAAGACAGCAACGGCGTGTACCTGGTCCCGGCCTTTACCGGTCTGGGCGCTCCGTACTGGGACCCGTATGCGCGTGGCGCGCTGTTCGGCCTGACCCGTGGCGTACGGGTTGATCACATTATTCGTGCAGCCCTGGAGTCGATTGCCTACCAGACCCGCGACGTATTGGACGCCATGCAACAGGACTCCGGCGAACGCCTCAAAGCCCTGCGTGTGGACGGCGGCGCAGTCGCCAACAACTTCCTGATGCAGTTCCAGGCCGACATTCTCGGCACTCGGGTCGAGCGCCCGCAAATGCGCGAGACCACCGCCCTCGGCGCCGCTTACCTGGCCGGCCTGGCCTGTGGTTTCTGGGGCAGCCTGGACGAGTTGCGCGGCAAGGCTGTGATCGAGCGCGAGTTCGAACCCACGCTGGACGAAACCGCCAAAGAGAAACTCTACGCCGGCTGGCAGAAAGCGGTGAGCCGTACCCGCGATTGGGAACCGCACGAAGGCGCTGAATAAGCCAAGCGCCGGACCCAATAGGGTTGTAACTGGCGGGGAGCGGCGTGCTGCGTCATCATGGGCCACTTTTGTATGGCAGCCCAAAGGACGCCCCATGAATCTGCCTCCCCGCCAGCAACAAATCCTCGAACTGGTCCGCGAACGCGGCTATGTCAGTATCGAGGAGATGGCGCAGCTATTCGTTGTCACCCCGCAAACCATCCGCCGCGATATCAACCAACTGGCGGACGCCAATCTGCTGCGCCGCTACCACGGCGGCGCGGCCTATGACTCCAGTGTCGAGAACACCGCGTACGCCATGCGTGCCGACCAGATGCGCGATGAGAAACAACGCATCGGCGAAGCCATTGCCGCACAAATTCCTGATCATGCCTCGCTGTTCATCAATATCGGCACCACCACCGAATCGATCGCGCGCGCGCTGCTCAATCACAATCACCTGAAAATCATCACCAACAACCTCAACGTCGCCACCATGCTCAGTGCCAAGGACGACTTCGACGTGCTGTTGACCGGCGGCAATGTGCGCCGTGACGGCGGTGTGGTCGGTCAGGCGAGCGTCGATTTCATCAACCAGTTCAAGGTCGACTTTGCACTGGTAGGCATCAGCGGCATCGATGAAGACGGCAGCTTGCTCGACTTTGATTATCAGGAAGTGCGGGTTTCCCAGGCGATCATTGCCAATGCACGCCAGGTGATTTTGGCCGCCGACTCCAGCAAGTTCGGGCGCAATGCCATGATTCGTTTGGGGCCGATCAGCCTGGTGGACTGTTTGGTAACCGATCAACAGCCGGTGCCAGCGTTGGTGCAGTTGTTGAACCAGCACAAGGTTCGGCTGGAAGTCGTTTAGCGCCGTTACCGGCGCCATCGGGGGCAAGCCCCCTCCCACATTGGAATGCGATCAACCTGTGGGAGGAGGCTTGCCCCCGAAGGCGATCTATCTAACACCCTCATGTTCACAAATTTTCCTTTTCCAGCCCTTCGATGAGTTTTTTCAATCGAAGTCGGCTGGCTGTGCGCGCGTTTATCAGCTACCATTTTCGCAAATGAACATTAATGTTCGAATTCCAAGACGAAAAGATCGCGAGGCTAGCCGATGAACCCTTCCACCTTGCCTGCCCCACCGCTTGCCGAAGTCTATGACGTTGCCGTAATTGGTGGCGGGATCAATGGCGTCGGCATCGCAGCAGACGCAGCCGGTCGCGGTTTGTCGGTATTCCTTTGCGAAAAAGACGACTTGGCCAGCCACACATCCTCGGCCAGCAGCAAGCTGATCCACGGTGGCCTGCGTTATCTCGAACATTACGAATTCCGCCTGGTGCGCGAAGCCCTGGCCGAACGCGAAGTGCTGCTGGCCAAGGCCCCGCATATCGTCAAGCAAATGCGTTTCGTGTTGCCGCACCGCCCGCACCTGCGCCCGGCGTGGATGATTCGTGCTGGCCTGTTCCTGTACGACCACTTGGGCAAGCGTGAAAAACTCGCCGGTTCCAAGAGCCTCAAGTTCGGCCCTGACAGCCCGCTGAAAAGCGAAATCACCAAAGGCTTCGAATACTCCGACTGCTGGGTCGATGACGCCCGCCTGGTGGTGTTGAACGCCATGGCCGCCCGCGAAAAAGGCGCGCATATCCACACCCAGACCCGTTGCATCAGCGCGCACCGCAACAACGGCATGTGGGAAATGAACATGGAACGCGCCGATGGCAGCCTGTTCTCGATCCGTGCCCGCGCCCTCGTGAACGCCGCCGGCCCATGGGTCGCCAAGTTCATCAAGGAAGACCTGAAGCTGGATTCGCCTTACGGCATCCGCTTGATCCAGGGCAGCCACCTGATCGTGCCGAAACTGTACGAAGGCGCCCACGCGCACATTCTGCAGAACGAGGACCAGCGCATTGTCTTCACGATTCCGTACCTCAACCACCTGACCATCATCGGCACCACCGACCGCGAATACACCGGCGACCCGGCGAAAGTAGCGATTACCGAAGGTGAAACCGACTACATGCTTAAAGTGGTGAATGCCCACTTCAAGAAGCAGTTGAGCCGCGACGACATCGTCCACACCTACTCCGGCGTGCGCCCGCTGTGCAACGACGAGTCGGATAACCCGTCGGCCATCACCCGTGATTACACCTTGTCGCTGTCTGGCGGCACTGGCGAGGCGCCAATCCTGTCGGTGTTCGGCGGCAAGCTCACCACCTACCGCAAACTCGCCGAGTCGGCGATGGCTCAGCTGGCGCCGTTCTTCACACAGATGCGTCCAAGCTGGACGGCCACGGCCAGCCTGCCGGGTGGCGAGAACATGATCACGCCAGAAGCGCTGGCCGAGGCCATTCGCGCCAAGTTCAACTGGGTGCCGGCCGAGATCGCGCGTCGTTGGTCCACCACTTATGGCAGCCGCACCTGGCGCTTGCTCGAAGGTGTGCAGTCGCTGGCTGATCTGGGCGATCACCTGGGTGGCGGCCTGTACACCCGCGAAGTCGATTACCTGTGCGCCGAGGAATGGGCCACGCAAGCGCAGGACGTGCTGTGGCGCCGCACCAAGCTCGGGCTGTTCACCACCCCAGAGGAACAGGCCAACGTGCAGCGTTACCTGTCCAAGGTCGAGCAGAACCGCGCGAAGATCGAAGCAGCCTGATCAGGCCGTTGTGAAAAGCCCCTGCGCCGAAAGGTCCAGGGGCTTTTTTTATGCCTGCAGCGCCTGGCGCTGATACCGCAGGCCCATGTCATGAATCCCGCTGAGAGTGGAGCCCAGCAACACCGGATAAGCCGCCTGCAAAAAACCCGGTGTTGCCGTTGCCAGCGCGCGCTCCAGCCACAGGCAGGCCTGCGGCTCATCGCCGGTTTCGGCCAGCTCGGCAGCGTGGTTGTATTGCCCGCGAAAATCGCCCGCCTCGGCTGAGCGCTGATACCACTGCCGCGCCAGTTGCACATCCTTGGGCACCACGACGCCCTCATGGTGGAACCGCCCCAGCAGGTTCATCGATTTGGCGTGCCCTTTGGCCGCCGCCTGCACGAACAACTCATACGCAGCGACAAGGTCGCGCTCCACACCGCGACCGCGCGTCAGCAACTGGCCGTAGTTATACAGCCCCCAATCCAGCCCAAGGTCGCCAGCTTTGCGGTAATGCACGGCGGCGTCCGGCAGGTCGATTTCGCAACCCCAGCCATTTTCCAGGCAGCGCCCGATCATGTTGATCGCCATCGGGTGGCCCTGACGTGCGCCGATGCGAAACCAGCTCAGTGCCAACGCTTCGTCCTTTTGTATGCCCCGACCATCCAGCAGCAACTGACCCAAGGTCGCCTGCGCATCGGCATCACCCAGTTGCGCAGCCTGCATCACCCAACGCGCATACGCGCGCGGGTTATCACCGATTTCACCCGATTCATTGCCTGGTCGCGTGCTCTGCATGCTCGTCTGCACTCTCTCAAACTGACAAAAATTTCATGAATCATCCTGTTACAAAGTATTACATTTGAGATCGTTTATCAATTACGATCACCTCTCAATTCCAACAACACGAGACTATTCAATGGCTACCGGGATCAGTTCTGCCCCCCATTCATCGCGGCATTTGCTCGCGTCGGCGGTGGGCTTGGCAGTGGCTGCGCAAGGAGGATTCAGCTATGCAGCGCAGACTGCAGATGACGGCACAGGTGTAATTGAACTCGGCGCGACCAGTATCGAAGGTCAGGCCCCAAGCCAGAGCGCTTACAACCCCGTAGCGCCTTCCTCCCCCAAGTACACCGAGGCGCTGCGTGATACACCGCAGACGATTACCGTGGTGCCCAAGGAAGTCATTCATGATCAAAACCTGCTGACCCTGCGCGACGTGCTCAGCACCGTGCCGGGCATTACCTTCGGCGCCGGCGAAGGCGGCAGCGGTTACGGCGACAGCATCAACCTGCGCGGTTTCTCGGCCAGCGGCGACATCTACGTCGACGGCGTGCGCGACAGCGCGCAATACAGCCGCACCGACCCGTTCAACCTGGAACAGGTCGAAGTCGTCAGCGGCGCAAGTTCGGTGTATTCAGGTTCCGGCGCAGTCGGCGGCACCATCAACCTGGTGTCCAAGCAGCCGGAATTACGCGACAAAACCACGATCAGCGCCGGCATCGGCACCGATAACTACAAGCGCACCACGCTGGACACCAATCAGCAACTCAACGACACCACGGCGTTCCGGCTCAACTTGATGGCGCATGGTAACGATGTGCCGGGCCGCGATTATGAAGATTACTCGCGCTGGGGCATTGCGCCCTCCATCGCCTTTGGCCTGGGCACGCCGACGCGCGTTACCGTCAGTTATGAACACCAGAAAGATGACAACACGCCGCAGTACGGCATCCCCATCTACAACGGCAAACCGATGCCGGGTGTGGGCTGGAGCGACTATTACGGTTATCACAACATCAATGACCAGCAGATCACCTCGGACGCGTTCAGCCTGAAGCTCGAACACGACTTCAACGACGCCGTGTCAGTGCGCAACTTCACCCGCGTCGAGCGCGTGCGCCAGGACTTGCGCGCCTCCGGCCCCGAAGGTGCCCAGGCCGGCTGCCTGGCCAGCGGCACCCAGATAACGGGCGCGCCCTGCGCCGCCGGCCTCAAGCCTGGCTATTTCCAGCCAAGCGGCGGTTCGCTGGGCAACGAGCGCAACACCCAGAACAAAATGTTCACCAACCAGACTGACGTAACCAGTCACTTCAGCACGGGCTTCATCGACCACACACTGGTCACCGGCATCGCCATCAGCCGCGAGGAATACGAGGCGGATACCGGCAAATGGCTGACCAACAGCAACGGCAGCACGATCGTTCCGCCGCCGGTCAGCTTCAGCGACCCCAACTCGGACTGGACTGGCCCCGTCAACTTCACCCGTGCGGCCCACGTCGACGGCGCGCTGAACAACCGCGCCGCCTACGCCTTCGACACGCTTAAACTCAACCCGCAATGGGAAATCAACGGCGGTTTGCGTTACGAGCACAATGCCGGCAGTTCGGTCACCAATGCCTACTCCAGCACCGGCGTGGAAACGCCCGGCGTTCGCTACGGCCAAGCGGACGACCTGACGTCCTATCGCCTGGCACTGGTGTACAAACCGGTGGAAAACGGCAGTTTCTACATCGCCTACGGCAACAGCAAGACGCCGTCGCAAGCCAGCGTCAATGGTGGCTGCTTCACCCCGGCCAAAACGTCCAGCGCGCCCACCAACAACTGCAACGTTGCCCCGGAAACCGCCGTCAGCTATGAGATCGGCACCAAGTGGGACTTCCTCGACAATGCCTTGTCGGTCACCGGCGCGATCTTTCGCAATGACCGCACCAACTACAAAGTCGCCGATCCCGACCCAACCAACCTGAGCGGCACGCAATCGCTCGACGGTAAAGCACGTGCAGACGGCGTGGCACTCGGCTTGAGCGGTGCGATCACGGACAAGTGGAAGGTCTTCGCCAACTACACCTACCTGGATACCCGCGTATTGCGCAGCGCCAGCGACTTCACCCTGGCCACCACCGGTTTCGACGCGCAGAAAGGCGAGCCGCTGCCGTTCACGCCCAAACATGCGGCGAGTCTTTGGACGGTGTACGACCTGCCCTACGACTTTCAGGTGGGCTACGGCATCACGGCGCAATCCAAGCAGTACCTGGTCAGCGCCGCCGGGGCACCGACTGCGCCGGGCTACGCCGTGCAGCGCGCGATGCTCGGCTACAAGGTCAACAAACAGTTGAACCTGCAGTTGAACATCAACAACCTGTTCGACAAGGAATACCTTACGCGCATCCGTAACAACGGCTGGGCGGTGCCGGGCGATGGGCGTGCGGCGGTTGTTTCGGCTGACTATACGTTCTGATTGGGGGTTGTTTTGGGGGGTATATCCGTTGTTTGGGTGATGGCCGCTTTGGGGTTCCGCCCTTACGGCGGGTCACTTTTGAAAAGAGCCCAAAAGCAACCAAAAGGCTCTTGCCCCACCACTCGGCACCTCGCTTAGGCTCGGTGTGCCTAAGATCAAAATCAAAAGCAAAGCACGGCGGCCTGACAGCCGACCTGATTCTGGAACCTGAACTCAATCAAATGTGGGAGCAGGCTTGCCTGCGATGGCATCAACCCGGTGTACCTGATGGACCGAGGTGCCTGCATCGCAGGCAAGCCAGCTCCCACAGAAAAGCAAAGCAGTGCGGTGGTGGAGGCTGAACTCGGTCAAATTGTGGGAGCGGGCTTGCTCGCGAAGGCGGTGGGTCAGCCACACATGAGCTGACTGACAAACCGCATTCGCGAGCAAGCCCGCTCCCAAATTTGGATCTCTGTGCTTCAGACAGAAGTGTGTTGCTGTGCTGCTTCTACCACTTAGGTCGGCTACCAGGCCGTCGTGCTCTGCGTTTGCCAAAAGTGACCCGCTGTAAGAGCGGAATCGCCAGCCGCCGTTACCGCAGCAACGGATATACACCCCCTCCCACCAAAGCCATTCGGTTTTCCGAACACCACACCCCGAACCATTCGGTTTGCCGGACCAAACCACCAAACCCCTCCCGTCACGCAAACTTAATCCCCATATAAATCAACCAGATAACCTTTTATCCCTGGTATGGCACGACTCATGCTCTACACTCCCTGACGATTGCCTGCGACGCTTCAGGAGCCGTCACGGGCATTCGCTGTACAAAAGAGAGCCGTTTAGCCGGCTTCATAAAAAAAACAAATGTCGAGGAAGTATTGATGCGCATCGTTCCCCATATCCTGGGCGCAGCTATCGCTGCTGCTCTGATCAGCACTCCAGTTTTCGCCGCCGAACTCACCGGCACACTGAAGAAAATCAACGACTCCGGCACTATCACTCTCGCTCACCGCGACAGCTCCATTCCGTTCTCCTACATCGCGGATGGCTCGGGCAAACCCGTGGGCTACTCCCACGACATTCAACTGGCCATCGTTGAAGCCCTGAAAAAAGACCTGAACAAACCCGATCTGAAGGTCAAGTACAACCTGGTCACCTCGCAAACCCGTATCCCGCTGATCCAGAACGGCACCGCGGATATCGAATGCGGCTCCACCACCAACAACGCCGAACGCGCTCAACAAGTTGATTTCACCGTCAACATGTTCGAAATCGGCACCCGCCTGCTGGTCAAGAAAGACAAGGATGGCAAGCCGTCCTACGCTGACTTTGCCGACCTGAAAGGCAAAAACGTCGTGACCACCGCTGGCACCACGTCCGAGCGCATCATCAAAGCGATGAACGCCGACAAGCAAATGGGCATGAACGTCATCTCCGCCAAAGACCACGGCGAATCCTTCCAGATGCTGGAAAGCGGCCGCGCCGTCGCCTTCATGATGGACGACGCCCTGCTCGCAGGCGAAGAAGCCAAGGCCAAGAAGCCGGACGATTGGGTCATCACCGGTACGCCACAGTCCTTCGAAGCCTATGCGTGCATGGTGCGTAAAGACGACCCGGCCTTCAAAAAGGCTGTCGATGACGCCATCGTCGGCCTGTACAAATCCGGCGAAATCAACAAGATCTACAGCAAGTGGTTCGAGAGCCCGATTCCTCCAAAAGGCCTGAACCTGAACTTCCCGATGAGCGACAAGGTTAAGGAGCTGATCGCTAACCCAAGCGACAAACCAGCCCCTGACGTAAAAATCTGATACCTGACTAAGCTTATCTCCTGAGGGAGCCAACCCTCCCTCAGGCGTCTGTTACTACCTGCTGGCTTTAATTTGGAACACTCGACCTGGCGGTTTTCGAGCCGATCGCGTGTGCCTGGCGTTCAACGTCGGGCGGGAAAGGATCTTCCCCAAGCGGGTGCTTGTACATCGATCGATTTCGAGGGGAGACCCTAATGAATTACAACTGGGACTGGGGCGTGTTCTTCAAGTCCACTGGCGTGGGCAGCGAGACTTATCTCGACTGGTACATCGCCGGCTTGGGCTGGACCATCGCCATCGCTGTCGTGGCATGGATTATCGCCTTGTTGCTGGGGTCCATTCTGGGCGTCATGCGCACCGTGCCAAACCGCATCGTATCGGGCATCGCAACCTGCTACGTGGAACTGTTTCGTAACGTGCCGCTGCTGGTTCAGCTGTTTATCTGGTACTTCCTGATACCCGATCTGCTGCCGCAAAACCTGCAGGACTGGTACAAACAAGACCTCAACCCGACTACCTCGGCCTACCTGAGCGTCGTCGTGTGCCTGGGCCTGTTCACCGCCGCCCGTGTGTGTGAACAAGTGCGTACCGGCATCCAGGCGCTGCCACGCGGCCAGGAATCTGCCGCACGCGCCATGGGCTTCAAGCTGCCGCAGATCTACTGGAACGTGCTGCTGCCTCAGGCGTACCGCATCATCATTCCGCCGCTTACCTCGGAATTTCTCAACGTGTTCAAGAACTCCTCCGTGGCGTCCTTGATCGGTTTGATGGAGCTGCTGGCGCAAACCAAACAGACTGCCGAGTTCTCGGCCAACCTGTTTGAAGCCTTCACCCTGGCCACGCTGATCTACTTCACCCTGAACATGAGCCTGATGTTGCTGATGCGCGTGGTCGAGAAGAAAGTCGCGGTGCCCGGCCTGATCTCCGTGGGGGGTAAATAATGGACTTCGATTTCAGCGGCATCATCCCCGCCATTCCCGGCCTGTGGAACGGCATGGTCATGACCTTGCAGTTGATGGTCATGGGTGTGATCGGCGGTATCGCGCTGGGGACGATGCTGGCGCTGATGCGCCTGTCGTCCAGCAAACTGCTGTCGCGTCTGGCCGGCGCCTACGTGAACTACTTCCGCTCGATCCCGCTGCTGTTGGTGATCACCTGGTTCTACCTGGCGGTGCCGTTCGTGTTGCGCTGGATAACCGGCGAAGACACCCCGATCGGTGCGTTCACCTCCTGCGTCGTGGCCTTCATGATGTTCGAAGCCGCGTACTTCTGCGAAATCGTGCGGGCCGGCGTGCAGTCGATCCCCAAGGGCCAGATGGCCGCCGCACAGGCGATGGGCATGACCTATGGCCAGACCATGCGTCTGATCATCCTGCCCCAGGCGTTCCGCAAGATGACCCCGTTGCTGCTGCAACAGTCGATCATCCTGTTCCAGGACACCTCGCTGGTTTACACCGTGGGCCTGGTGGACTTCCTCAACTCCGCCCGCTCCAACGGCGACATCATTGGCCGCTCCAATGAGTTCCTGATCTTCGCCGGTGTCGTCTACTTCATCATCAGCTTTTCCGCCTCGCTGCTGGTCAAGCGTCTGCAAAAAAGGTTTGCCGTATGATCTCTATCAAGAACATCAACAAGTGGTATGGCGACTTCCAGGTGCTGACCGATTGCAGCACCGAGGTTAAAAAAGGCGAAGTGATCGTGGTGTGCGGGCCGTCCGGCTCGGGTAAATCCACCCTGATCAAGTGCGTCAACGCACTGGAACCGTTCCAGAAAGGCGACGTGGTGGTGGATGGCACCTCCATCGCCGACCCGAAGACCAACCTGCCGCAACTGCGCTCGCGCGTGGGCATGGTGTTCCAGCACTTCGAACTGTTCCCGCACCTGACCATCACCGAAAACCTGACCATCGCGCAGATCAAGGTGCTCGGCCGCAGCAAGGAAGAAGCCACCAAAAAGGGCCTGCAACTGCTTGAGCGCGTCGGCCTTTCGGCACACGCCCACAAGCACCCGGGCCAGCTTTCCGGCGGCCAGCAACAACGTGTGGCGATTGCCCGCGCCCTGGCCATGGACCCGATCGTCATGCTGTTCGACGAACCGACCTCGGCACTGGACCCTGAAATGGTCAACGAAGTGCTCGACGTGATGGTGCAACTGGCCCACGAAGGCATGACCATGATGTGCGTCACCCACGAAATGGGGTTTGCGCGCAAAGTGGCCGACCGCGTGATCTTCATGGACGCCGGCAAGATCATCGAAGACTGCCCGAAGGAGGAGTTTTTCGGCGACATCAGCGCCCGCTCCGAACGCGCGCAGCACTTCCTTGAGAAAATCCTGCAGCACTAAAAACAGCAGTGTTCTCCCTGCGAGAACCCGGCTAACGCAGGCACTGGCTCATGTGGGAGCTGGCTTGTGTGGGAGCTGGCTTGCCTGCGATGGCATCACCTCGGTGCCCCTGTGATACCGAGGCGTCTGCATCGCGGGCAAGCCCGGCTCCCACAAAAGCCAGGCCCCACACAAACAGGTCCATGCCAGGGCCGGCAAGCTCTGGTTGACCCAAGGCAACTGTGATGAAATGCGACCCCAACCAATTTCGCGCCGCACCGCCATCACTTGCCGTGAAACCTCGTCTGATTCGCCAACTGTTCCTGCCGCCGTTGATCATCGCCCTGATGATCGGCTTGGGTTATATCGGCTTCTGGGTCAGTGAGTATTACGGCATCAGCACCCTCAGCGACAACGGCGAACGCCAGTTGGAGCTGCACGCGCGCACCGTTGAAAGCGAACTGAGCAAATACACCTACCTGCCCAGTCTGCTGGAGCTCGAATCCAGCGTCTCCACGCTGCTGGCCGACCCGAACCAGGAAACCCGGCAGACGGTCAATGATTACCTCGAAGGCCTGAACCGACGCAGTCGCAGTCGGGCCATCTACGTGATGGACACCACCGGCCGCGTGCTGGCCACCAGTAACTGGCGCGATGCCGACAGTTACCAGGGTGAAGACCTGTCCTTTCGCGCCTATTTCCAGAATGCCGTGCGCGGCCAGCCGGGCCGCTTCTATGGCATCGGCAGCACCAACGGCGAGCCCGGCTACTACCTGGCCCACGGCCTGGAAGAACACGGCAAGATCATCGGCGTCGCCGTGGTCAAAGTGCGCCTCGAAGCCCTCGAAGAGCGCTGGCAGCGTGCGCGCCTCGAAGCGTTCGTGAGCGACGAGAACGGCATCATCATCCTCTCCAGCGACCCGGCCCGCCGGCTCAAGGCCGTGCGCCCGCTGAGCGACGACACCAAAGAACGCCTGGCCCACAGCCTGCAATATTACTGGGCGACGCTTAACGAGCTGGAACCGCTGGCCCGTGAGCGACTCAATGAAGGCACCGAAAAGCTGACCTTCCCAGCCAACAGCGAAGTGGTCAACGACGAGCACGAAGTCAGCTACCTCGCGCAAACCCGCCCGCTCAACGACACGCCTTGGAATTTCACCCTGCTGACGCCGCTCAATGAGCTGCGCCGCGCGGCGATCAACCAGGGCATTCTGGTCGCTGTCGCATTCGGCCTGGTGGCGTTTTTGCTGATCGCCTGGAACGAACGCCGCAAGGTGATCGCCACCCGCCTCGCCGCGCGGGAAGCCTTGCAGGAAGCCAACAGCCAGCTGGAGCGGCGGATTGCCGAACGCACCGCCGACCTGCGTGCCAGCAACGAACGGCTCAAGGGCCAGATTCGTGAACGGCGCCAGGCCGAAGAAACCTTGCGCCGCGCCCAGGACGAACTGGTGCAGGCCGGCAAACTCGCCGCCATCGGCCAGATGTCCACCAGCATCGCCCATGAGTTGAATCAGCCGCTGGCGGCGCTGCGCACACTGTCGGGCAATACCGTGCGCTTCCTCGAACGTGGCGCGCTCGACACCGCCAGTGCCAACCTCAAGACCATCAATGAACTGATCGACCGCATGGGCCGCATCACGGCCAGCCTGCGTTCGTTTGCACGGCGCGGTGATGACCAGGGCGAAGCCAACCTTGGCAAGGCTGTGGACGCCGCGTTCCAGGTGCTCGGCGCTCGTCTCGACGGCCTGCCGCTGACCGTGCACCGCGACTTCGCCAACGCTCAATTGCAGATCGACCAGACACGCCTGGAGCAGATCCTGGTCAACCTGATTGGCAACGCCCTGGACGCGATGCAGGCGCAACCTGCGCCCGAACTGTGGTTGGATGGCCACGTGCTTGAGGGCAGGTACCGCCTGCACGTACGCGACAACGGGCATGGCATCGACCCCGAAACGCGCAAGCATTTATTCGAACCGTTCTTCACCACCAAACCCGGCGAACAAGGCCTGGGCCTGGGCCTGACCCTTTCCGCCAGCCTCGCGGCGGCCACTGGCGGCAACCTTGCCGTGGAACACCCGGCCAGCGGTGGTACTGCCTTTGTCTTGTGCCTGCCGCTGGTGGGCACTCAAAAAGCTGAGTCGACATGAATACAGACACCCCAGCCGCAAAAGACGACCTCACCGTTCTGATCGTCGAGGACGATCCCCATGTGCTGCTCGGCTGCCAACAGGCCCTGGCGCTGGAAGACATTCCCAGCGTGGGCGTGGGCAGTGCTGAAGAAGCTCTCAAGCGCATTGGCGAGAACTTTGCCGGCATCGTCATCAGCGACATTCGCCTGCCGGGCATCGACGGCCTCGAGCTGCTGACCCGCCTCAAAGCGCTGGATAAAAGCCTGCCGGTGGTGCTGATTACCGGGCACGGTGATATTTCGATGGCCGTCGGGGCCATGCGCAATGGCGCCTACGACTTCATGGAAAAACCCTTCTCCCCCGAACGCCTGGTCGACGTGGCGCGCCGCGCCCTGGAGCAACGCGGGCTGGCGCGAGAAGTGTGGTCGCTGCGCCGCCAACTGGCCGAGCGTGACTCGCTGGAGGGCCGCATCATCGGCCGCTCCCCGGCCATGCAGAACCTGCGCGAACTGATCGCCAACGTCGCCGACACCTCGGCCAACGTGCTGATCGAAGGCGAGACCGGCACCGGCAAGGAACTGGTCGCGCGCTGCCTGCATGATTTCAGCCGGCGCCATGCCCACCAGTTCGTTGCCTTGAACTGCGGCGGCCTGCCGGAAAACCTGTTCGAAAGCGAGATTTTCGGCCACGAAGCCAACGCCTTTACCGGCGCCGGCAAACGGCGCATCGGCAAGATCGAGCACGCCCACGAAGGCACGCTGTTTCTCGATGAAGTGGAAAGCATGCCGATCAACCTGCAGATCAAACTGCTGCGGGTGCTGCAGGAACGCACCCTTGAACGGCTGGGCTCGAACCAGAGCGTGGCCGTGGATTGCCGGGTGATCGCCGCCACCAAATCCGACCTCGATGAGCTGAGCCGCGCCAGCCAGTTTCGCAGCGACCTTTACTACCGCCTCAACGTGGTGACCCTGGAACTGCCGCCGTTGCGCGAACGTCGCGAAGACATCCTGCAGTTGTTCGAGCACTTCCTGCAGCAATCCTCCTTGCGCTTTGATCGCACCGCGCCGGAGCTGGACAACCAGACCGTGTCGACGCTGATGAGCCACGACTGGCCAGGCAACGTGCGCGAACTGCGCAACGTCGCCGAGCGCTTTGCCCTGGGCTTGCCCGCCTTCAAGAAAAGCGGCAGCGGCAATAGCAACCACGGCCTGGCCTTCACCGAAGCGGTGGAAGCCTTCGAGCGCAACCTGCTCAACGACGCCCTGCAGCGCAGCGGCGGCAACCTGACCCAGGCCAGCCTGGAACTGGGAATGGCCAAGACCACCCTGTTCGACAAGGTCAAGAAATACGGGTTGAGCCACTGATGGATCTATTGCTGAAGGCCGCCATCGGCGCGGCGGTGGTGTTGATCCTGGCGGCGCTGGCCAAGACCAAAAACTATTACATCGCGGGGCTGGTGCCGCTGTTTCCGACCTTTGCGTTGATTGCGCACTACATTGTCGGCAAGGGCCGCTCGGTGGAGGACCTGAAGACCACCATCGTGTTTGGGATGTGGTCGATCATTCCATATTTTGTGTATTTGGCGACGCTGTATGTGATGGTCGACCGCCTGCGCCTGGAGGCGTCACTCGCCGTGGCGGCGGTGGCGTGGCTGATGGCGGCGACGGTGTTGGTGAGTGTGTGGGTTCGCCTCCATACCTGACACACCGGGGTAAAAAATGTGGGAGCTGGCTTGCCTGCGATAGCGGTCTGTCTGTGCCAGCTGAGTTGGCTGATACACCGCTATCGCAGGCAAGCCAGCTCCCACATTTGGATCAGTGGTGAGCCTGATAGATCAACGCACGATCTTGTCCACTTGAATCCCCAGCTTCTTCAACCGATACCAAAAACTCCTCTCGGAAATCCCGATCTTCGCCGCCGCCGCAGCCTGCACGCCGTTGCTCTCGTGCAACGCCGCCAGGATGTAGGTTTTCTCGACGTCCGCCAGCGCCGCGTCCAGGTCCGCAGGCACGCCAGGGTTGTCACCGAGCAGCGCCGTGACGCCGTCCTCTGCCGGTTTTGAAGCAAACAGGTAAGCCGGCAGGTCGATGTCTTCGATCACCGGCTTGGCGGCGACGATGGTTGCGCGCTCCACGCAGTTTTGCAGCTCGCGGATATTCCCCGGCCAGTTGTAAGCCGCCATGGCCTGCAAGGCCTCCGGGCTGAACCCGGTGATGCGTTTGCCGGCGGTGGCGCTCAGGGTCTGGGCGAAGTGCCGGGCCAGGGGCACGATGTCCTCGGCGCGTTCGCGCAGGGCCGGCAGCGGGATCGGAAACACATTCAGACGGTAATACAGGTCTTCGCGAAACTCTTTATTGGCCACCGCGTCCAGCAGGTTCTTGTTGGTGGCGGCGATCACCCGCACGTCCACCTTGCGCTCGCGCGGGTCGCCCACCGGCTCGATCACCCGCTCCTGCAACGCGCGCAGGATCTTGGCCTGCAACGCCAGGGGCATGTCGCCCACCTCATCCAGAAACAGCGTGCCCTTGTCGGCCTGCATAAAGCGCCCGACCCGATCCGCCACGGCGCCGGTGAAGGCGCCCTTGCGATGGCCAAACATTTCACTTTCCAGCAAGCCTTCCGGAATCGCCGCGCAGTTGACCGCTACAAATGGCTTGTCGGCACGGCTGCCGTGTTTGTGGATCGCGCGCGCGACCATTTCCTTGCCGGTGCCGCTTTCGCCAGTCAGCAGGATGGTGGCGTTGCTGTCACGCACCGAATCGATTGCATGCAGCACTTGGCGAAACGCCGGGCTGTCACCCACCAGGCTGTCGAACTGCGCATGGTGATCGAGTTCGGCGCGCAGCCGCGCGTTGTCGCGCATGATGTCGCGAAACTGCAAGGCCTTGGCGACGGTGATGTCCAGTTCGTCGATGTCGAACGGCTTGGCAATGTAGTCATAGGCGCCGTTGCGCATTGATTGCACGGCGTTTTTCACCGTGCTGTAGGCGGTCATCACGATCACCGGCAAATCCGGAAAGCGCACTTTGATCTCGGCCAGCAGCGCCGGGCCGTCCATGCCGGGCATGCGCCAGTCACTGATCACCAGGTCGATGTCTTCCTGCTCCAGCACCTTGAGCGCGTGCAGGCCGTTGCTTGCGGTGAATACCTGAATGCCGTTCTGGCTCAAGGCCGACGACAGCAAGTCGCAGAGCTTGGGCTCGTCGTCGACTACCAATACGTTATGCGTCATGACCATCCTCATCGTCGCCGTCGTCATCACCCTGGGCCGGAATGTACAGGCTGAAGGTGGCGCCGGCATCTTTCTCACTGGCACATTCAATGCTGCCGTCGTGACTTTCCATGATCGAATAGACTTTTGCCAGGCCCAGGCCCGTGCCCGAGGCCTTGGTGGTGACGAACGGTGTGAAGATCCGCTCGATCATATCCGCCGGGATGCCCTGGCCGGTGTCGGCGATGCTGATCACCGTGTTGCCGTCGACACTGCGAATGCCCAGGGTCAGGCGTCCGCCTTCGGGCATCGCGTCGATGGCGTTGAGAATCAGGTTGAGGCACGCCTGCTTGAGCTGTTTGGCATCGGCATAGATCGTCGCACCGGGTGCCTGGTCGTCAATCTGCGCGTCAATGTTATGCGTGGACAGTTCCGGGCTGCAGAAACCGAGAATCTCTTCGACCAACGCTCGCGCCGGCTGCAGTACACGCAGCGGCGGGTTGGGTTTGGCAAAATCGAGGAATTCGGTGATCAGGTCGTTGATGCGGCTGACCTCGCTGATCACGTATTCCAGGTGGCGCTTGTCGGTTTCCGCCAGGTCGGCGCGACGGTGCAACAGTTGGGTCGCGGTCTTGATGATGCCCAGCGGGTTGCGGATCTCGTGAGCCAGGCCCATGGCGACTTCGCCCAGGGCGTGCAGCCGATCGCGACGGCGCAACTGGGCTTCAAGGTGATGCAGTTCGCCCAGGCGCTCGGTCATGTGGTTGAAGGTGCTGCTCAACTGCGCCAGCTCATCGCCGCCACTCACCAATACGCGGTGTTCGTAATGCCCCGAGATCACCGCGTCCACGCCTTGGGACAAGTCGCGCAGCGGTTTGGTCAGGCGCCGCGACACCAGCACGCCGGCGCCCAGGGACAATGCCGAGCTGAGCAGGAAAATCAGCACGAACAGGTTGCTCTGATTCACCAGCCCGACCAGGCTGGTATGGCGTAGCAGGCCGCTGAAGATCACCCCTTGCAGGTCGCCGGCATCATTGAAGATGGGCCAATACAGACCGCTGTAGTTGTTGGTGAACTGCTCGCTCGGCTGCTTGGTGGCGCGCATGGCCGTTTCGACGTCCTTGGGAATGCGCGAGGGGTGGTTTTCGAAACGCTGGGTCGAGAAGATTTCGTTAAAGCCCGACGGGTTGGCCAGGTACAGGCGCAGGTCGAGGGAATGCACATCGGCCACGCTGGTGAGGAAACTGCTGTCCAGGTACGTCGCCACCAACAGCAAGTAGTCGACGCCTTCCTGGGTGGTTTCGAAGGTCGAGACCACCAGGCCCGTACTCACGCCCGCCACCTGCACGGTTTGCAGCACGGCGTTGCTGGTCAGGTCGATCTGCTTGACCACATCGTCGGAGGCCGTGCTGAACACGACCTTGTGATCACTCACGCGAATCAGCGCGACCACGTCGATGTCCGTGGCGTCGGCGATGTCGGCGGTCAGCCGGTCGTGCTTGGCGGCCTGCTTATTCGAAGGCGGGCTGGTGTAGCGCAGGAACAGCTTGGCCATGCGCGCGTTGTCATGAAGGATGTCGCCGATTTCGTCCTTGACGATCTTGGTCGACTCTTGCAGCCAGATACGCACGTTACTGTCGAAAATCTGCGACAGCGTGGTCGCCGCCAGCTCGGCGGCGATCATGGTGGGAATAACGCTGACCAGCCAGAACGCCAGCACCAGCTTGCGCTGGACGCTCCAGCGCGAAATGGCAAAGGGGCGGGCTTTCTGGCGGGTTTTGGTGATCATCAGGTTTCGCTTATCGCAGCAGCCATGGCAGGGTCGGAACGGTCCGGTCTCAGGTACATTTTCACGAGCTTGAGCAGGCTGTTGACCAGCCGGTTACGGTGACGGAAGAACATGCTGTTGCCTTGGAATTCGCACCCCAGGCGCAGCTTACTGGCATACCCTTCCTGACCGCACTCGTACACAGGGATATTGTGCTGAATACAGTAGTCGACGTTGGTCAGCCAACTGCGAAAGTACAGGTTGTATTCGCGGCTGAATGCCATGTCATGCCCAAAAAACTTGTCGATCAGGCGGTGCTGGTCCAGCAGGATCAGATTGAACGCCACCAGGTGCTCGTCCACCCAATAAAGAACACAGACCGCACGCCCTTCAAGCCGTTCGAGGATGCCGGTGAAGTAACGCGCCGGCAAACGTTCGAACTGCAGCTGCGAGCGTGCGAGCGTGTCCTCGTACAAGCGCATGACATCCGGCAACACATCATCAATATTGCGCCGCCACTCCACGCGCGGGCCCGGCGCACGCAGTTTACGGCGCAGGTCCTTGCGCGTCGATTTGCACAACGAGCCAAGGTAGGCGTCTACCGAACCGTAGGGCACCGAGAGCAGACCGCTGGGCAAGCTCGGCATGCTCTGGAAACCTGCGCTGCGGCAACTGGTCGCCCAGTGCGAGTCGTCGGTCGGTACATCTTTGACCGCCACCAGGCCAATCCCGAAGGCACTGGCATCCTGTCGCGCGGCTTGCAGCAACTGCTTGAGCAACACTGGGCGCCGCGTCTGGGGTATGCCGCTTGCAATACCTGCGTCGCAACGCTCGGCTATCGGCGAGCCAATGGCATACAGCGGCAAGCGTAAAACACCCGGCCACAGTCGCTCCAGGCGTTCGGTAAAACGCTTGCCGGCGCCCGACACCGTGGTGTCGAGGCGATAATGCGTGATGAACGCGGCGGCCACTGCCACCAGCGTTTCATCTTCGTAAACCGCCAGGTAGCGCCATTTGAAGTCATCAATGGCCGCGTTTTCCACGGCGACGTAAAAATCCCAATCCTCCAGAGCACCGGGAAAACAGTCGTTCCAGGCACTGCGCTGGATGGCCCGGATAGTCGAGAAGGCTTGAGCGGTGATCACGTCGCGTCCTTAGGCTTAAGCCCGCTGTCGATAGTCTACGGGCGCCTGGATAGCCTCGGCATGTTGCTCGACAAACTCGGCGCTCAACTCGATCACGCGTCGGTATTGCAGGTCGACGGTGATCATGTGGTAGCAGTTGTCCAACAGAATCTTGGTCACGGGGCCGCCCAAATGGCGCTCCACGTAATCGGCGTTCCAGCGGCTGGTGATGTCGTCCTCAATGGAGTGCAAAACCAGCGCCGGCACCTTGACCTCGGGCATGCGTTTCTTGACCACGGCGTTCATGCGGTGCAACTCGCGCACCGTAATGCCTTCCATGGTCAGCAAACCGGCTTCACTGCTCTCCCCTTCCTTCATCTGGCGCTCGACGATGGCCCGCAGGCGCTCGTTCTTGATGCCGTAAGGCGGCTTCTCTTCGAACCGGCAGATGTGTACGCCGAAAGGAATCTTCATTAACAACGGCGTCAGGAATGCCAGTTTGTTAATGCTCCAGCCGTCGTACTTCAAGGTGGTGGAATACATCAACAGCCCGGCCACTTGCCCAGGGTGTTCGGCGGCCACGTACATCGACATCACCGCGCCCATGGACAAGCCACCGACAAACACTTGCTCGTGGCGTTGCTTGACCTGCACGAAGGTGTTGCGCACGCCTTCGTACCAGTCCAGCCAGCCGGTGGCCTGCAGGTCGCTGTTGTCGCCGCAATGCCCGGCCAGGGTGGGCACGTACACCGTGCAGTTACCCGCCTTGGCCAAGCCTTTGGCGACCTGACGCAATTCCGTCGGGGTGCCGGTCAGGCCGTGGATCAACAGGATCCCGACCGGACCTTCACCGAGAACGAAGCCGGCATCACCTTCACCGAGGTCGATCCCGGAGGCATTCACCGTTTGGTCGCCCGTACCAGCAGTTGCTCGAGCAGCTTCAAGCCCAGGTCGATTTCCGGGTAGCTGATTTCCAGCGACGGCGCCAGGGTGATCACGTTTTTGTAGTAGCCGCCCACGTCGAGGATCAAGCCGAGTTTCTGGCCATCGACGACCATGTCGCCCTTCATGCCTTCTTCGACCATGTAGTCCAGGGTCGCCTTGTCTGGCGTGAAGCCATCCGGGCCACAGATTTCGCAGCGCAGGGCCAGGCCCAGGCCATCGACGTCGCCGATGATCGGGAAACGTTTCTGCAGGTCTTGCAGGCCTTCCAGGAAGTATTTGCCCTTGGCCATGACCATCGCGCCGTAGTCGACTTCGCTGGTCATCTTGAACATTTCCAAACCTACCGCCGTGCCCAGTGGGTTGGAAGCGAAGGTGGAGTGCGTCGAACCTGGTGGGAAGATCTTCGGGTTGATCAACTCTTCACGGGCCCAGATGCCGCCCAGCGGGTTCAGGCCGTTGGTCAGCGCCTTGCCGAAGACGATCACGTCCGGCTGCACGTCGAAGTGCTCGATCGACCACAGTTTGCCGGTACGGTAGAAGCCCATCTGGATTTCGTCGGACACCATCAGGATGCCGTGCTGGTCCAGTACATGCTTGAGTTCGCGGTAGAAGTTCATCGGCGGGATCACGTAGCCGCCGGTGCCCTGGATCGGCTCGACGTAAAACGCTGCGTATTCGCTCTGGCCGACTTTCGGGTCCCACACGCCGTTGTATTCGGTCTCGAACAGACGGGCGAATTGCTGCACGCAGTGGCTGCCGTACTCTTCCTTGGTCATGCCTTTGGGGCCGCGGAAGTGGTACGGGAACGGGATGAACTGCGCGCGCTCGCCGAAGTGGCCGTAACGGCGACGGTAGCGGTAGCTGGAGGTGATCGACGACGCGCCGAGGGTACGGCCGTGGTAGCCGCCCTCGAAGGCGAACATCAGGCTCTTGCCGTTGGTGGCGTTACGCACAACCTTCAGGGAGTCTTCGATGGACTGCGAACCGCCGACGTTGAAGTGCACGCGACCGTCGAGGCCGAACTTCTTCTTGGCGTCGACCGCGATCATTTCCGACAGCTCGATCTTGCCTTTGTGCAGGTACTGGCTGGCGATTTGCGGCAGGGTATCGATCTGCTGTTTCAGCGCGTTGTTCAGGCGCGGGTTGGCGTAGCCGAAGTTGACGGCCGAGTACCACATTTGCAGGTCGAGGTAGGCCTGGTCTTCGGTGTCCCACACGTAGGAGCCTTCGCAACGACTGAAAATACGCGGCGGCTCGATGTAGTGAACAGTGTCGCCGTAGGAGCAGTACTTGGCTTCTTTATCCAGAAGGATCTGGTCTTCGGCAGTGGCGATACGGATATCAGACATGGTGGAAGAGTTCCTGGTTGTCAGCAGTAAAGGTGGTGGCGTTGGCCGCGATGCCCTGAGGCAGCTTGGCCAGCAATGCGGTCACTTCGGCGAAGGTGTCGAAGCGCGCGTGAGGAATGTCGTTGGCCTGGCAATAGTCGGCCAGGCTGCCTTTGGCAAAGACGAAGTCGGCGGTGGAAGCCACGCACATGTCGGACTTGCCGTCGCCAATCACCAGCACGCGCTTGTTGCGCGGGGTGGATTTGCACTTGCAGTTGCCGGAGGCGGCACGGCAGGCATCGCTGGAATACGGGAAGTCGATGCGCCAGCTGTTCTGGTCGACCTGGCGCAGGCGGTTGGCGAGGATCGGCAGCAAGGTCACGTAGTTGCGCGACAGGATGCGCGCGATGCCTTGTTCGATGCCGTCGCTGACCACTTCGATGGTCGCGCCCAGGCCCATGACGTGATCGACGAAGTCCGGGAAGTCCGGGTCGATCTCGACGCTGTCGAAGTACGCCAGCAGTTCAGCCGGGGTTGCTTTGATCAGCGCCAGTTGGCGGCTCAGGCATTCGCGGGAACCGATATGCCCATCCAGCCATTCCTGTTCGATGGTTTCCCACTCGGGGCCGGCGAAGCGTTGGAGGACGTTGTCGATGACGTCGGTTGGGGTGATGGTCCCGTCGAAGTCACACACGATATGCCAGTGGATCATTGCCTTTCCTTGAGTTGGAGGGCTTGAAGAAAATCGCGCTCTTTGCGCTTGCAGGAGGGGTAGAGCAGGGATTGTGCCAACTGGCTAAAAGCCCGCAGGGCTGGGGTTTTGGCCGATGGCCCGGGTGTTTTGTGTCGCAGGAGCTACAATTTTTGTAGCTTGCTACAAACAAGATGAGTGCTTGCGTCAGGGACGCCCTTCGCGCGTGAATGCGCGCATGTTCAGATAAGGAAATGGCTCCATGTTCAAGGTTACTTCCGCTGTATTCGCCGGTTTGCTCGGGCTATGGGGTTTTGCCAGCACGGTATTGGCCGACGGCATTACCGGCGAAGTGGGCGCGGGTGTCAGCTATCAACCCCACGACCCTACCGGCAGCCGCTACGAAACCCGGCCGATTCCCTACTTCGATCTGGACTGGGGCAGTGTCAGCCTGGGCACCGACGACGGCCTGACCTGGAGCGCGCTGAACACCAACGGCATTACTGCCGGCCCTTACATCAATTACCTGCCGGGCCGCACGGCCAATGGTTCGCTGCGCGGCTTGCGCGATGTGTCGGACATGGCGGAAGTCGGCGGCTTCATCCAATACGCCCCGGCCGAGTTCTGGCGCGTGTACGCGCAGGTCGGCCAGGCCGTGGGCGGCGGGCGTGATCAGAGTGGCGTGCTGGGCAAACTCGGCGGCGAGCTGGGTTACCCGTTGGGTGGCGGCATCATCGGCAGCACCGGCCTGATGGCGCACTTTGCCGATGCGCGCCAGACGCAGACCTTTTTTGGCGTTGACGACAAGGAGTCTGCGGCTTCGGGCATTCGGGCCTATAACGCCAGTGCGGGTTTCCAGAACCTGACGTTGACCCAGAGTTTTGAATTCCCGCTGGATACGCACTGGTCATTGTTGACCAGCGCCAGTTGGACGCACCTGGTGGGGTCGGCGGCCAACAGCACCATCGTCAAGCAGACGGGTGATGTGAACCAGGGGCAGGTGCAGACGGCGATCAGTTACAAGTTTGAGTGATGAGCTGGATGTGGGTGGCTGGCGGCCGGCCCACCGCCTTCGCGAGCAAGCCCGCTCCCACACTTGAAGCTCAGTGCATCAGGTGTACTCGGTCAAATGTGGGAGCTGGCTTGCCTGCGATAGCATCAACTGGGTGCGCCTGATGTACCGAGGTGCCTGCATCGCAGGCAAGCCAGCTCCTACAGAAAAGCAGATCTGCTTTTGCTTCAATCACTCAGGATGGTACCCAAGGCCGCGAAGACTCATCAGCCCTTGGCCTCACTGATGATCTGACGAATCGCCCCAACAAAGGCCTCAGCCGGCTGCCCCCCACTGACCGCATACTGATCGTTGAACACGATCGTTGGCACCGAAGTCACCCCTCGGGAAATCCACAGCTGCTCTTGCTCGCGCACCTCTGCGGCGTACTCGTCGGAGGCCAGAATCTGCGCAGCACGGGTGACATCCAACCCAACACTTTCAGCAATAATCGCCAAGGTCGCAGGGTCGGACGGGTCTTGCCCATCGCTGAAATAAGCCTTGAACAGCGCTTCCTTCAGGTTGTACTGCAACCCTTCCAACCCGGCCCAATGCAGCAAGCGATGCGCATCAAACGTGTTGTAGATACGACTTTGCCCGTCAGTGCGAAACGCAAAGCCCAACGCCGCACCCAAGTCACGAATACGCGCACGGTTAGCCTGCGATTCCTCTGCGGTGGAGCCGTATTTTTCAGTGATGTGCTCAACGATGTTCTGCCCGATAGCCGGCATATTCGGGTTCAGCTCAAACGGCTGAAAATGAATCTCGGCCTGCACCTCGGCGCCCAGCTGGTCCAACGCCTCAGTCAGCCCGCGCAGGCCGATAATGCACCAGGGGCAAGACACGTCGCTGACGAAATCGATTTTCAGGGGAGTACTCATGGTGGGCAACCTCGCTGGCATTGATGCGCCGTAAACGTTGCACGATACACCAACTTCACAACACCTTCGAAGGCTGCCCCACATCAATCTGCGCCCAGTGCGCGGCATCTTCGCGATGGGCTTGCAGGTACGGCAACACCGCCGCCAGCAACGGCGCCTTGAACGCCTCCTGAAAACGATGCGCCAGGCCGGGAATCAACTTCAATTGGCTGCCCTGGATATGCGCGGCCAAATGCACACCGTGCATCACCGGCAGCAACGGGTCGGCAGTGCCATGCACCACCAGCGTTGGCACGCGCAATTGATTGAGCAGCGGCACACGACTGGGCTCGGCGAGGATCGCCATGATCTGGCGCTTGACCCCGTCCGGGTTGAAGGCGCGGTCGTAGGACAGCGCGGCCTGATGCAGCAACACCTGGCGATCGTCCTTCACCAACGGGCTGCCCAACGCCGCCAGCAAGTCGGCCTGTTGCTCCAGCGCCACTTCACGGTTGGGCGCGCTGCGCCGCGACAGCAACTGCACCAACGCCGCACTCGGCGCCGGCAGGCCTTCGGCGCCGGAGCTGGTCATGATCAGCGTCAGGCTCTCGACCCGTTGCGGCGCCATGGCCGCCAGGTGCTGGGCGATCATGCCGCCCATGCTCGCACCCAGCACGTGGAATTGGCGGATCTGCAACGCGTCCATCAAGCCCAGGGCGTCGTCGGCCATGTCGGTCAGCGTGTAGGGCGCCGCCACCGGCAGGCCGAGTTTGTAGCGCAGCACTTCGAAGGTCAGGTTGGCACTGGCCGGCGCCTGGCGCCACGTGGACAAACCGACGTCACGGTTGTCGTAGCGAATCACCCGAAACCCTTGTTCGCACAGCGCCACGACGACTTCGTCCGGCCAGTGGATCAACTGCCCGCCCAGGCCCATCACCAGCAGCAATGCAGGGTCGGACGCACGGCCGATGCTCTGGTAGGCGATGCTCACCTGAGCCAGGTCGACCGTTTGCGTCGGGACATTGACGTCACATCGAGAAGCCGCAAAAGACGGCAGGCCGAACAATAGAGCGGCCAGTAAACACAACACGCGCATGAAAAACACCGAAACACAGAACCCCAGTAGAGCGCGAGTCTGATGAAGTTTGTTCAAGCGCGCTGCCACAGTTGCGTGACAGTTTGATGAACGGCGCCCAGCGGTCATGATCGACACGCCTTGCAACATGAGACAAACTCACGCCATTGCTGTTTTTCACAAATCGTCTTCATGGAGAGCCCGTGCTCGAAATCCGTCACCTCAAGACCCTGCACGCCTTGCGCGAAGCCGACAGCCTGGTCGAAGCCGCCGAGCGCCTGCACCTGACGCAGTCGGCGCTGTCCCATCAGTTCAAGGAGCTGGAAGAGCGCCTGGGCATGCAGCTGTTCGTGCGCAAGACCAAGCCACTGCGCTTTACCAGCGCCGGCCTGCGCCTGCTGCAACTGGCCGACGCCACCCTGCCCTTGCTGCGCGGCGCCGAGCGCGATATTGCGCGGCTCGCCGGCGGCACCGCCGGGCGTCTGCACATGGCCATCGAGTGCCACAGCTGCTTCCAGTGGCTGATGCCGACTATCGACCAGTTCCGCGATGCCTGGCCGGAAGTCGAGCTGGACCTGGCGTCCGGCTTCGCCTTCGCGCCACTGCCGGCGCTGGCGCGGGGCGACCTGGACCTGGTGGTGACTTCCGACCCGCTGGAATTGCCGGGCATCACCTACGTGCCGCTGTTCACTTACGAAGCCATGCTGGCCGTGGCCAACCAGCACGCACTGGCGAATAAATCGTACATCGTGCCCGAAGATTTGCTCACCGAGACCCTGATCACCTACCCGGTGGAACGTGATCGGCTGGACATCTTTACGCGCTTTTTAGAGCCGGCCGACGTGGAACCGGCCCAGGTGCGCACCTCGGAACTCACCGTCATGATGATGCAGCTGGTGGCCAGCGGCCGTGGTGTGTGCGGCATGCCGCATTGGGCGCTGCATGAGTACAGCTCGCGCGGTTACGTGAAGGCCAAGCGGTTGGGCGAGAAAGGTTTGTTTGCGACGTTGTATGCGGGAATTCGTGCAGACATGCTGGACGCGCCGTACATGCGCGACTTTTTGCTGACGGCCAAGGACACGTCGTTTTCCACCCTCGATGGCGTCAGCGCAGTGCGCTAGCCGACACAGATTAAAAATGTGGGAGCTGGCTTGCCTGCGATGCAGACGACGCGGTCTGACTGCAGCACCGAGGCGATGTTATCGCAGGCAAGCCAGCTCCCACATTGGATTGAGTTCCCACCTGGGATTTCAGTCGACCTTGAGTTCACGCCACATGTGGATCTTGTCGAAATAATCCTCGCCCACGCGCACCGCCAGTGGCTCCAGGCCGTACTGGATGAAGCCGCAGCGCTGGTACAACGCGAACGCGGCGTCGTTGCCGGCGGTGACGGTCAGCTGAATCAACTTGAGGCGTGAGTGGCGGCGCGCCTCGCTGAGCGCCGCTTCTACCAGTTGGCGGCCCACGCCCTTCTGCTGATAAGCCTGGTTCACGTACATGCGAACAAGGTCACCTTGTGCCGCGCTTTTTCACGGGGCTCGAACGCCAGGCCGACAATGCCGACCAATGCGTCCCCCTCAAAAGCCCCGAGCAGCCGATCCAGCGGGCTGTCGACGCGCTTTTCCCACCAGCTCAAGGGCATCAGCGCGCGCTCCGCCACGCTGGAGGTGAACGCCTGCGGATAAGCGCCATACGCCTCAAGCATCAACGCCCGATAAGCCTCGGCGTCGTTGGCGCCAAGCGTGCGTACCATCATGCGTCGCAGGTCAGCGATGCGCGGTAAAACGCCAGGATCACGTCGCGCGTCAACGGCGCCAGTTGCAGGCCGCCGTCACCGGCTGGGTCGATCCAGCGCACTTCTTCGATTTCGGCCGCGGGCGTCACCGCCACGTCGATGTGCACCTGGAACAGCTCGGCGTTCACGGTGAACCCAGGCTCATTGGCGGCGGGGGCCGAGAAGTGACCAAGGTAGACGGCTTGGCTTGGCTCGATGCGCAGGTTGAGTTCCTCAAACAGCTCACGGGCCAGGGCTTGGGCCGGTTGTTCGCCGGCGTCAATCTTGCCGCCCGGTTGCATGAACGCCTGGGTGCCGCGCTTGCGCACCAGCAGGGTTTGGCCGTCGCTGCCAATCAACAGCGCGGCGGCGATGCGGATAGTCGATGTCATGTAAAAACCGCCTTGAATGCAAAGGTGCAAGGATCACAGAAAGTGCGTTATTCGCAAAGCAATCCTTCATGCCCTGCTTTGATAAACACGCTGTACCTGGCGCCTTCCATCGTCTCAAAGGCAATCAACTTGTCCACCAGCGGCAGGTTCAGCACCTTGCCGGCGTTGAGCAACAGCATGCCGTTATCGGCGTTGAGGTTGCGCGCCAGCACCATGCCCTCCTCCAGCTCGCGGGTGCCCAGCACCCTGACGCTGGGGTCGCCCAGGGTCACGTCATTGAGGTACGTGGCGCAGACTGAAACAAAATCTTCGACCATGTCAGGGTCGTAAAGGCGACCGGCGTATTTGCGGATGTAGAGCAGCGCTTCGTCGCTGTTCATCTGGCGTTCGAGGATCAGGCCTTTTTGCAGCTCGATAAAGTCCACCGCCAGTTTCAACAGGCGCGAACCTGCGGGAATCGCGTCACCCTTGAGGTGATCGGGAAAACCGCTGCCGTCCCAGCGCTCCTGATGATGGCGGATAAGCCGCGCTGCGTCTTTCATCGGTTCCAGGGTCATCAGCAACGATTCGCTCTGGGTGGCGTAAGCGCGATAACGCTCACGGTCGCTGCTGTGCAACAGGTCTGAAGGCGAGGCCATCATGCTGTCGCTCCAACTCAACTTGCCGATGTTGTAGAGCGCGGCAGCCATGGTCAGGTCGCGGTTACTGGCCTCATCTACGCCATGGGCCACACACCAGGTGCGCACCAATTCGATGATTTGCCGGTTGGTTTGCTTGGCCCGCGGTAAGCGCAGGTTGGCCAGCAACGAGAACACCTCGGTGCCCGTGGCGTAGCTGTGTTTGAGCTCTTCGTAGGCCAGGTCGAGCATATCGGCGGTTTGCTGCAATTCACTGGTGCGAGAGGCAACACGTTTTTCCAGGGTGGCGTTGAGCTGCTTGAGTTCATCGTTCTGCGCCTGGATCAGCAGCTCCAGGCGCCCACGTTCGCGCTCCGAATGCTGATGGGCCAAGGACTGACGCAGGGCCAGCAGCAGCTCTTCATCGTTCCAGGGTTTGCTCAGGTAACGATAGATCTGGCCTTCGTTAATGGCTTTGACAATCAGCGTCAGGTCGGTCTCGCCGGTCAGCAGGATGCGCACCGTGTGCGGGTGGTGTTGGTGGATGTGTGCCAGCAACGACGCACCATCCATGTCCGGCAGACGCGCGGCGCTCATCACCAGGTCAATGGGTTGAGTGGCGAGAATGCCCAGGGCATCAGCAGCGCAGGTGGCGCTGTGCAGTTCGAAGGGCTCCAGGCTGAGCAATCGCTTGAGGCTGTGCAAAACATCCGGGTGGGCGTCGATCAACAGCAGCACTGGACGGTTGGCATCGATAAAGGTCACTGACTCTCCCATGGGACACCTCGGATCGTCGATCTGCGTTCCTTACGGTCTGGGACAATGCCTCCTGGCGATTACCAGGTAGTTTAGTTGGTTTTTACAAGGTGATGGCCTTGCGATATCAACGCATAAAAAAAGCCGCTCCAAATGCTGGAGCGGCCTTTGAGGTGAAACGTGAAGCCCTCACGCCTCGGCGTTTTTCGGGCTGGTGCCAAACGAAGCAAAGCGCTTGTTGAACCCGGCAATCCGGCCTTCGGCCTGAGTCTTGCGCTGCTGGCCGGTGTAGATCGGGTGCGAGGCGCTGGAGACGTCCAGCGGGATGTAAGGGTACGTGTTGCCGTCGCTGTGTGTGTGGGTGCGCTCACTGTCGGCCGTGGAGCCGATCAGGAAGAACACGTCGGCGGCGGTGTCGTGGAACAGCACGGTGCGGTAGTCGGGATGGATACCAGTTTTCATAATGCCTCCGGGGCGCTTGAGTGCAATTAATGTGTTACACAGTAACACAAAATCATGTACCCAAACGAGAACCGATTGCAATAAGAATAGACCTGTCGCTTCTATGCAGCTTCCTGGAAGTCCATTTCCGGCGGCTGTTGCGAGAAGCCGCGCGTCAGGAAACCCAGGTAAACCAGGCCGATCGCCAACCACACCACGCCCAGGTAAATCGCCAGATGATCGAGGCTGACCATCAGCCACAAGTCCGCCGCGAGGCCGATGGCCGGGAACAGCAGGAACAGCATCAACTCACGCACGCCACGCGCTTTCGCGCCGATCCAGTAGTGAAAGATCACCGACAGGTTCACCAGGCTGAACGCCAGGAACGCCCCAAAGTTGATGAACGAGGTGGAGGTGGTCACGTCCAGCTTCAATGCCAGTAACGCCACAACCCCACACAACAGGATGCTGTTGACCGGCGTGCCGAAGCGCGCATGCAAGGTGCCAAAGAACGACTTGGGCAACACGCCGTCGCGCCCCATTGCGAACAACAAGCGCGAACCGCTGGCCTGGGCCGACAGCCCCGAGGCGAACTGGCCGACGATCAAGCCGATCAGGAAGATCGACACAAACAGGTCACCGCCGACATTGCGCGCAATTTCATAGGCCGCCGAATCCACATCGGCAAACTCGAACGACGGATGCGCGATCTGCACGAAATACGACACGCCAACAAAGATCAACCCGCCGATCAAGGTGATCAGCATGATCGCCCGCGGAATGGTACGGCGTGGGTCGCGGGTTTCTTCGGTCAGCGTGCTGACCGCGTCAAAGCCCAGGAACGAATAGCAGGCAATCGCCGCCCCGCTCATGATCAGCGGCATGTGCATCTGGCCGTTGAAGAACGGCGCGACAGTCCACAGCGGCTTGCTCGCGTCGCCCCCGATGTAATGGATGCACAGCGCGACAAACGCGATCAGCACCAGGAACTGCACCAACATCAGCAGCGCATTGATGCCATTGGCCAGTTTCAGACCGATGATATTGATCGCCGTGGTGACGCCGATAAACGCCAGCACCCAGATCCATTGCGGCACCGCAGGGAATGCCGAATGCAGGTACGCCGCCCCGATCAACCAGATGGCCATGGGCAAGAACAGGTAGTCGAGCAACACCGCCCAACCGGCGATAAAGCCCAGTTTCGGGCTGATGGCCTTGCGCACATAGCTGTAGGCGGAACCGGCCACCGGAAAGGCTGATGCCATGCGCCCGTAACTCATGGCGGTAAAGAACATCGCCACCAGGGCGGCCAGGTAAGCGGCCGGTACCATGCCGCCGGTGGATTGCGCGAGGATGCCGAAGGTGCCGAGCACAATGATCGGCGTCATATAGGCGATGCCAAACAGCACCACCGACCCTAACGACAGGGTGCGTTGCAAACGAGCCATGAGCGATTCTCCGCTGATTTATTAGATTTATGGCAGAACTGAAGTCGGTGAAGCAGATGTCATTTTTCTTATGATCAAGCGGGCTTGATGTGGCGAGCGGGCTTGCCCCGCGTTGGGCTGCGCAGCGGCCCCATTACATTCACTGCATTTCTCCAGGCAAACCGCGGTTGCAGGTTTTAGGGCCGCCTCGCGCCCCAACGCGGGGCAAGCCCGCTCGCCACAAAAAGGGTCAGCCTTAATGGTGTGGGATCAGCAGTTCACGCGTCCCGTCCGTGCGCTCGATCACCTCACCCGGCAATTTCAAGCGCTGGTCGTCGAGGTAGCGGTAGTCCTTGCGAGCCGCCACCAGTTGGTCAAGATCCAGCTCGACGGTAAATTGCCCTTCCTCGCGCCCGGCTTCGAACAGCAGCGTGCCAATCGGGTCGACCAGGGCACTGCCGCCGGCGAACAACAGGCCGCCATCGCCCTCTTCCACCCGATTGACCATCAGCGCAAACGCCTGGTTTTCCTGGGCACGCGCCATGATCGCGGTGCGGTGCGTGGGGCCGTAAGGGTCCATGTTGCCGTTGGTGACGATCAGCAGTTCGGCGCCCAGTTGCGCGTTGGCGCGGGCGGTTTCCGGGAACTCGATGTCGTAGCAGATCAACAGGCCGACGCGCACGCCGTTCCACAGGCAAGTGGCATAGCGGTCACCCGGCGTGAACACGCCGCGATCCGAGGCCCACAGGTGGGTCTTGCGATACCGCAGGGCAATGCCTTCGGGGGTGATCAGCAACGTGGTGTTATAGAATTGGCCGGCGTCGCTCTCGGCCATGCCGATCACCACGGCGATATTGCCTGCGCGAGCCGCCTCAATAACGGCCTGCACGGTCGGGCCATCCACCGGCTCGGCGATGTCGGCGACGGTCTCGGCTGACGGGAAGCCCATCAGGTGGGTTTCCGGAAATACGATCAGTTGCGTGTCGGCGGCGCAGGCAGCAATTGCCGCCAAGGCGCGCTCAAGGTTGTAAGCTGTGCCGTTATCACGACCTGCCAACTGGGCAAATTCGACCTTCATGGGAAGTCCTGTTGTTTTATCTGTGGCGCAGTATGCGCAGCCGCAACCGTCGGGGAAATCACGCCGCCGGGGTAACCCTATGGGGGTAGACGAATGACAGTCTCGCTGCAAGACATCGCCTGGCACCGTTCGGTGGGGCAAATGATAGACGCCCTCGACCAGGCCAACTTCTGGACCCAGCTCGTGCGCTTGCTGGACAACTACGTGCCGTTCGACAGCTGGGTGGTATTGCTGTTCAGCAACGCGCACCGCCCGCTGGTGTTCGCCGAATGCCCGGGCGCCGACGGCACGCCGGACCAGTTGTTCCAGGACTACCTCAACGGCCTGTACCTGCTCGACCCCTTCTACATCGCCAGCCGCGAACACTCACGCACCGGGCTGTTTCGCCTGGCCGAAGTCGCGCCGGAGCACTTTGAACTCACCGAGTACTACCAGCGCTACTTCCGCCTGAACGTGGTGGCCGATGAAATCCAATTCAATTGCCAGCTGCCGGATGGGCGTACCCTGTGCCTGTCCCTGGGCTCCAAACAGCGGTTTGACCCGCAGCAGATCGCCCTGCTGTCGCTGATCCAGCCCTGGGTCTTGAGTTTGCTGCGCCAGCGCCTGCCCTATGAACTCAATCAGGTCAGCGCCCCGCAGCCGCCGGTGCAAACGGATGACTGGGGCGCGCAACTCACCGCCCGCGAGCTGGATGTGGGCCGCTTGATGCTCAGCGGTTGCTCCAGCAAGGAAATCGCTCGTAAGCTGGAAATCTCCGTTGAAACCGTGAAAGTCCATAAGAAACACATGTACAGCAAGCTAGGGATCAAATCCCAGTCGGAGCTGTTCTCGATCTTTCTACAGGCGCAAAACGCCTAGCCGATGAGTGAACCCAAGGAAAACCGTATGAGCCTGTCGTTACTAAGCCGTTACGCCTTCTTTGCCGTGTGCGTCATTTTTACCCTCGCCAGCCTCCCCTTTATCGAACATGAATGGCTGTGGCCGATCACCGTGGTCACCGGCGTGCTCAGCCTGATCGGTCTGCTCGACCTGCTGCAAAGCCCCCACGCGGTGCGCCGCAACTACCCGATCCTGGGCAATATCCGTTACCTGGTGGAGGCCATCCGCCCGGAAATCCGCCAGTACCTGCTTGAATCCGACAGCGATGCGCTGCCGTTTTCACGCGCGCAACGCTCACTGGTTTATTCGCGCGCCAAGAACGAAACCGCCGACAAACCCTTCGGCACCCTGATCGACGTGTATCAATCCGGCTTCGAATTCATCAGCCACTCCATGCGCCCAGCGCCGTTGAGTGACCCGAGCGCGTTTCGCGTGATGGTCGGCGGCCCGCAGTGCAAGCAGCCGTACTCGGCGTCGGTGTTCAATATCTCGGCCATGAGTTTCGGCTCGTTGAGCGCCAACGCCATTCGCGCGTTGAACCAGGGCGCCAAGCTCGGCAACTTTGCCCACGACACCGGCGAAGGCAGCATCAGCCCGTACCACCGCGAAAACGGCGGCGACCTGACCTGGGAACTGGGCAGCGGCTACTTCGGCTGCCGCACCAGCGATGGCCGCTTCGACCCGGAACGCTTCGCCGCGCAGGCGCAGAACCCGCAAGTGCGCATGATCGAAATCAAGATGAGCCAGGGCGCAAAACCCGGCCATGGCGGGATCCTGCCCAAGCACAAGGTCACCCAGGAAATTGCCGAGACCCGCGGCATCATGATGGGCGAAGACTGCATCTCGCCGTCGCGCCACAGCGCGTTTTCCACGCCGATTGAAATGATGCAGTTCATCGCCCAACTGCGCAAACTGTCCGGCGGCAAACCGGTGGGCTTCAAGTTTTGCCTGGGCCACCCGTGGGAGTTCATGGGCATTGCCAAGGCCATGCTCGAAACCGGCATCCTCCCGGACTTTATCGTAGTGGACGGCAAGGAAGGCGGCACCGGCGCCGCGCCGGTGGAGTTCACCGACCACATCGGCGTGCCGCTGCGTGAAGGTCTGCTGTTTGTGCACAACACGCTGGTGGGCCTGAACCTGCGCGACAAGATCAAGCTCGGCGCCAGCGGCAAGATCGTCAGCGCGTTCGATATCGCTAGCGTCCTGGCCATTGGCGCCGACTGGGCCAACGCCGCGCGCGGCTTCATGTTTGCCATCGGCTGCATCCAGTCGCAGAGCTGCCACACCAACAAGTGCCCGACCGGCGTCGCCACCCAGGACCCGCTGCGCCAACGTGCGCTGGTGGTCACGGACAAAGCCCAGCGCGTGTTCAACTTCCACCGCAACACCCTCAAGGCCCTGGCAGAAATGCTCGCCGCAGCCGGTCTGGATCATCCCTCGCAGCTGTCGGCCAAGCACTTGGTGCGACGCATGTCGGCGACTGAAATCAAACTGTTCTCGCAACTGCATGTATTCCTCAAGCCCGGTGAATTGCTCACTGGTGAAGTAAATGGCCAGTTCTATTCGCGCATGTGGCAGATGGCACGCGCGGACAGTTTTGAGCCGCATGACGTCGAAGCTGCGTGAGGAGACCGGCCATGCTCAAAGTCATCGCTGAAGATTTCATCAAGCCCGAACACGTGGAAACCGTGCGCCCCTGGTATGCCGAACTGGTGGAAAAAACCCGCCTGGAACCGCTGTGTATTGCCTACGAGCTGTTTGTCGATCAGAAAGACCCCGGGCACTTCGTGTTCATCGAGCTATGGCCCGATCAGGCCGCGCTGGATGCTCACTGCCAGACCGAACACTTCACCCGGCTGGTGCCGCAGATCAATGCACATCAGGCCAAGCCCTGCCGGTTCGTGTTGATGGATGCGTTCTAAATTCCTTATTGCTGCTGAACCGGACCACCGACGGCATCGTTGAAACCAGGAGATTCACATGCCGTTACTCGACTTCGCCGCCCTCGCCGGGCAACTGCCCGACAGCTGGAAATCCACGCGCCTGGGCCAGGTAGGCCCGGCGAGGATCAAGGTGTTGCGCATGGATGAGCAGGCCTACGAGGAAGAAACCCACGCTTACAACGAAGGCCTGCTGGTGATCAGCGGCCAGTTGCGCTTGAGCATCGGCGGCGAGGAAATCCGCGTCGAAGCCGGCCAGATGTACCTCGTCGAAGCTGGTATCGCCCACGCGGTCCTTGCCGGTAGCCAAGGCACATTGGTGATCATTGATGTCTAGAGACATTCAGTAATACCCAGCCTTTGCAATTGCTTACAAATACCGCCAACCTGCGCCCGCCCGACGTGCGGCGTGCGACAACGCCGCCGTGCACCTGTCATTACTAAACTATTTGTTCAAGAGCCCGCTGCCATGCTGAACGGACGCGACCCGCGCATCGATTTTTTTCGGGGCCTGGCGTTGATCTTCATTTTCTGGGATCACGTCCCCCACAACCCGCTCGGCCAGATCACCCTGCGCAATATCGGTTTCAGCGACGCGGCTGAAGTCTTCGTGTTCCTTGCCGGCTACGCCTCGGTGCTGGCCTACGGCAAGGTCCTGCAGCGCGAAGGCTACTGGATGGCCTGCTTGAAGATCCTGCGGCGCACCTGGGTGTTGTACGTGGTGCACATCTTCCTGCTGGCAATGCTGATGGGCATCGTGTTTTTCGCCAACAGCCATGTGGAAACCCGCGACCTGGTCGAAGAGATGGGCCTGACGCATTTCGTCACCCACCCGCAGCAAGCGCTGGTGGATGAATTGCTGTTGCGCTTCAAGCCGAACCTGATGGACCCATTGCCACTGTATATCGTGCTGCTGGCGGGCTTGCCGCTGGTACTGCCGCTGCTGCTGCGCAAGACTTGGGCGGTGGTCGCGGTGTCGATGGCGGTGTACCTGCTGGCGCCGCACCTGGGCTGGAACCTGGCCGCCATTGCTGACGGCGTGTGGTACTTCAACCCGGTCACCTGGCAGTTTCTGTTTATCCTGGGTGGCGCAGCGGCCATTCACGGGCAACAACCCCGCGCGCAGGATAATCGGCCACTGCTGCGCCAGCCGTTGTTCGTCACGGCGGCGGTCTACGCACTGGCGGCGGGTGTGCTCACCCTCGCCTGGCGTTGGCCTGAGGTGCACGACGCGTTGATGCCAGCGGCCTTGAGCGAACTGCTCTACCCGATCAGCAAGACCGACCTGTCACCGGTGCGACTGCTGCACTTCCTGGCGCTGGCCTACGTCACCGCCAAACTGTTGCCCGGCCCTGCCTGGACACAAAATTGGCTGGCCCAACAGACCTGCCGGATGGGGCGTTATTCGTTGGAAGTATTCTGCCTGGGCGTCTTACTGGCGCCGCTGGCGGATATGCTCAACGCCCTGGCTGGCGATGCCTTCACCATGCAAATCGTCACCGCACTGGTTGGCGCCGCCCTGATGGCCGCGCTGGGGGCCTGGCTGGAATTCAACCAACGCCTGAGCCAATCCCCGCGCGTGGCCACCGCCTGAACAACAAAAAGCCCCGATCCCGGGGCTTTTTGTTGTGCGCCTGAACGTCAGGCTTGAGCACGCGCCGCAGCATTGATGGGCTGCAACTTGAACACGTAGAACAGCACGGTCAGCAGCACCAGGAACACCGGGCCGACATACAGCGCCACGCGCGTGTCCGGGAAGTACGCCATCAGCCCAACCACCAGCACCAGGAACGCCAGCGCCAGGTACGAACTGACCGGGTACAGCCACATACGGTACTTGAGGCCGGCTGCCTCGGCCGGGCTCAGGCTTTTGCGGAATTTAAGCTGAGCCAGCAGGATCATCAGCCAGGTCCAGATCGCGCCAAAGGTGGCGATGGACGTCACCCAGACGAAGACTTTCTCGGGGACCATGTAGTTGAGCAACACGCCCAGCAGCAGCACGAAAATCGACAGCAGCAACGCCTTGCGCGGTACGCCGTTGCTTGAGGTGGTGCCGAATGCGGCCGGGGCCTGACCGTTCTGCGCCAGGCTGTAGAGCATACGGCCGGTGCTGAAAATGCCGCCGTTGCAGGAGGACAACGCAGCCGTGATCACCACAAAGTTGATGATGCCGGCGGCGGTCTTGATGCCCAGTCGCTCGAAGGTCATCACGAACGGGCTGCCCTGGGTGCCGATTTCATTCCATGGGTAGATCGACAGAATCACGAACAACGCCCCCACGTAGAACAGCAGGATGCGCCAGAACACCGAGCCGATGGCGCTCGGGATAGTCTTCTGCGGGTTCTTCGCTTCACCGGCAGTAAGGCCGATCATCTCGACGCCCAGGTACGCGAACATCACCATTTGCAGGGACATCAACACACCGGTCACACCATTGGGCATAAAGCCGCCGTGGGCCCACAGGTTGGAAATCCCCAGCGCCACACCGTCGTTGCCGAAGCCGAACGCGATGATGCCGACGCCGCCGATCACCATGGCAATGATCGTGACGATCTTGATCAGCGCGAACCAGAACTCGAACTCACCGAATGCCTTGACCGCAATCAGGTTGATCGTGCCCATGCTCACCAGCGCCGCCAGCGCCCAGATCCAGCGCGGCACATCGGGAAACCAGACGCCCATGTAGACGGCAACGGCGGTGATTTCTGCCACGCAGGTCACCAGCCACAGGAACCAGTAGTTCCAGCCGGTCAGAAAGCCCGCCAGCGGGCCGAGGTAGTCCTGGGCATAACGGCTGAACGAACCGGCGACGGGGTTATGCACCGCCATTTCGCCGAGCGCGCGCATGATCACCAGGATCGCCAGGCCGCCAATGATGTAGGAGAGCATGATCGCCGGGCCGGCCATTTCGATGGCCTTGGCGGAACCCAGGAACAGGCCGACACCGATACAGGCGCCGAGGGCCATCAGGCGAATATGCCGTTCGCCCAGTTCACGTTTCAGCGGGCCGCCCTGAGCGGTCTCGCCATGGGGCAGCTGATTGCCAACTGGCATAGGGGTACAACCTCGTCTTGTTATTGGATATGAACCACCGAGCGTTGCGCACGCCAGGCCGGTAAGCCGGGGGCGAACTTCAACCAGGCCTGTTTCGTGGACAGGCGCGTCCGGCAGCGCACAGCCTGCGGGATCGGCGGGGGTGCAGTATAAAAAGCCGACACTAGGGTCTTTCACTCTAAAAATGACTAAATTCAGCGATAAATCTGGGTAAATACGCCTTTTACAAGGAAGCATTACCTGCCTTTACGCATTTATCAGGTCATCGCGAGGGCCGCGAGTATTGCACAGTGATGGTGCAGCGTCATGCCTGGGCCGACGTCCTCTGGCTGTCAACGAAGGCTCTGGCCCAAGGCTTCGAGCTCGGCCACAGGCAAATCGGAAACGTCATGATCCCCCCGCCAACGGCACTCCCTCAGGATGATGCAATTGCATCCATGCACAGGGAAAATCAATGGACACGCCTACCGAGCGCCTCGAGCAGGGCCGCACCCGACGCCAGGAGGGTGACCAGCACATGGTCACTATCCTGATCAATCATTTGAATTCCACCAGCGCCGAGCCGCTGCTGATACCGCCCCATTCGTCGCCAGGTTGCTGGCTGCAACTCTGGCGCCAGGCCATTAACCGCCCGCGCTTCATCGCCTGGGCCCGGCAACGGAACATCGACCTCGCCAGCCTGACCCTGGCCAATGGCACCCTGACAGACCGGACGCGACACACCTGGACCCTGTGGGACGACGCGCCAGGGCGCGCCCTGGCCCTTCCCCTGCTGACCATCGCCGACATACTGGACCCCGCGGCCACCGGCCTGCCGTACGGGCCGATGACTGTGGGCGAGAACACGCTGCAATTGACCGCCAGCCAGGTGCTGCGGTTCTACGGTTACCCTCAGCCGCAGACCCGGGGGCAGCGAATGATCGTCATCCAGGCCCTCGATCAACTCAACCCTTTTGCCAGCGCCAGCCCAACGCTGGCGGATGATTTCGAGCGGCTGAACCAAGACCTGCTGCAGCTGGCCGACAGCCTGGAGGCTGCTGCGAGCGAGGCGGGTTTCAACCCGCAAACCGCTCACCGCCACAGGCTGACCCTCGACTCCGGCTCTTTTGCAGCCAACGCCCAACAAACCGGCGCAGCGCTGCTGGATTACATCACCCGTCATCAGGACTTCCTGGCGCTGGAGCCGGTTCACGGCCTGCAGCCCGGCCATTACACATTCAATCCCGATACCCGCCAGCTCACCGGCCAGCGCGCCAATGGCACACAGGTAGCACTCGGCATCGAATGGCTGTTGCCGCTGCCACTGGCAGGCCGTCTCGAACAACTGGTCGGTGTGGCGCTACAGCTCGGCACCTCTATTCACCAGAGCGGCCAGTTCAGCGTGGCGCAGTTGCTGCAGTGCCATGACCTGGCGGTGCCCGCCACGCCAGACGCGGCCAGGGCGCTGAGCCTGCGCCTGCGCGCGTCGCAGCCTTTGCACGTGCTGCCGGTCTGCGACTTCGCCGGTGCCGATATTGCGCTGATGCAGCAACGGCACTGGCAGCGTCTGGACCATGACCGCGACCATGCCGCGGCGGCTTTGCGCACGCTGCTCGAGGGCAAAGCCGCTGACGCCGTGATTGCCACGCACGCGCCATTGCTGCAGGCCTCGGCCGGCGACGCCCATTTGCATCCGGCGCTCGCACCTGCGCCGCGCACCGAAGCGCGCAGCCTCGCCCAGCTTCTGCAAGGGCACGGTCTTGCCGTTCCACGTACCGCCGGCGACGCCCTCGGTACGCTGCAAATCCTCGAAATGACCCTGCCGCGCAGCACTCAACACGCTGACTATCGACAGGGCTTGCCCTTAACGCCTGACCAGCGTGAGACCGTGCGAAATGGGGTCAACGCCTGGCTGCCGCGCACGAGCAGCAGGCTGTTGGAATATCTGGCGGGGCCCTTGTTGGCCGAGCTGTCGCGAAGCGCGATTCGCACCCAGGCCGACCGGTTGCTCAAGCTCATGCTCAGGCGCCCTCCTGCCCGACAACTGGGCCGACGGTTGCTGGAAGCACTGGGCGGATACGGTCAACACCCGCACGAACACACCAACAGTGCCAGCCTTGAAAACCTGGTGCTGGCCGCGCTGATGATCGAACTCGACCCGCTGCAGGATGAACAGCGTTACGTCGTCGCGGGGTTCGACCTCGCCGAAAGCAGCCAATGGGGCCGCTCCCATGCGGCCCTGCGTGAAGACCTGGAACTGCACCTGATACGCAGCGGCGCCGTCTCGGCCGAGGCCACGCCGCTGGCCGCCCACCTGCTGCTCGCGGGGGCAGCGCCGGAGTTTTTGGTGCGAGAACTGCCGGCCACGTTGCGCTTCATGACCTCCACCCACTGGCTGGTGTTCAGCCAAGGCGTGGCAATGGCGCACAGGGTCGCGCCGGGCTCACCGCAGCAGCTGAGCTACAACGATGTCATCGCCCTGGCGTCACGGGAGGACACCTCGCCCGAGCAGCAACAATGGCGCGAATACACCGCAACCCAAGGCCTGCTCGATTGGGCTGTCGCCCAGGGTGAGCTGACGCAACAGGCCGACGGCCGCTACCCGATCAGCGAGATCGACGCGGCGAAAGCCCGACTGCAAGCGCGCCTGGAGGCACTGAAAAGCGCGTTCATGACGTTCGCCAGCGACCTTCCGACGCGCCGGTCGGTGGCGCTCGATGACCTGCGAAAAGTCTTCCCGGGCCACCCTCGCATCAATACGCCCGACCTGCGCTGGGCGTTGGGGTCGCGCCTGCAACTGAACCTCGGCCTGGCGTCCAACGGCCCACCCCGTTGGCACAATGTGCCTTACCTCAGCGAGCACTCCCTGGTGGACTTGCACAGCCAGGGCTGGCTGCAGCCTTTTTCGCGCCACTGGGCATCGGTTCACCCACACCTGAACCTGAACCTGATGCGCAGCGCGTTCAGCCGTCTGGGGCATGTGAATACGCTGTTCGAGGCCGCCTTCGACGCCCACATTGATCGCCTTAAACAGGCGTACGCCACCACCATCCAGGACCTGTTGGCACAATTACCGCTGGCCGAGCGTGCCCGGCTGCCCATCGGCGAGCTGCAACTGCTGGTGCTGAGCAAGGCGGCCACCAAGCCAGAAGCCCTGGAAACCCGCGAGGAAAAAAGTGCCCGCGTCGGGCGCTTCGGCATCCTGCTGCGCTGCACCCTGCCCCACGCTACCCATGATTACGAGTTGTTCCCGCTGCTCAACCGCCTGCATAAACGCAGCGGGCCCGCCCTGGTGTTTGACCTGGGCGGCAAGCCCCTGTCGGTCACCACCGGCCGACCAGGCTCGGTTCAACCCGTCAGCCGCTTGCACACCGGCAATCAACTGGCCATCGACTGGCAAGCCTACGAAACCGGCAGCGCACCGCGGCCGAACGTGTTCTCCACCGTGGTCGTCGAGCAGCTATGGCAGCAGGACCCCACACCCGATGAAAGCGGCGCCCCGCGGTTCGGTTCGGCGGTCCTGCGCAGCATCACCCAGGCCATTGTCGAGCGGCATTTTTTTCTCGACGTCGAAGCCGCACGACAACAGGCGCATGGCGCGTCCGCCGAAGAGGAGTTTGAACGCCACCACGAAGCGTTGACGCAGCGTCTCAAAATCCTCGTGCCGTTGTGGTCGTGCGGCCAGGACATCGCTTCGGGCGATCCACACCGCATGACCTATGGCAGCTACCAGTGCCTGCTCGACCTGTTCAGCCTGCTGATGCCCGCCCGCGCCTACTCGTCGGCCGGCCTGGCGGTATTGAAAAGCACTGCCCCGCTGCCAATAAAACTGCTGCAACTGGGCAAAGCGAGTACGCACCTGCTGCATGCAACCCTCAACCCCCTCGACCACATTCCCCGACTTGCCAGAGTGGCCCGCAACGGCCTGGTCAGACTGGGCATGGACGCGTGGCACACCCTGAGGCAAGCCATCGAGCAAACCCAACGCTGGACCGCCAACACGTCGTTGCGCGAGTACGTGCGCTGGCTGTCCAGGGCCGACATCGGCATCGGTGCCGTGCTGGGCGGGAGCGACTTTTCGCGCATTGTCGCGGTGATGCGCGAAAAGCAGTGGTTCGCCTTCGACCCTTTCAGCGCGAGGCCCTATGGGCCACCGCTGGCGAGCTTTCGTCTGGACAGCGCCCTGAGCGTGACACCGGTGCACTGCGTCAACGGTTACCAGGCGCGCGTCACCGAGCGCCTGTTTGACACTCCGCCATTGCTGATTCCCCGCGCCACCGCCACGGATTTACTGGTTGACGGCAAGGTCATGCGCCTTGAACACAGTGCCCCGACCCACTTGGACGACCTGGCATCGCCCGCCCATTTTCGCGTAGAGCACCATTTCGACACCCGCTGCACGCCCACCCGAAGAAAACGCAACGCGCCCCCCTTCATCTGCTTCACCAAACGGCTGTCTGCGTTTGCCAACTCCATTCATCAACGCCGCGTGCAAGCGCTGGAACATATCCGGATCATTCCCGCGCCCGGCCAGGGCGGTGCAAAACAGCGACTGGCGTATCACCACACCGTTTACGAAGTCAGCCGTGACGACGTCGCCTTTGAGCTGACCCAGGTCGCGGCACCGCCGTTGATCTATCGCCGCCGCACGCTGGGCACGCTTGTCGATGAACCGCAATTCGGGCTGCCCGACGACCAACTGGACAACCTGCTGGGCCATGAAACCCGGGTGGTGGAACTGCAAGGCATCGCCGAAGGCATTGATGACACGCGCGTGCTGCGGGCCATGGTGTTCGAACTCTCCCGGCCTGGACCGATCCCCGGCCCACGCTGGGTTGTCGAGGCCGACACCGGTGTGTTCTATGAAGTGATCCAGACCGCCAACCCGCCAGAACTGGTCTTCGATTACCTGGACTTCAGCCAGGGCGGCGAGCACGCGCGGCTGATCCACGCCTTCTGCGATTACAAGCGCGATTACCTGGACATCGCCGAACTCATGCCCACGCAACCACTGGTGGCGCTGCCGACGCTGGAGGTGCTGTACCGGCAACTGGCGGCCCGCGGTTTTTCTGACGGCACCTTGGCAAGACTGCGCCATACCGCCAGTACCCTGACCCCCCTCAAACAACGGGAATTATTGTTGAACGCCTCCAGCCAGGGACAGCGTCTGGATGTGCATGTCGCCGCCAAACCCTTGCAGCTGGATATATGGCCGCCACGCCCGCTAGTAGCCGGCGGCCCCAGCGCCGCGCAGATCAACGAGTACCTCGCGCAGAAAGCCCACGCCAGCACGCTGGCACTGGTCGAAAGAACCGGAGTCGGCGCCGCCAACCTCGTTACCGATGCCGTTGACGACCTGGCGCGGTTGCGGATCGCAGCCCCCGTGGTGCTGTGGCAATACTCCCTGGTCGGGCAGCCCGACTACACCGAGATCATCCTCAAGACCGGCGCCGGCAATTGCGACCAGATGGCCCATGTTGCCCATGAACTGATCCGCACCAACGGCGGTGTCTCGCAGATATGGGGCTCGCGTCCGCCTACCCATGCCTTTGTGGTGGTCGGCAAAACGCCGTCAAGCCTGGTCGAGACCCAGGACTTCAAGGAGGACGACTGGCAAGGCCTGTGGATCTGCGACCCCTGGGCCCGGATTGCCTGCCCGGCCAATCAGTACCCGAACGCGTTCAACGAACGGGTGCGTGACTGGTCCGGCCAGCACATGTCGGTTTACTACAAGGGCCAGTGGGAGCGAATCGAAAACTCCAGCTGGCTGGCGGACTGGAACCGCGGCCTGAAACTTTCATGGAGCTAGCAAGCCCGCACACAAAATCTTCACGGCGCATCACCAGCGACTAAGCTTGAACCAAGTCCGATCAATCTGCGTGAATGGATCAATCGACTATGGGCGCTTTATGGCAGACCGATTCGAAACCCGCTGTGGTCCAGACCGACAGTGCGGATCCACCGCCATTGCCACAAAGCCCCCGCTCTCGACGCTTGTGGTGGCGGCTGATCGGGCTGGTGCTGGTGCTCGCGTTGGTGGCCCTGGGGTGGGCCGCCAGCCGGGAAATACGCACCTCGCGCCTGCAGGCTGAACACCTGAGCCCTTTTGCCGCGTCACTGAGCTACCGGGTGGAGCCTGGCGCGAGTGATGCGATGGTGTATCCCGGCGAGGGTCCTTTTGACCGGCGCCTGGGCTACAGCGCGCTGAATGAATTTTTGCCACGCCTGCTCAAACGCAATTACGTGATTCAGGCACAGTCGCGGTTTTCCCCGGCGCTGATGAGCTACGCCGAGCACGGCCTGTTCGTGCCCTACGCCGAGAAAGTCCAGGCCGGCCTGACCATCACCGACTGCCGCGCGGCGCCGCTGTACGCTTTCAGTTACCCACAGCAACTCTATGCAAGCTTTGCTGCCATTCCACCGCTGGTGGTGCACAGCCTGTTGTTTATTGAAGACCGCGACCTGCTGGACCCCAAGCGTCCAATGGCCAACCCGGCGGTGGATTGGCCGCGCTTTGCCAAGGCCGCCTGGTCGCAGGTGGCCAAACTGCTGCATCTGCCAGGGCAAACCGCCGGCGGCAGCACCCTGGCCACCCAGCTTGAAAAGTATCGCCATTCGCCCGACGGCCTGACGCTGTCCGGTGGCGAAAAAATTCGCCAGATGATGTCTGCCAGCGTCCGCGCCTACCAACCGGGGCCGCAGACCCTGGACAGCCGCCAGAACATCGTGCGCGACTACCTCAACAGCGTGCCGCTGTCGGCGGTGCCGGGCCATGGTGAAGTGCACGGCATGGCCGAAGGTTTACGCGTGTGGTACGGCGCCGACTTCAACCAGAGCAATGCGCTGTTGAGCGGCAACGCGCCCAAGGACCTTCCAGCAAAAGGCCTGGCGCTGCGCGAAGTGCTGTCGCTGATGATCGCCCAGCGCCGCCCTTCGCATTACCTGACCAAGGGCCGCGATGAGCTGGCGCAATTGACCGACAGCCATATCCGCCTGCTGGCACAGAACAACGTGATCGATCCGGCGCTGGCCAAGGCCGCCCTGGCCAGCCATGTCACTTACCGCGACTGGCAGCAACAACCGACGCTCCAGCCGGTGGAAACCAACAAGGCGATCAACGTCGCGCGCAGTCGCCTTGCCAGCCTGCTCAACCGTCCGCTGTATGACCTCGATCGCCTCGACCTGTCGGCCACGAGCACGCTGCAATACGACCTGCAAACCCAGGCCACCGAGTATCTCAAGCACCTGGCCGACCCCGCCTTCGCAGGGCAAATGGGCCTGCTCGGCCCGCGCTTGCTCACCCCGCAAAGCACGCCGCAAGTGCGTTACAGCTTCACGCTGTTCGAACTGACGCCCGATGGCGCACGGGTACGGGTGCAAACCGACAACACCGACCAACCTTTTGATATCAACGAAGGCAGCAAGCTGGAACTGGGCTCCACCGCCAAGCTGCGGGTGCTGACCACCTACCTGCAAATCATCACCGAGCTGCATGATCGCTACCGCGCGCAAACACCCGCCGAGTTGAAAAAAGTCGAGGTCCCCGAACAGGACCCACTGTCACGCTGGGCGCTGGATTACCTGATCCAGACCCCCGACCGCGACCTGTCGAAGATGCTCGACGCGGCCCTCAACCGCACCTATTCGGCCAGCCCCGGCGAAGCGTTTTTCACCGGCGGCGGCTTGCATCACTTTCACAATTTTCGCAATGAAGACAATGGCCGCAGCCCGACCCTGCGCGATGCGCTACGCGAGTCGATCAACCTGCCGTTCATTCGCCTGATGCGCGACCTGGTGCGCTACACCACCTACTCCGGCGAAGACAACAGCGCGCGCTTGCTCAAAGATGACAACGATCCGCGCCGTCAGGAATACCTGGCCAAGTTCGCCGACCACGAAGGCACTGCGTTCCTGCTCAAGTTCTGGAAAAAGTACCGCAACAAAGACACTCAGACACGCCTCGACACCTTCATGGACGGCCTGCACCCCACCGCGATTCGCCTGGCTGCCGTGCACCGCTACCTGCTGCCCCAGGCCAGCCAGGAGAGCTTCAACCGTTTTGTGCGCTCGCACCTGAAGAACCCCAAGCCCCCCGAAAAGCTCACGGACGAGCGCCTCGAAAAGCTCTACCAAAGCTACGGCCCCGGCGCCTACGACCTGCCGGACCAAGGCTACATCGCCAAGGTGCACCCACTCGACCTGTGGCTGCTGGGCTATCTGCTCAACCACCCCGACGCGACCTTCGGCGAGATCGTCAAGGCCAGCGAATTCGAACGCCAGGAAGTCTACAGCTGGCTGTTCAAGAGCCGGCACCAGAGCGCGCGCGACAGCCGCATCCGCACCATGCTGGAGATTGAAGCGTTCCTGGAAATCCATCAGCGCTGGCAGGCTGTCGGCTACCCGTTCGACCACCTGGTACCGTCGCTGGCGACCGCCATCGGCAGCTCCGGCGACCGCCCCGCCGCCCTCGCCGAACTGATGGGGATCATCCTCAACGATGGCGTGCGCATTCCGGTGCTGCGCATCGACAGCCTGCATTTTGCCGCCGGCACGCCGTATGAAACGCTCGTGAGCAACGACCCCAACCGTGGCAAGCGCGTGATGCCCAGCGAAGTCGCCACGGCGCTGCGCGGTGCGCTGTCGCAGGTGGTGGACGCAGGCACGGCGAAACGCGTGGCCGGCAGTTTCAAACTGGCCGATGGCGCGCCGCTGGCCATGGGCGGCAAGACCGGCACCGGCGACAACCGCATCGAAGCCATGGGCGCGGGTGGGCGCATCCTCAGTTCCAAATCGATCAACCGCACTGCAACGTTTGTGTTCTACATCGGCGAGCATCACTTCGGCACGCTGACCGCCTTCGTCCCCGGGGCCTCGGCCGAGCATTTCACCTTCACCTCGGCTTTGCCGGTGCAAGTGCTCAAAGGCATGGCGCCGATCCTGACGCCGTACCTGCAGCCGGGCACGCAGACGCTGTGTGTGGCGCGCTGAATCCAGGGTGTCAGTTATGTATTTTTCACCCTCGAATTGTTGACTGTTACGCGCGTTAAAACCCGCGTAAGCCGCTATTTTTAAAGCTTATTTTAGCCTCGGCGCGTGAATAGACTCAGGGAGTCTCCACTCTCTGTTCAGGTTCACACCATGCCTACCGATTCCTCCGCCCTGCCGTTCCAGGGCCGTCATTTCGAGTTGATCCAGAACGCGTTGCCCGACTGGGTAAAGGGCACCACAGCAGCGCGAATTGGCGCGCTCAAACGCCAGGGTCTTCCATCTGCGGCGCCTTACCTCGATACCTCGCCGGCGCAGCACGTGTCACTCAAGCGTGCCGTCGCTGACCATTGGCACGCCCAGGCACCGCTGGACAAACGCCTCGGCCCGCTCAACGATTTGCGCGCCTTTGCCGAGCCGCTGCTCAAGCGAGCGCTGTTCACGCACTACGGCGAGGTCGATGTACGCAACACCTGGCTGCGGGTGTACGTAGACGCGTCCAATGCCTGGTGGGTGATCAACGTCAAACGAGGCGTACAAAGCAAAACCCTGTCGTTGCTGGACATGGCCCTGCATAACTTCGCCGCCAGCGACACTTTCGTCGACCACGCCTTCCTGGGCCCGGAAGACGCCCGTGGTCAGCGCGACAGCCTGACGATACGTGGCCGGCCCGGTGGGCCGATACTGACGGCGCAGCGCTTCAAGGCCGTGTGTCGATCCCTGGACATCGGCGGCCTTTACCAGGCCCGGCTCCAACGCGCGCTGGGGTTCGATCAGCCGGCGCTGGCCCGCACCGTGCGCGACGAAGTGGTCAGCCAGCTCAAGGCGGATTTGCGCAGCAGTGCGCACCTGGGCCTGCACAGCGGTCATCTGGCAAACGACGCCCATCACGCGTTGCTGAGGTTCATCGACACACCGCTGGGCCTGTCACTCGATGGCCACACCCTGAGGTGCCATACGCTGAGCCTGGCTGAGTGCGAACTGAGCGGGATTATGCTGTTCGCCACGCCTGCAGAGCACGGCTCCGCCCGTGGGCGGCTGATTGCCTGGGTGCCCCAGGACCCCGAGCATCCGCTCAAGCAGTACCCTTCGCCGATTGCCTTCGTCGAAGAGCTGACGCGTCAGTTGCACAGCGGCCCGGCGTATCAGGCGTTTTTCAGTCAATTTGTGGCGCACGCCGAGCGCGGCGTGTTTTTCTCGCGGTTGCAGTCGCGTGCACATCTGCCATTGCGCCTGCTGGACATTGACCGGGATCACCCCAACCGCGCCGCCAACCCTGCGCGAGACGACCCGTGGAACTACCTGCACCGGGTCAAGCTCAACAAGGTCGTCAACGACGCCCGGGAGCTGGCGGTATCCACTGCCTACGTCGACCGGCTGGCACGCTGGGCCTGGTGGGACAACCTCGAGCAGATACTCTCGGACGTCCTCAATGCGGCCTTGCTGGTGGTCACACCGTTCGTGCCGGTGGTGGGCCAATTGATGCTGGCCTACAGCGCCTATCAACTGTGCGACGACGTTTTCGAAGGCCTTCTCGATTGGGCCCAGGGCAATGTGCAGGAAGCTGGCGAGCATGTATTGGGAGTAGCTGAAAACCTGATTCAGCTCGCCTTGTTTGCCGGTGCGGGAAAAATCGGCGAGGTCGCGCGCCTCAAACTGTCGGCGTTTGTCGAAGGCCTGCACCCGGTGCAGCAGGCCGACGGCACGCTCAAATTGTGGAACCCGGACCTTGCGCCCTACGCCCAACCCAGCCCGCAGGGGCCCACGGACAAAACCCTGTTGCCGCTGGAGGACCGGCACTATCACGTGCGCCACGACGCCCAGGCCGACGAGCATCGCGTGGTGCACCCGACACGTGAACAGGCGTATCAGCCCTGGGTAAGGTTCAATGCCGACGGCGCGTTTTTGCACGAAGGCGAGCAGCCGCAACGCTGGGACAGCCAGACCCTGATGCGCCGTATTGGCCCGCGTGTAAAAGACTTCAGCGACCAGCAACTGGCCGACTTGCGCATCGCCAGTGGCACCGATGAAGGCGTGCTGCGCGCGATGCACCTCTACAACGAGCCCCTGCCCCCCTTGCTCGCCGCCAGCCTTGGCCGCCTTGAAGCCCAGCGCTATCCCGAAGCCATCAGCCGCAAGGTTCGTGCAGGCACGCCGCTGCCAAACGGGCCGTCATCGGATTGGTTCCCGCAGCTCATCACCGAGCTGCCCGGCTGGCCGCAGGACAACGCCCTGAAGGTCTGCCTCAATGATGATCTGTCGGGACCGGCCCTCACCTTCGGCAACGTCAACGCAACCCAGGCCGGCACCCTGACCCTTAGCCTGTCTCAGACGTTGTCCGGGACCCTGCCTGAACGAGTACTGGCTTTTCTCGACGACGCCGCAATACGCAACTTGCTCAACGGCGATGTCCCCAAGGACCTTCGGCTCACCGCCCTGCGCGATCAATTGGCCGACCGGGTGCTCAGCTACGCCCCCGAGATTGCCGACAAGGTCTACAAAACCCGCGAAATCACCGACAAGCCCAGCCTTGCGACCCTGCGCAAGCCCTTCGAGTACCTGGACTCCAACGCAGCCCTTGCCCTGCTCGGCAGCGCCAGCGGCGAGGAGCACCAGGCGCTCGCGCAACGACGACTGCCGCTGCGCCTGCATAACCAGGCGCGTGAATTGGGCTTTGCCAACCAGTCGGTGCTGGCCTTCCAGGGGTTTGACTGGCCTTCGCCGTTGCCGACCCCGACCGAAAGACTGGTGCTCAACACCTTAAAGTTTCACAGCGACACCTTTGCTCGGTTGCGCATTGAAATCCGCGAACAGGCGGTGACAGGTCGCGTGCTGTGTGAAGCCGGGCCGGCGACTGCCGACACCACACGCGTGCTGATTCGCAAGGCGCGCGGCTATGAAGTGCTCGACCCTTTGACTTCACGGCCGTCATCGCTCATCGACCTTTACGAGGCGATCCTGCAAGCCCTGCCCGCTGACCGGCGCGACGCATTGGGTATGCAAACGGGCGAAGGTCAAGCGCTCAAGCATTGGCTCAAACAGCGCATGACGTCCCTGGCCGAGCGTCGCAAAGTGCTCGCGCAACCGCCCGTGCCGATGGTCCAGGGCCGCGAAACCAGCCGCTTGCTGGGTGGCCCGGCGGCCAGCCGCTGCTCGGCGTTACCCGCCCAAACCCATACCGAGCACGCCCGGCAAACCCTGCAACTGTTGTTTCCACACTTGAGCGAAGCACGCTTGAACCGATTTCTGGAGGACATTCCCCAGGCACAACTGCGCCATACCCTGAACACGCTGGTGGTGGAAAAACAGCAACTGCATGTGGACCTGATGAACTGGCAGAATTCGCTCATCCTCGGCGTCTCGGACGCCGCCGATGACCATGAAGCGAGGGTGTCCAGAAAGCACCTGGCCCATCGGATCATGCGTTGCTGGGGTGACCGGTTTGCTGAATTCACGGACGGCCGCGGTGCCGTCCAGCAAGGTGCCACACTCAACTTCAAAGGCCTGCGCCTGCCGCCCAGGCTCCCTACGCTGAGCGCCAGTTTCGAGCACGTGACATTTCTGGACGCCAGCCAGTGCGGCTTCGGCGAACGCCACAGTGATTTCCTCAAGCACTTCCCCTCCTTGCGCGGCCTCAACCTGGCTGACAATCGCCTCACGCAGGTGCCCAAGGCGCTGGAACAGATGCGTTTTCTCAAGGCGTTGAAACTGGCAGGCAACAGACTTGCACTGACGGCGGAGGACGTGACGCGGTTAAAAAAACTGCGGCGCCTGAAGAGCCTAGACCTGAGCAACAACCCTTTGACCCTGGCGCCCGACATCAGCCATATGCCCGGGTTGCACCTGCTTTACCTCCGCGGCACGCGCCTGGCTACCTGGCCCCAAGGGTTGTTCGCACACCCGCGCAATGACGCCTTTGTACTCGACCTGCGCGGCACCCGGATCAACCGCCTGCCCGAGGTCGCAGCCGGTTCCGCGCAAGGCAGAGTGGTGGCCCGCGCACGCCTGGATCGGCGCACCCTGCCGGACGAGCAACGCCTGCGCTATGAAGCTTTGCGCGTGGCCGCAGGCCTTGATCCCAACCGCACGTATGAGCCGCTCGGTCACAACGCATTCTGGACGCAGGGCCTGCAAGGCGCCGATCTTCAGGACGCTCAAGCCCTGTGGCAGGCAGTGGAGCAGGAACAGGGTTCCCAGGGCTTTTTCGAAGTCATTGAAGCGCTGGAGATTGAGGGCGTTTTTGAGATTGACGCCGACCGCCAACGCTACGCCGTCAACCGCCCACTGCTGACCCAGCAGGTATGGCGCCTGCTGTGGGCAGCCCATGAAGACACCGAACTGCGTGAGCGCCTGTTCAAGATGGCGAGCTTTCCCGGCCTGTGCCCGGATGCCGGGGCGCAGATTTTCAATGAAATGGGGATCGAGGTCATGGTCAGCGAGATCCGCCGTGATACCGCAACCGCTGCTGAGCTGGAAAGCCGCCTCGTCACGCTGGCCAAAGGCAGCGCCCACCTCAAACAACTGGCGAAGGCCGTGGGCCAGGAAATCGCCCGGCGCCTGCGCCCGGTGGCCGAAGGGGGCCTTGGGCAGCGCTTCAGATCGCAAGTGCGCGACGGGGTGCCCGGCGAGGTTGATGAGGTGGATATTCACCTGGCCTATCAAACCGCGCTCGCCCGCCGTCTCGACCTGCCCTGGCTGAGTGATCACATGCTTTACCGGGTCAACGCGGCTGTCAGCGCCGCCCAGATCGAGCAAGCCTACAGCGTGGTGCTGGAGCTGGATGAGGGCGACGGCCTGGTCAACCAGATGCTGCTCGAACCCTGGTGGGAACAGCACCTGCGTGACGCTTACGACAGCCAGTACCGTGACAACGAGCGCGAGTTCGGCGAGCGCTTCCTGGCGCTGGATGATCTGCAAACGGCGCAGGCGCAATGGGCCAATGCCCAGGCGTTGCCGGAGCCCGAACGCGAGCGCCTTCGCGCAGCCCTCAAGCACTTGGCCGAGGCGGTGCAAGTGCCCGAAAGTGTGGTATTCACCGCCAAGCCGATGGACGACGCGCAGTACAACCGGTTGCTCAACGACCTGGGCTACAACGAACAGGAATGGATGCGCCGCCTGACCCGCCGGGCGCTCAGCGACGCGACGGGGCGCAGCAACCGTTCCCGTTGAAGAAGGTGACGGTGGCGCCGGGAGGTTTTTCCGTCCACCGTCTCGACGCTTGAAACGGGTCGGTGACTCGATAAAACCAGCCAGCGAATGCGTGCCTCTGGGCAGGTGGCGGTCAACCGTTACCGGTGCACGGTCAACTCAAGGTGCGAGGAAGTCGAACACGATGTGCACCGTGCCGTAATACTCCCCGGCCACGTAACCGCCGGCGGGCTTGATCGCGGCGATTTCCAACTCCGCGCGCCGGCCCACGCGCGCCTCGGCGGCGTTGACGACTTCGGTACTCTCAAGGGTCAGCGGCACCTGGTTGAACAGCACCTGCAGATCAATCCGCTGGTGGCCGCTTTGCAGATAGGGCTCGGCCCCCAGCCGCGCGGCAACCGCGCCGGTGAGGTTTTTAACATCAAAATTCTTGCGCAGGCGGTTCAGCTCAGAGGTCACCAGGTTCCAGGCAAGCACTTGATCATGCCCCATCCAATCGGGCTCGGAAGGCAGCACGTAGGCCTCGTGCACCGGAATCGTGACCGAGACATCGAACGCGTGACGGGACTCAATCGCCCAAGCCTGGGCGGCCACCAATAGCAGCACTGCAAACAGCGTCAGCCTTGTGAGTTGCTTGAACATCGTCATCACCCGTTGCTGTTGACCGTGACCGTTTTTTTGTTCTGCCCTTCAATCAGCTGAAAGCCATAGGTGCGGTCGGTTTTTTTCTCGAACACCAACTGACGCCCGGGCAGGATGTGATGCTTGGTGGTCGGCAGGCAGTCGCTTTTTGCGGTGAGCGAACAGTCACGAAACTCATCCAGCACCACCACGCTGTTGCCGTTGTTACGCAGCTGGTATTGGTTGCCTGTCTGGTTGATCTGCGTATCGAAACGCGTGGCCTTGGGCCGCACGAAAAACACCGTGCCGTAACCCGCCATGACGTTGATTCCGGCCGCGAGGCTGTCCTTGTAGTCGGCCCGTTCTTCGTCGGTGATCGCGAAGTTATCGTCCTTCTCCGGCACTACGGGAATAAAGCGCACGCGGAAATAACGCTCCTTGTCCCTCGGCCCCATGTACAACAGGCGCGTGCCCTGGCGCCCGTTGGCCGGCACGATCAGCCGCGCCGGACTCGCCATCAGGCCGTCGCGCCGGGTGGTATTGCCATCGCTGTCGGTGAGCGATGCAACCGGCACCTCGCGATGGGTGCCATCGGCGTTGTAGACGATCTCCAGCACATCGACGCGGATGAACGCCGTGCTCGTGCCGGTGTTGGACACGCGCTTGAGATAGGAACTGCGATCCTGCTCGAGGTAGTCATACACCACCCCGACGTTGATCGCCGGGGCCGCCTGGGCGCCGAGAGCACAAAGCAACAACCCGATCGATAACACTGCCTGTTTCATGTTTGATTACGCCTCGTTAATTGAACACGGCCCGCGCGATACCCACGAGCCGGGAATGCGGATGGCCGTCTAGACCTGCGAATCCCAGACCACGGTTACCACGCCCGAATAGGTACTCCCGGGCCGTTTGAGCATTTCGCTCATGTCGTCTCGCTGCACTTCGAAGTGCAGGGTGCCGGGCCGGTCATTGATGTAATGCAACGGCTGAAACAGCTCGCTGCCCACGCCATCCAGGCGCAGCGCGAGTTTGTTCACGGTTTGGGCGTACTGATCGACCAGGCCGCTGGGCAAGGTCACCGCGACCTGCAGCGGCACTTCATCACCCTCGGCATTGCGCAGCCCGCAGGTGTTGCCCATGACGATCGAGCATTCGAGCTGCATCTTGAAACGCGAGCTGCTGGCGATGCGGAACGTCTGGTCGCGGTACAAACGCGCCGGTGCCCGTCCCTGGTTGAGCCAGGCTTGCCAGCCGCCCTGGGGGATCAATTCGACACGGTTGCCACCGGGCGGGATATCGACCTTGAGCGCGTGTTCCACGCTCAGCCGAAAATTGAAGGTGGCGACGGTTTCGCTGGTTTGCATCACATCGCCGATGTCGAAATCCCCGCCTGGCCCGAAGGTGTAGGTGAGGCTGCCGGCGTAATCACCGGACCTCATGTTGAGCGGGTTCGGGGTCCTGAGTTCGTAGGCGTATTCAAAATTGCTGTAGTACATCCAGGGTATGTCAGTGCCGGCCGTCACACTGCAGGCACCGGCATTCTCGGGAACGATCCAGAAAAACAACGCAAAGGACGGCGAGGCCGCCAGGTAATTCACGCCCTGGCAAGGCGCTGGCGCATGCTGCCAGTAGTAAGACCACTGAGGCATGCCTGTCGTCGCCCAGCCACTGACTCCCGGTGGGTAGGTGACATCCCAGCGCGCGCCCACACCGGCAATACGCATCTGGACCGTCTCGGTTTCACCGGTCGCCTGGTGGGTGACCTGCAGGTCTCGCCAGGCCGAGGGCACTTTGAAATAAGCGCCTTTGCGCGGCTCGGCATAAGCCAGGACGGGCCCGCTTGACGCCGCCGAGAAGGGCCTGCGAATGGTGAAAATATTCATCTCCTTGCACCGCGCGGGAATATGCCCGGGGCAAATCCCGCTTTCCGGCGTGGTGTTCTCGAATTTGTTGACCATCGGGTTGCCCGGGTCGGGACGGAACACGGCGGTAATCTCCTCGACAAACGCCTGCGCCGGTGTGCTGAACAAACCCATGATCAGGGCCAGCACACGGCACGGCCCCAAGGCGCTTCTGGTTGCAGCGACTGACTTCATACATTCTCCGGTTCAAAAGTGCGGGCAGCCATCAGCCGGCGGTTTCCACGTTGAAGTTGGCTTCGGCCAGCGTGTCGGGGGTGCAACGCAGGTCGCCGATCATCAGCACATCGTTTTCATTCGGGGCGTTGGCCGGGTCGAGGCGGAACTGGCAGAGCAACTGGTTCTGGTAGCGCACTTGCAGGGTGGGTGAGCTGGCGCTCATTTCCATCGAGAAGAACCCGTCTACCTCGCTGACCCCACGGCTGGCGTGGTTGATCACGTGATGCCCCTTGAGCGGCCGCCCCTGGGCATCGAGCAGACGCCCCAGCACCGACACGGTTTTCAGCACGGTGACCTTGCGGTAGTCCACCCCGCCCTTGTTCAAGTGATACGTAGTGCGCGCCGGCTGGATGTTGGCGGCGGGCGGGTGATTGCCGTCGAAATCGAAGTTGACGGTGCTGCTTTTGTAGGCGGCCAGCGGCACAAAATTGCGACCGGGGCGCAAGACCGCGCCACCGCCACTGAAGTCATCGGCGCGCAGGGTGATGGCCTCGAGGTCAGTCTCGACATCGATGATCATGCCCGCGCCCGTGCCGTGGTACTGGCTGGTGAGCAGCACCTTGTCGGCGCCGGCCACGAACGTGCTGTTGAGGTTCAGGCCGCCGGTGAATTTATTGTTGAACGAGCTGCGCTGCAGGAAGCCGTCGCCGCTGACCGTGTCGGTACTGAAGCTGGCCGTGCCCGACAGGCCAACGCCATAAGTGTCGGTGATGGCAGTGGCCGAAACGCTTTGCAGCAGGTGGTCGGTGAGGTCCTGGCGAAAGGTGACCGAGGCATTGTTGTCACGGCCGCCATCACGCGCCGTGCGAGTGCCGACACTGCCGGACACTTGGCGGCCGTCGGTGCCCAGCGCCAGGCTCAAGGTGACGTCGATGCCACGGTTGCGCTGATCGTCAGTGCCGTTGGTGCCCGGCCGGTCGAACGCCGAGAAGCGCCAGTTGGCGTCGCTGCCCATCAGGGTGCTGCGCCGGTTCCAGCCCAGGTCCAGGCCGGCGCCCACGACATTGCCCTGGCTGTGGGACAGGCGCACGTTCCAGGAGTTGAGCGCATCGACACGGTGGTTGACCGACAACGCGGTGTTGCTGGTTTCGCCGACAAAGGTATTGCGCCGCAACCGCGTGCCGTCGGGCAGCGTGTCATAGGTGTCGCGGGTGTCGAGCCAGCTGCGGTTGTGGCTGAACACCAGGTTGGTGGTGCCCAGCGTATAAAGCGCCTGCAGGTCCATCCCGGTGCCGTGTTCCTGGGTCTCATACACGTTGGCGTAGACGCTGGTGTTGTTGGCGACGGTCCAGTCCACCGAACCGCCGTATTGCAATTGCTCACGCACTTCACGTGCCGACAACCCGAGAATCACCCGCGGGTGCAACAGGTAGTTGACGGAAGCGCCGGTGGTGATGGCGCCGGAGGCCTGGTCGTCCCAGTTGCTGAATAATTTGGTTTCCCTGCCGGCAAACACGTTGTAGCGCCAGCGGTCGTCGGCGTTGCGCCAGTTGCTCGGTTTGTACACCAGCTCCTGGGAGGTACTGACCGTCATGCCGTCTTCCACCAGGCGCACTTCCACCTCATAGATACCGCCGGGCAGTGGGCGGGTGTCGAGCGTCTGCAGGCCGGCCGCCACTGACTGGCTGTTGAGCAGCAGGCCATTGCGGTAGATCTCCACGGAAGCCTGACGGTTGGCCGTGACGTAGATCGGATAGACGCTGGCCTTGGCGTTGTTGATCGCCAACGTGTCGGAGCTGCCGTACATCACGCCCAGGGCCGTGTCGGGGCTGGCGCCAAAACTGCGCAGCTGTCGGGTCAGGCCATCGGAGTTGGGCGTGAAATGGCCCAGGCGCAGAAAACGCCCTTCAAGCTCGCGCTGGGTATACAGCTCGTGGATCGCGTGGCGCAGGTGCTCTTCGTCGCCGCTCTGGCGGGCCAGCTGCAGGTTGAACACCTGGCTCCAATTGCCCAGGCTGGCGCTCGCCTGCAAACCGTAACGCCCGCCCAGGTCTTCGTCCTGGCCGCCGTTGAGGTTCAGTTGATTGTTGACGATCAAGCCACGGCTGCCGCCTTCCGGCTGCGCGTAGTAGCGCGGGGCGTCATCGGCGCGTTCGACGTTTTGCGTGATGATCGAAAGCTGCGAGCTCTCGAGGCTGTAGTGGGTAGACAGCATCTGCGCGGGGCACGCCTGGCTGCACGCGCCCAGCGCCACACCCTTTTCAAGGATGGCCTGCCAGGTGTCGCGGGTCGCCAGTGGAACTTTGCTGTCGCCCACGTCGGTAAATTCGAGCAGGGTTACGCGGTCATCCCGGGACAACACGATTAACGCCTCGCCGAGTAACTGCTGGTCAAGGTCGACCCGCACGGCCAGCGGTACATCGAAGAAGTGATCACTGAACCCGGTGGGCAAGCCTTGGGCCTGAGCGATCAGACTGCCAGGATTTTCAACACCGGAATTCGGCGCCGCCAGGGCACCCATACAAAAAAAAAGCGCAAGCGCCGCCGCGATGGGAGTCATCGGGAACATGAACACATACTCTGAATGCCAAATGACAAGAATGAAAATCAGGCCGGCGGCCCCTGAACAACCAGCCGGCCTGCTGACGCGATGCCCACGAGCGCGAGGCTCAAGGGGCACTCATTGACGTCAAAGAGCTGGCAGCACCGCGTCAAATACCAGCGGCATAACGCTGGTGTAATTGCCACGCTGATTCGCCGAAGGTTTGGCGGCGTCGATACGCAGTACGGCGCCCAGGCCCGGTGTGGAATCAGCTTCGTTGACAACTTCCTGAGGCGTGCCGCTGAGCACCACACCATTCAAGGTGGCGGTCAGCGGAATGTTTTGCGTGGCATCACCGTTGAACAGCACTGCCGGGCCGCCGTCGATATAGGCGTGAATAGACCCGTTGGTGTTGCGCATGTCGTAGACCGCGGACAACGACGCCAACTCACCATTGGCCAGGTTATACGACATGGCCTCGTCACGGCCCCAGTTAGGGTCGCGCGGCTGCACGTGGAACACGGTGGTCGGGATGCTCGCCTTGATATTGACAGTGTGATTGGCCTCTCCGGCCGCGAACGCCATGGAGGACAGCGCCATGGCAGCCAAAGGGGCAGCAATTGCGAACTTCTTGAACATAGTCGACACCTGTTATTTGCATTGAGTTATATCGCTGAACGTTGAACACAAGACACTGCACAACGTGCGAAGGGCATTACGCGCTCATCAATGTTTGAAAAGCACGGTAATGATCAAGCAATTCAAATAACCAGGATGCCCGCTATTTCTTATAGAGCTGTGGCTTTAATTAGTAAGGCTTGAGGGAAAAAGATGGCACATTGCCAAAACTTTTAATTGATCTGTAAGAACAGGACTACACATCTATATTCGAAACTTTGCTGTGGAATAAAGTCCGTCAGAACAGTACCACAACAGTAACTTTCCGGATAAACATCGGCGCAAAAAAAGTTGAGCATCAACTCTGAATATAATTCACACATCTGAACGCTCTCTTGAAAAGACCAAACGGCTGCTCACCGACCGTTGGTCGCCTCGGCCTTTCGCCGCCAAAAGATATATCTTAAGTTCTATCTTACCCCAAACGGAGAAAGCGAAAATGAGAGAGCATCCCCACCAACGCAACCACGGTGATGGCCGTGATGGTTTTGAAAAACGCCCCGGCCGTGAACGCGGTGGCCGTGGTCCACGCGTGTTTGCCCCCGGCGACCTGAAATTACTGCTGCTGGCGTTGATCGGCGAACAGCCCTGCCACGGCTACGACCTTATCCGCCAGATCGAAGGCCTGTTCGACGGCGCCTACAGCCCCAGCCCCGGCGTGATCTACCCGACCCTGACCTTTCTGGAAGAAAGCGAACTGGTGACCGGCGATACCGAAGGCGGAAAAAAACGCTACACAATCACCGACGCCGGTCGTCTTTCCTTAAGCGAGCAGGCGATTGCCCTGGAAGGCGTGCGCATGCGCATCGACGTCAGCAAACGCTCGCTGCGCGGCCATGATCGCCCGCCCGAAATCCATGAGGCGGTGCACAACCTGCGCCATGCCTTGCAGCTGCACCACGGGCGCTGGAGCCCGGAAGAAATCGCGCGTGTCGCGGCCCTGCTCAACAGCACCGCCCAAGCCATTGTCGACGGCCCCGCCGTTCAACCAGTCCATGGGAAAGCTCAATGAATACGCAAGCCATCCACCGCGTCACCCACGAGATCAAGCGCCGCCGCCTGGAAGTGCTGCGCGTGACCGACATCACCCCGCGCATGCGCCGCATCACCCTGGGTGGGCCCGAGCTGGCAGGTTTTATCAGCCTGGGCAGCGACGACCACATCAAGCTGCTGTTCCCGCAGAACGCCGCCGAACAGGCCGCGCTGGAAAGCCCGAACTTCAGCATCAAGGGCGAGGGCCCACAGCCGGCCATGCGCGACTACACGCCACGGCGTTTCGACCTGAACATCGGTGAACTGGACATCGACTTCGTGCTGCACGGCGATGGCCCTGCCTCCACCTGGGCCGAGCAGGTGCAGGTCGGCCAACACCTGTATATCGGTGGGCCACGCGGTTCGATGATCGTGCCGGATATGTTCGACAGTTACCTGCTGATCGGCGATGAAACCGCCCTGCCCGCCATTGGCCGGCGCCTGGAAGAATTACCGGCGGGTCGCAAGGTGCTGGCGGTGCTTGAAATCGCCAATGCCGCAGAACAGCAGGCGCTGAACAGTGCCGCGGATGTGCAGGTGATCTGGGTGATACGCGGTCAGGACGACCTGCTTGAGACCGTTCGCACACTGACGCTGCCGAGCGGCTCGCTGTACTGCTTCGTGGCGACAGAAACCAAGCTGTCGCGCCAAGTGCGCCGCGTGCTGCTGGACACCCATCAGGTCAATGAAGCGTTCCTAAAGGCTGTGGGTTACTGGCGTGCAGAAGGCAGCGAAGAAGAGTAAGCCGATCGAGGTCGACAATGTGGCAGCGGGCTCGCCGCTGCCACATTTAGTTTCGCGGTGGCTTTAAGCACTTATCCAGGCCCACCACTGCCAACGCGATCCCGATAAACCCCGCCAGAATTCCCCCGGCATTCACAAACACTTGTGGATAACCAAGCGTGTCCACATCAATGAACGGGTACTGATACTGCCCGAGCAAATGCCCGCGCAGCAGTACATAGCCGAAGTACACCAACGGGTAGATCACCCAGGCGCCGATGTGGTTGAAACGCAACGTGCCCTTGGGCACACACCGCCACCAATAAATCACAAACAGCACCGGCATGACGTCGTGCAGCAATTCATCGGCGACGAACTGAAAGCCCGTGGGGCTCCACAAATGCCGCAACAGCAGGTTGTACGCCAGGCTCACCACGACGATGCTCGCAGCGATCGCGCTACTGACCCTGGGCGCCAGGAAAAACCGCTTGGCGGCTGAATCCCGACTGATCAGCGCGTAGCTGAGCACCACCACCACCAGGGTGTTGGTCAGCACCGTGAAGAAACTGAAAAAGTTGATCAACCCGCCCAGCAGGCTGGCGCCCGCCGTCCAGCGCGAATCGAAAATCAGGTATTGCTGAATCGCCAACCCTGCCCAGCCGGCCAGTGCCGCAGCCGCGATGAAACGCTTCATGGGCTCAGTCCAGTGGGCGTTTGGTACGCATCAGCTTCACGTACAACCCTTCGACTTTTTCCCGCGCCCATGGGGTTTTGCGCAGGAACGTCAGGCTCGACTTGATGCTCGGATCGCTCTTGAAGCAGCGCACATCAATGCGTTCGGCCAGGCCTGCCCATTCGTAGTGTTCCACCAGGGTGGTGAGGACGTGTTGCAGGGTCACACCGTGGAGCGGGTCGTTGCTTGTCGCGGTCATGCCGGGCCTTTTGCAATAAGAGGAAACACAGCCGCGCACCTTAGCCGACGGGGCGTACAGGTGGAAGCACTGCATTGAATATAGACGTCGGAGAAAAGTTCCCCTTTTCAGCGAAAAAAGAGATGTTATATTGTAACGATAAATATCAAAAGTAACTGGCCCGATACCGTTTCAGCCTTCTCTTTTTTGTGCCGTTTTGCCAAGGAATGTTCGATGTCCCTCTCTTCTCTCTGGCGCTTGACCCCGCTTGCCGCCGCTCTGCTGATCTGCTCCGAAGCCCACGCTCTGGAACTGCAACCCCAAGTCATCACCGGCAATCCATTGGGCAGCGAACAGCTCGCCTCACCGACCACCGTGCTGGAAGGTGATGACCTGACCCTGCAACAAAAAGGCAGCCTCGGCGAAACCCTGAACAAGCAGCCGGGCGTGTCCTCGTCCTACTTCGGTCCGGGTGCCAGCCGACCGATCATTCGTGGCCAGGATGGCGACCGCATTCGCCTCCTGCGCAACGGCGTGGGCGCGCTGGATGCCTCGTCACTGTCCTACGACCACGCCGTGCCGCTGGACCCGGTCAACGTCGAGCGCATTGAAATCGTACGCGGCCCGGCCGCCTTGCTGTACGGCGGCAGCGCCATTGGCGGCGTGGTCAACACCTTCGACAACCGCATCCCCACCGAAGCCATCGAAGGCATCCACGGTGCCGGTGAATTGCGCTACGGCGGCGCCGACACCACGCGCAGCAGCTCCGGCAAACTGGAGGCCGGCAACGGCACCTTCGCCTTGCACCTGGACGCGAACGCGCGGGAGTTCAACGACCTGAAAATCCCCGGTTTTGCGCGCAGCCGCCACGCCCCGGACACCGAAGATGGCCCCGGCAAAAACGGCCGCCTGGGCAACAGCGACGGGCGCCAGGACGGCGGCGCGGTGGGCGGTTCCTACACCTGGGACGATGGTTACGCCGGCCTGTCCTACAGCAACTACGATGCAAACTACGGCTCACCTGCCGAGCAGGACGTGCGCATCCGCATGAAGCAGGATCACTACGCCTTTGCCTCCGAGATCCGTAACCTGCAGGGCCCGTTCACCTCGGTGAAACTCGACGCGGGCTACACCGACTACCAACACCGCGAAATCAAAGGAGGCGAAACCGGCACGGTGTTCAAGAACAAGGGTTACGAGGCGCGCGTAGAAGCTCGCCATCAGCCGATTGGCCCATTCAATGGCGTGGTCGGCGCGCAGGTGACCCGCAACGAATTCTCGGCCCTGGGTGAAGAAGCCTTCGTGCCGCAGACCGACACCAACGCCGGCGCCCTGTTTATCCTCGAAGAAATGCAGGCCACCGAGCGCCTCAAACTCAGCCTCGGCGCTCGCCTGGAACACACCAGTGTCGACCCGGACGCCAAGGGCAATGCGCGCTTCGCCAATGCCGACCAAACCAATGACTTCACCGCCGGCAGCCTGTCGTCCGGCGCGGTGTACAGCCTCACGCCGGTCTGGTCCCTGGCCGCGACCCTGGGCTACACCGAGCGCGCGCCGACCTTCTACGAGCTGTACGCCAACGGTGCCCACGTCGCCACCGGCACTTATGAGTTGGGCGATGCCAACCTGAAGAAAGAAAAAGCCGTGTCCAGCGACTTGGCATTGCGTTTCGACAATGGCACCCACAAGGGCAGCTTCGGGGTGTTCTACAGCCGCTTCTCCAATTACATCGGGTTGTTGGGCACCGGTCGTACGCTGAACGATGACGGCGAAGAGGACGCGGGCGGCATCCCTGAGTACAGGTACTCGGGTGTGCGTGCACGTTTCGCCGGCTTCGAAGCCCAGGATCACTGGAAACTCGGCGAAGGTGCCTACGGCAAGTTTGCGCTGGAGCTGTCGGGCGATTACACCCGCGCAACCAACCTGGACACCGGCGAGGCCTTGCCGCGCATCGCGCCGCTGCGCGTGAACAGCGGTTTGCTGTGGGAACTGGACCGCTGGCAGGCGCGGATCGACGTCGAACATGCGGCGGGCCAGGGGCGTGTGCCGAGTAACGAGCGCGGCACCGATGGCTACACCACCCTGGGCGCGAGTGCGGGTTATCACTTCAACGTCGGCGCCAGCCAGTGGCTGGCGTTCGTCAATGGCGAAAACCTGACCAACCAGACCGTGCGGTATGCCAGCTCGATCCTGCGCGATATCGCGCCGGCGCCGGGGCGCAGTGTGCAATTGGGTGTACGTACCACCTTCTAACGCCCGCCTTTGGAATCAGTTTTTTGTAGCAAAAGTACTTCCTGTGGCGAGCGGGCTTGCCCCGCGTTGGGCCGCAAAGCGGCCCTAAAATCAGTCAATGAGCTGTACCTGATACACCGCATTTCTCATTGATCAGGGCCGCTTCGCGCCCCAACGCGAGGCAAGCCCGCTCCCCCAAACAAACCAACTGACCATCACACCCTCAATCCAACCTGAAATCGGGTTCCCACAGACATTTTTGCAGCGACGTTCTGTCACTGTTACCAGAACTGAAATGATGCATCTCTCGATTTAGTCTTTCTCAATACGAGCAGGCGCTTTATCCTTGCCGCAACAAACTGAAACGTTTCATGCCTGCGGTCGATCCCACCTTGCCAAACTTACCCCTCTTCAGAGACAGCGCTGTCTTCTACCGACCTGCGCACGGGAATAAATCGCCCGCCTGTGGATAACCCTCTTATCCCCAGAAAAACCGAATTAACGCTGAACCAAGCCCGCGCCGAATCGTCATCTACAGTGAAGCACGGGGTTACATAATTCCAACGTCACGGAGAAACACACTATGAGCACTGATGGTGCTTCAAGCCCAAGCCGCCTGCTGCCCAGGTTGCTGGGGATCTTGCTGCTGATCATGGGGCTGGCCTTGCTGGCCGGCGGCGTCAAGCTGAGCATGCTCGGCGGGTCGCTGTACTACCTGCTGGCCGGTATTGGCATCGCCCTCACCGGCGTTTTGCTGCTGGCCACCCGCCGCGCAGCGCTGGGCTTGTACGCACTGGTGTTGTTCGCCAGCACCGTGTGGGCACTGTGGGAAGTCGGCCTGGATTGGTGGCAGCTGGTGCCGCGCCTGGCCCTGCTGTTCGCCTTGGGCATCGTCTTGCTGCTGCCGTGGTTTCGCCGTCCGTTGTTGCGCGGCCAGCCTGCGCCGCTGGGCACTGGCGCGCTGAGCGTGGCCGTGGTGCTGGCGGGCGCTGCCGCCCTGGCCAGCCAATTCACCAACCCAGGTGAAATGGTCAAGACCGGTCAGCTCGACCGCGACGCCGTGCCTGGCATGGCCAGCGCTGCACCGGCCCAGGCCGATGGCGACTGGAACTCCTACGGTCGTTCGGCCTTCGGTGATCGTTACTCGCCACTGGCGCAGATCACTCCGGAAAACGCCCACAAGCTGGTGCCGGCGTGGACGTTCCGTACTGGCGACATTCCTGGCCCAGGCGATCCCGGTGAAACCACCGCGGAAAACACCCCGCTGAAAGTCAACGGCATGCTCTACGTGTGCACGCCGCACAGCCAGGTGATTGCCCTGGACCCGGACACCGGCAAGGAAATCTGGCGTTTCGACCCGAAGATCAGCACCGAAGGTGCCGCGAACTTCAAAGGTTGGGCGCACATGACCTGCCGCGGCGTCTCGTATCACGATGACGCGGTCTACGCTTCCGAGCAAAGCCCTACCGGCAGTGCCAGCGCTGCTCCGGTCAGCGCCGTCTGCCCGAAACGCATTTTCGTACCGACTGCCGACACCCGTCTGATCGCCCTGGATGCCGACACCGGCAAAATGTGTGAAGACTTCGGTGACAAAGGCCAGGTCGACCTGCGTGCCAATATCGGCAGCTTCGCCCCAGGCGGTTACTACTCCACCTCGCCACCGGCCGTGACCAAGAACCTGGTCGTGATCGGCGGTCACGTGACCGACAACGTTTCCACCGACGAGCCTAGCGGCGTGATCCGCGCGTTCGACGTGCACACCGGCAAGCTTGTGTGGAACTGGGACAGCGGCAACCCGGACGACACCACCCCGTTGGCCGAGGGCAAGACCTACACCCGCAACTCGCCGAACATGTGGTCCATGTTCAGCGTCGATGAAAAACTCGGCATGCTCTACCTGCCGATGGGCAACCAGATGCCTGACCAATACGGCGGCGACCGTACCGAAGACTCGGAAAAATACAGCGCCGGCCTGACTGCTCTGGACATCGACAGCGGCCACGTGAAGTGGACCTTCCAGTTCACTCACCACGACCTGTGGGACATGGACGTGGGCGGCCAGCCTAGCCTGATCGACATCAAGACCGCACAGGGCGTCAAGCAAGCGGTGATGGCGTCGACCAAGCAAGGCAGCATCTACGTGCTGGACCGCACTAACGGTCAGCCTGTGGTGCCGATCAACGAAATCCCTGTACCGCAAGGCGCAGTGGCCGGTGATCACACCTCCCCTACCCAACCCAAATCCGACCTGAACTTCATGCCGCCGCCGTTGAAAGAACGCGACATGTGGGGCGTGACACCGTTTGACCAGATGCTGTGCCGGATCGATTTCAAATCCATGCGCTACGACGGCCCGTTCACCCCGCCATCGCTGCAAGGTTCGATCGTTTACCCAGGTAACTTCGGCGTGTTCGACTGGGGCGGCATTTCCGTCGACCCGGTTCGCCAGATTGCCTTCGTGAACCCGAGCTACATGGCGTTCAAATCGAAACTGATCCCGGCGGCCGACATTGCCAAGCAAGGTCCGCGCGTCAGCGAAACCGAAGGCGTACAGCCAAACAAAGGCGCGCCGTACGGCGTGATCCTTGAAGCGCTGCTGTCGCCTCTTGGCCTGCCGTGCCAGGCGCCGGCGTGGGGTTATGTGGCGGCGGTCGACCTGACCAACCACCAGACCATCTGGATGCACAAGAACGGCACCGTGCGCGACAGCTCGCCGGTTCCGGTCCCGCTGACCATGGGCGTGCCTAGCCTGGGCGGGACATTCACCACCGCCGGTGGCGTGTCCTTCCTCAGCGGCACCCTCGACCAGTACCTGCGTGCCTATGACGTGAAAAACGGCAAGCAGCTGTGGGAAGGCCGCCTGCCAGCAGGCGCGCAAACCACACCGATGACCTACACCGGCAAGGACGGCAAGCAGTACGTGCTGGTCATGGCTGGCGGTCACGGCTCGCTGGGCACCAAGCAGGGTGACTATGTGATGGCGTTCAAACTGCCGGACTAAGTGCTAACCGGCGGTAAAACAAAGGCGGCTACCTGATGGGTAGCCGCCTTTTTTGTGCCCGTGTTCACTCAATGTGGGAGCTGGCTTGCCTGCGATGGCGGTGCAACAGAAACAGATTCTTTGACTGCCACACCGCCATCGCGGGCAAGCCCGCTCCCACAGGGTTTAGCGGTGTTCAGGCGAGAGGGTTTACAGGGCAACCCGCGCGCGGTGCATCCACATCTCAAACGCCATGGCGTTCAACGGCCGGCTGATCAGGTGACCCTGCGCCGTGTCGCACTTCCATTGCCTGAGCAACTTCAGGCTGGGCTCGAACTCCACACCCTCAGCCACCACCTTGAGCCCCAGGTTGTGGCTCATTTCGATGGTCGAACGCACAATCACGCCGTCTCCACTGGCGCTGTCGAGGTTGCGAATGAACGACTGGTCGATCTTCAATTCCTGCACCGGCAAACGCTGCAACTGCGCCAGGGATGAATAGCCGGTGCCGAAGTCGTCCACCGACAGGCTGATGCCACAGCCGCGCAATTGCTCCAGCACGCTGAGCGCCTGTTGCGGGTTGTGCATGATCGCGCTCTCGGTGATCTCGAAGGTCAGTTGCTGCGCCGCGACAGCGTATTGCATCAGCAAGGCGGTGACGCGAATGGCCAGGTCGTCATCGGCCAGGTCGTCCACCGAAATGTTGACCGACAGTTGAATGTGCAAACCGCGCCCTGCCCACTCGGCGATCTGCCGGATCGCCTCCTCGATCACCCACAGCGTCATGCTGCGCATGCTGCCGGTGCGTTCGGCCAAGGGGATGAATTCGGCGGGCGACACCTGGCCCAGCGTCGGATGCTGCCAGCGCAGCAAGGCTTCCGCCTGGCGTACGTGACCATGCATGAGGTCGAGTTTGGGCTGGTAGCACAGGAAAAATTCGCCTTCGACGACCGCGCGGCGCAGGTCGCGGATCAACGTGATCTGGCGCTGGTGCGCCAGGTCGCGGTCTTGCTGGTAGATCTGCAGGTGCCCGGGCAGGCTCGCCGCATCATGCCGGGCGATGGCGGCGCGGCTGATCAGTTCTTCGACCTGCTGGCCGTCGGCCGGGTAGGCGGCAATGCCGATGCTGACTTCATGCCGCACTTCGTCGTTGCCAATGCGCTGGGGCTCGGTGAGCAGCCCATACAGGCGGTCGGCGCGGGCTACCGCGCGGTCGATCTCGGTGTTTTCCAGCAACAGCAAAAACTCGCTGCCGGCGATACGCGCAGCGGTGTCACTGGCCAACAGGCACATGGACAGGCACCGGCTGGCTTCACGCAACATTTCTTCGACGCCCTGTGGCCCGAAGCCTTCGTTGATCACCCGGTAGTTTTCGATCCCCAGGTACAGCAACACCACCGGGCGCTGCGCACTGATCGCACTGCCCAGGCGTTCCATGGCCAACGCGCGATTGGGCAAGCCGGTGAGCGGATCATGCAACGCGTTATGGGCCAACTGCCGCTCGCGCACGGCGATGCCGCTTTGCATTGCATTAAAGGCCTGGGCCAGCAAGCCGAATTCATCGTGGCTGCGCACCCGCACCGGGGTTCGATAATCACCGGCCCCGATCCGCTCGGCCGCCTCCACCAGGGCGTTGAGTGGGCGTGACACGCGGCGCGCCAGCAACAACGCGGCGGCCAGCGACACCAACAACACCGCCAGGGCGATCCCGAGAAACTGCCGGTCCAGCGGCGCAAAAGACTCAAGCGCATGGTCCAGCGGGCTTTGCAGCAACACGCGCACTTCATTACCCTCGCCGGTGTTGGCCAGCGGCAGCACCTGGCTGAGCACGCGTTGCCCGTAGAACAGGTTGATCTGCGCATCAGGGTTGAGTTGCGCCTGGTGCAGCGTATCGATGATGGTGGCCCGGTAGGCCTCAGGCTGGGTGCTGAACAACTCGCCGACCTGGCCGTTCTGCACGCTGAGGAACGACACTTCAAGGTTGCTCATGGAACGCAGTTCGTTGGCGAACTGCCTGTCCATGGGGAAGCCCATCACCACGCGGGCAATGGGCTGCGGGTCGAGGACGACATCCTGCACAAGCAGATAGGGCAGGCTGTCCATCGCGACGATAAGCATCTGCAGCCCGCTGCGTCGCGCATGCCGCAAGGCCTCGTCGTACGGGAAGGGCTGGCCGTGTGTCAGTACCGGCAAGGTACTGACCATCACCTTGCCATCCAGGCCCAGCACGAACACTTCACTGGAACGCAGGCCGGTGCCATGCCGTCGCAGCGCGGCCATTACCGTTTCGGGGTTGCCCTCGGCCACCGCCTGTTTGAAGGGGCCGTCGGCGGTGAGCCAATCCAACCCGTATTGCAGCCGACGCCCGCGCAGGTCGAGCAAACGTTCGAACACTTGGCTGCCGGTGCTGAGCTGAACCTGGGCCTGTTTCTCCACGGCGCGGGTGGTGGCGGCCTTGACGGCGAAGTAAGTCGCAGCCACCACCACCAGCAGCAATAGCGCCAACACCCCGGCAATGCGGGTCTGAAATGTGTGGCGCCACTTCATTGCCGTGGCCTCTGGCAGCACGCGCCTCTCTGTGCCGATCCGTCCCTCTGTCATACGCATTCCTGGCGGCTGCTGACCTGGCGTCAAAAAAACATTCGTTTTTAACGAATGGTTGGTTCAACCAGATTAGCTGGGGGCTGGAATATGTACACCCAATAGGGACGGGGATGTGTCTGTCAGTTTATTGGCGGCAAACGCTTGGCTCGGAGGGCTGGTGGGGCATAGCCCCAAGCTGGGTAACGGGGACGTACGCAATCACACGCGCGCGCGCATGAAATCCCCCCACCGCCGCACCAGGTAATTGTGCTCATCCATTACCGAGTTCCACACCGCAATGTGGCCCATGCGCTGCTCATAGGAGCCACCATCACGCACCTCGCCGACGTCGATCAACGGCAAGCCATCACTGCCGAGCAGCTCTTCACGGGCGGGCTTGCCGGCATACCAGTAATCCCACTCGGCGCTGCTCAAATGATCGCGGGTGCGCGCCGGGTTACCGATGTAATAGCCCTGACGCGCCATCACCGCCCCCGGCCAGCCGGATAACCACCAATTCAGATAAGCATAAGCCGCATCCAGCACCGGCCCCTGGGCATGGCGCGACAGCGACAACCCACCAAACCATCCGCGGTACCCTTCACGGGGCACCGCCAGCCGATACTTCACGCCTGCCCGGTGCAAGCGCATCAGGGTCGGCGACCACAGACTCTGGATATCGATGCTGGGGCTCAGCATCAACTGCGCGGCCTCTTCATCATCCGACCAGAACGCCGCAAAGTGCCCCTCCTTCTGCTTGCGCACCAGAATGTCAGCCAGTACATCGATCTCTTCGATGCTCATATTGCCGATGTCTTTGAACTGCGCCAGCCCCGCGCCCTGCACCGCCAACGCGGCATCCAGCGCGCCAATCGCGGCATCGCTTTGCAGCGCAGTGCGCGCGCTCCAGGCCGGGTCGAGCAGCCAGCCCCAGCTTTCATTGCCGTGGCTGAAGCCTTCGGGCAAACGCTCCGGGCGGTAGGCAAAACTGTCGGCGTTATGGGTCAACGGCAGCATGCTGATGCGCTCGGTGACGCTGCTGCCAAGGCTGCCGTCGTGCTGCACGAACAGCCGCTCACTGGGTACGCTGCCACCGCCCAACCGGTCGTTGGCCGACAAGCGACCACGCTTGGGCAAATCATTGATCTCGTGCCACAAGGCGATGCGCCGCGTGTCGATGGGCTGGATCGCCCGCGCCGGCCAGACGAAATCAACGTTGTGAAACCATTGGTCGTAGAGGTCGTAGCTGTCGGGCTGCATCACGGCGATGCGCTGGGCCTGCGCCACGTCGTGCACCTGATAGACCAGGCGAATACCCAGCTCTTTTTCGGCGCGAACGCGCAAGCATTCCAGCAGGGTCACGGACGTACCGAGCACACGTAATGTGATCATGCTGCGAAGCGCCGTGAGAACACCTCGAAGGAGCGCCGCAACAGCGCCGGGTCGAGGCCGCGCAGGATAAACACCAGGCGCGACTGGCGGTCGGTGCCGGGCCACGCGGGCAAATGCACCGGGGCATGCAGGCAGTGCTGCACGCCATGAATGACGATGGGGGCCGAGCTTGCGTTCACGTTGAGCAGTCCTTTGACGCGAAGGATTCGTTCGCCGTGACATCTTAACAGCATCGACAACCAGACCCCGAAGCCGACCCAGTCCAGCGGTTGGTCGAAGCTCAGGCAGCACACTTGCGCGGCGCCGTGGGTGGCGGTGGTGGTCTGATGCAGTTGCCAGCGGCTGACTTCAACGGCCGGTTCGGCGCTGCGCACGCCTTCGCCAAGCAGCAACTGATCGCCGCTGTGAACCTCATGGGTGTCGAGAATCGGCGTCCCCGCATTGAGTGCCCGCAAGTGCGCGCGCAGCGCTTCACATTCGCCGGCCAAGTCGGTCTTGCTCAGCAGCAAGCGGTCGGCCGCCGCAACCTGGGCCAGCCATTCCGGGTGCAGGCGCTCTTGCAACGTGGCGTGACTGGCATCGACCAGCGTGATCACCAGGCCGATATGAAAACGCCCGCGCAGTTGCACATCGTTGTTCAGCGTGGCCAGGATCGGCGCCGGATCGGCCAACCCGGTGGTCTCCAGGATCACCCGTTTGAACGCCGGAACTTCACCGCGCTCGCGCCGTTGCAACAGGGCGAGCAACGCCTCCTTGAGCTCGCCGCGAATCGAACAGCACACGCAACCGCTGGGCAGCAGCACGGTGTCCGGCGCAACTTCTTCCACCAGCAGATGATCGATGCCGACATCGCCGAACTCATTGATCAGCAACGCCGTGTCACCCAGGCTTTCACCTTGCAGCAGGCGCTTGAGCAAGGTGGTTTTGCCGCTGCCGAGGAAACCGGTGATGACGTTGAGGGCAATGCTCATGATGACTCCAGGTGATCAAGCAAGCGGGGGTCCAGCGGATCCAGCGGGCGACCGAGCATGTTTTCAGCCGCTTGCCAGAGTTGATCCAGGCCACTTGCCAGGGCCTGTTTGCCGGTGGCGCCCAACAACAGGTAAGACGCGCCCTGGAAGTCTTCGACCTTGAGCCGGAACACCGCCAGCACCTGGTTGATCGCGGCGATCCGGCGCAGGCGTTCGCGGCGCCGGGGCAGCTCATCGCCCAAGGGATCGCTCCAGTGCAGGTCTTCGCCGAGTAATCCGCAGAGTCCGCACATGGTTACACCTCACTCATGGCATGACATCGCCGGAGTTCGGGCCCAGGGTCTGGCCGACAAACAGGTTGCCACCCGGCTCACTGGCCAGCAGCACGGCGGTGGGCGCGACTTCATCGGCCAGGCCGAAACGGCCCAGGGGCAATTCGGCGGCCTTGGCGCGCTTCCAGTCGTCGCTGATGCCGCCCACCAGCGGCGTTTCGATAGGGCCCGGCGCGATAGCGTTGACCAGCACATTGTCCTTGGCCACTTCCAGCGCCAGGGATTTGGTGAAACCGATCACGCCAGCCTTGGCGGCGGCGTAATGGGTCAGCTCGGCGCCGCCCTTGATGCCCAATTGCGAGGCCACATTGATGATGCGCCCCCAACGTTGCGCCAGCATGTGGGGCAAAGCGCGCTGGCTGGCGACGAACACGCTGGTGAGGTCAACGCGCAACATGTCGTTCCACATGTCGATGGAGAGGTCGACGCAGCAGGCCTGGGTGAGCATGCCGGCATTGTTGACCAGAATGTCGATGCCGCCGAAGTGCTCGACGCAGCGGTCGACACTGGCCTGGGCGCCTTCGACAGTGCCGACGTCAGCCAGGCATTCAAACACTTCGGCGCCGAGGTTGCGGCAGGTGATGGCGGTTTCGGCAAGGCTGGCAGCATTGCGGTCAGCCAGCAGCAGCCGCGCGCCCTCGGCGGCGTAGGCGCGGGCAATGGCGGCACCGATGCCGCTGCCGGCGCCGGTGATGACGGCGCGGCGGTTATTCAGTTGAGGCATACAAAATCTCCTTAAACAAACACGATCCCTGTGGGAGCTGGCTTGCCTGCGATAGCGGTGGATCAGTCAGTACATGTGGGGCTGAAACTCCGCTATCGCAGGCAAGCCAGCTCCCACATTTTTTAGACCGCGTACAGTCAGTCAGGCCAGCGCACAGTCAAGCCGCCGTCGATGACGATGCTCTGCCCGGTCAGATAACTGGATGCCTCACTGGTCAAAAACTGCACCAACGAGGCCACCTCATCCGCCCGCCCTACCCGGCCCAATGGAATCGCCCGCGCCGCCTTCGCCAACCCTTCAGGCCCCAACGAGTTCTTCGCATCCAGCGACTGCGGCGTCTCGATCAAGCCCGGAATCACTGCGTTGCAACGGATGCCCAAGGGCGCCAACTCCACCGCCAGCGACCGGCACAACCCCGGCACGCCGGCCTTGGCCGCCGCGTAATGGCTGTGCTCCTGCCAGCCATACACGCCGCCGGCAATCGACGAAATCGCTACCAGCGCGCCGCCCTCGCCCATATGCCGGGTGGCCGCGCGGAAGGTGCGCATCACCCCCGTCAGGTCGACATTGAGCATCTCGTTCCACAACGCATCGGTCATGTCCAACAACGGTGCGCGACGCAGCAAACCGGCATTGGCTACTGCGTAATCCAGACGGCCGAAATGCTGCACGGCCTGCGCGGCCAGCGCGTCCACCGAGGCAGTGTCGCCCACGTCCAGCGGTAGCATCAGGCACTCACCACCGGCTTCTTCCACCAGCGCCACGGTGGTATGCGGGTCGTGCGGATCGGCCGGGTAATACCCGCCCACCACCGCCACGCCATTGCGCGCATAGGCCACGGCCAGGGCTTGGCCGATGCCGCTGGCGGCACCGGTAATCAGGGCAACTTTACGGCTCATCTCACACTCCTCACTGAACGGTTTCCGGGCGCACATGGCGAGCGGCAAACATCAGCGCACCGGACAAAAAGCATGGCAGCGCGCCGAACCACAGCGCGGCGGTCTGCCAGTCGCTGCCGGCGGACAACACTTGGGTGGCGCCAAAACCGGCCACCACCGCCCCGATCGGACCCATGGCATGAATGATCGCGCCACCGGTGGCGCGGATGCTGGTGGGGAAACTCTCGCTGATAAAAAACAGCGCCGCCGAGTACGGCCCGATCAGGAAGAACAGGCCCAGGCTGTAGAGCCCCACCACCATCGCCATATTGCTTGGCCCAAACAGCATCCCGGCAAACGCCAGGCCGCCGAGCATCCAGCCCAGACCGATGACATTGCGACGGCCGATTTTGTCGCCCATCCAGCCATGAGTCAGGTAACCGCAGTACCCCACCAGGTTCGACAGCACGAGGATGATCAGCGAATTCTCGAACGAGATATGGTGCACGCTGACGATCACCGAAGTCCCCAGCACGCTGAACACCTGGATGGCCGCCCAGTTGAGCAACAGCGCGGCGCCGATCACCAGCGTGGCGCGGCGGGCCGGGCCACGGAAGGCGGCTTTGAGGCCGGCCTTGCTGTGTTCGTCATAGTCCACGCCGTAGGTCACGGCGACGTTCTGCGCCTCTTTCACCGCGCCACTTTTACGCAGTTCGCTGATGCGCTGGTGAATCTGGAACTGCGGGCTCTCCTTGAGCTTGCGCGCCATGATCGCAATCACGATGGCCGGGATAGCGGCAAAGATGAAGCAACCCTGCCAGCCGATGACCGGCAACAGCAGCGCGGTCAACCCGGCGGCGATCAACGCACCGACCGGCCAGCCGCCCTGCACCAGGCTGTAGATAAACCCGCGCCGCTTGGTCAGGCGCGGGTCTTCAGAGGCGCCATACAGCTCACTCAGATACGTGGCGTTGACGGTTTCCTCGGCATAGCCCAGGCCACCCAACGAGCGGATCAGAATCAGCGGCGACTTGCCCCACGCACCGCCAATCGCGGTGAGTGCCGAGCACAGCGCGGAGCCGGCCACGGTAAAAATAATGCCTTTGCGCCGCCCCAACTTATCCACGACCGGGCCAATGGCAAAGGCAACCACTGCCGTGCCCACCGCCACCCAGGTCGCGATTTCAGCTTGCTCCACTTCTCCCCAGCCAAAGTGCCGGCCGATTTCCGGCAGCAAGGTGCCAAAGAGGATGAAGTCATACACCGCAAACACCCAGGCGAAAAACGCGATCCAGGTGGCGAAGCGTACTTCCTGGGACGTCAGTTGCCGGGGTTTCCAGCCAGTCAGGTCAAGCTTGTTGTAGATGGACATAAATCGCGCCTCGGGGGTGTGGGCTAAGGGTCAGGAACGCGGTTGGCGGCGGATAAAGTCGTCGGCGATTTCGTCGAAGGTGACGAAGCGCACGCCCGCATGGCTCTGGATGTGTTCGATCAGGCGCTCAAGCATCAGCAGCACTTGCGGGCGACCGGACACGTCGGGGTGAATGGTCATGGTGAACACCGCGTGTTCGTGTTCGCGGTAAACCCAGTCGAACTGGTCGCGCCACATTTCTTCCAGGTGGCGCGGGTTGACGAAGCCGTGGCTGTTGGGGGCTTTTTTGATGAACATCATTGGCGGCAGGTCGTCGAGGTACCAGTTGGCCGGGATCTCCACCAGGTCGGTTTCTTCGCCGCGCACCAGCGGTTTCATCCAGGTGTCGGGGTGCTGGCTGTAGTCGATCTTGGTCCAGCTGTCGCCCTTGCGCACGTAGTAGGGGTGGAAGTCGTTGTGCATCAGGCTGTGGTCATACTTGATGCCTTTTTTCAGCAGCAGCTCGTTGGTGACCTTGCTGAATTCCCACCACGGCGCGACGTAGCCGGTCGGACGTTTGCCGGTGACCTGGGTGATCAGCTCGATGGATTTATCCAGGACGATTTCTTCCTGTTCGGCCGTCATCGCAATCGGGTTTTCATGGCTGTAGCCGTGCACGCCGATTTCGTGACCGGCGTCGGCCACCGCCTTCATCTGCTCGGGGAAGGTTTCCATCGAGTGGCCGGGAATAAACCAGGTGGTGCGCAGGCCATAGCGTTCGAACAATTTGAGCAAGCGCGGCGCGCCGATTTCACCGGCGAACAGGCCGCGCGAGATGTCGTCCGGCGAGTCTTCACCGCCGTAGGAGCCGAGCCAGCCGGCGACGGCGTCAACGTCGACGCCAAATGCACAGAGAATGTCTTTAGCCATGATGTGTCTCCTTAAATAGTCATTACGGATTCGACGGACAACGCCACGCGTAACAGGCGTGCGTCTTCCCCCGACGGGGCGCTGAGCAGCAGCCCGGTGGGCAGGCCCAGGGCATCGCGGCCGCTGGGCAGGCTGACGCCAGGCATGTCGAGCAGACTGCCGGGCATGGTCAGGCGCAGGGTGGCGAGGTTGGTTTTCACGAACAGCTCGTCGTCGGCTTCCAGCGGGGCCAACGGGGGTGCGACATGGGCAACGGTCGGGGTAATCAGCACGGCGCCGTCGAGCTCGTCGACCAGTTGGCACTGCAGGCGACGGCGTTCGTCGATCAGGTGCAGCAACTGACTGGCGGGCAACGAACGTGCGGCTTCGAGGCGGCGGCGTACGCGCGGGTCGAGCAGGTCGGCGTCGCGGCTGTCGAGCAAGGCCTCGTGCAGCGCGAAGGCTTCGAATGAGCCGAGCCAGCCGTCCTGCTTGATCAGGTTGAGCGCGGCCTGGAAGGTGGCAGACGGGCGCACCTCGATCAGCGCGCCTGCGGCCTTGATGAGGTCCATGGCGCGCAGCAGGTTATTGCGTACGGCCGGTTCGATGTCTTCCAGCGCGCCTTGCTCGAGCACAAAGCGTTGCCCCTTGAGGCTGCGGGCAACATGGGTTTGCGCGCGGCCATTGAGCAGGTCGTCGATCACCAGGGCATCGCGCACGCTGCGGGTCAGCGGGCCGAGGCTGTCGAGGGTGTGCGCCAGCGGGAATACCCCGTCGCGGCTGTAGCGTCGACTGCTGCTGCGGTAGCCCACCACGCCATTGAGCGCGGCCGGAATACGGATCGAGCCGGCGGTGTCGGTGCCCATGGCGATTGGCACAATGCCGCCGGCCACGGCGACGGCCGAGCCGGATGACGAGCCACCAGGAATACGCGGTTGATCGCTGCCGTTCGGGTTATACGGCGTGCCGAAATGCGGGTTCAGGCCCAAGCCGGAATAAGCCAGTTCGCTGAGGTTGGTCTTGCCGAGACTGACCATCCCGGCGCGGCACAACAGGCCCACGCTCGGCGCATCGAGCAACGCCGCTGGCGCCTCGCGACGGAAAGCGGCGCCGGCGGTCGTGATGCTGCCGGCGACATCAAACAGGTCCTTCCAGGCCAGCGGCACACCATCGAACACGCTCAACGGTTGCCCGGCACGCCAACGGGCTGCGGCGGCTTCGGCTTCGCGACGGGCGCGCTCGGCCGTCAGGGAAATAAACACGGTGGGCGCCATGCTCGCGTGCAGCAGCGCCTGTTCGAGGACTTGCACCGGGTCGCTGCGACCGCTGGCGAACGCTTCGGCCATTGATGTGGCGTCTGACATCAAGATGCACCTCATAAAACGTACATATTAATAAAATGTACATTTTACAAAGGCAGCTTTCGTGCCAGTCTTTGGTGCCGCCATTTTTGCACGAGCGAGTTTCTGCCCTTGAGCTACGGGCTAGATGGTTTTGTAGGAAACAAAAAAATTGGCAAAGGTGTGGGCACGGGCCTTGAATGAAATAATGTATCTTTTATTAATAAGTACATTTTGGTGCAGAAAAGTAACAGGGTGACGGCCAAGGCCCCAAAAAAGTGCCAGCAGCGTGGCGCAGAGTGACAGGGTAACTATGAGAGAATCCCCGACCACTTTCCTACAAGCCCTTCAACTCTTTACCTAGAGAAGCAGATGAAAGCAGTGTCCGCCTCGGCCTCCCGTTACGCGATGATTCACACGCTGTTGCGTGATGCGATCGTCAACGGCACCGCCCGCCATGGGCTGGTCTTGCTGGAAGCGCCGCTGGCCGAGTTGTTCGGCACCAGCCGCGTGCCGGTGCGCAAGGCGCTGGACCTGCTGCACGACGAAGGCCTGATCTGCCGCTTCAATGGCCGCGGGTACCTGATCAACCCCGAAGGCCTGGCCATGGAGCCGCTGCGCCTGCCCTTGAGCCCTGCGCACCTGGGCCTCAACGGCGATGACGAGTTGGTAGACACCCGCCCGCTCGGCGAGCGGATCGTCGAGGAAATCGGCGCGGCGTTGTCCACCTGCATTGCCTTCGGCCATTACCGCCTTGATGAGCAAGCCGCCGCCGACCATTACGGCGTCAGCCGCGCCGTGGTGCGTGAAGCACTGATGCGCTTGCGCGACCGTGGCCTGGTGGAAAAAGAGCCCTACTCCCAATGGCTGGCCGGGCCGCTGACCGCGCGCGAGGTGACCGAAGACTACGAACTGCGGGCCTGCCTGGAACCCGAAGCCCTGCGCCAGAGCGCGCCGAACCTCGACCGCGACATGCTCGAAGCCATGTTGCAGCGCGTGCTGGCGGCTCAAGAAAGCCCACAGTGCAGCCTGCAAGCCATTGAGCAGATCGAAGAGGACTTGCACCAGCGCTGCCTTGCCGGCCTGCAAAACCGCAAGATCGCCGCGCTGATTCGCCAGGGCCAGAGCCCGATGATCATCAGCCGGATTTTCTACCGTTTATTGGGGATCGGCGCCGATCCCGCCATGCTCGCCGAACACCGCTTGATTCTGGAGCTGCTGCTGCACGGTGCATATGACGCCGCGGCGCTGAATTTGCGTGAGCATTTGCAGCGGGCACGCCAGCGAATGCTGCAGCGCTTGAAGGTGTTGTCGGTGCTGCCAGAACAGCCATTGCCGGCTTATCTTCACAAAATCAGCTGACGGCGCTCGGTACACAATGCTGGCTTGCCTGCTCCCACAGGGGGAAAGCGGTGTTTCGAAAATATTATGCAATTTGTTGCTAACTGCGCCCCGCCATTGAAACCACCGCTGCCCCGCCCCATCTAAGCTGCATACTTCCTTATGCAGGTGCCCCATGAGCGACCAGCAAGAATTCCCGGACATCGACCTGAACGATTACGCCGACCCCGAAAACGCTGAACACCAAGCTTCGTCCAACACCGGCCTGGCCCTGCCTGGGCAAAACCTGCCGGACAAGGTCTACATCATCCCGATCCACAATCGGCCGTTCTTCCCGGCGCAAGTGCTGCCGGTCATCGTCAACGAAGAACCGTGGGCCGAGACCCTGGAGCTGGTGAGCAAATCCGACCACCACTCCCTTGCGCTGTTTTTCATGGACACCCCGCCAGAAGATCCGCGCCATTTCGATACCTCCAGCCTGCCGCTGTACGGCACGCTGGTGAAGGTGCACCACGCCAGCCGCGAAAACGGCAAGCTGCAATTTGTCGCCCAGGGCCTGACCCGCGTGCGCATCAAAACCTGGCTCAAGCACCACCGCCCGCCGTACCTGGTGGAAGTCGAATACCCGCACCAGCCGACCGAGCCGACCGACGAGGTCAAGGCCTACGGGATGGCGCTGATCAATGCGATCAAGGAACTGCTGCCGCTCAACCCGCTGTACAGCGAAGAGTTGAAGAACTACCTCAACCGCTTCAGCCCCAACGACCCGTCGCCGCTCACCGACTTCGCCGCTGCGTTGACCTCGGCCACCGGCAACGAGCTGCAGGAAGTGCTGGACTGTGTGCCCATGCTCAAGCGCATGGAAAAAGTCCTGCCGATGCTGCGCAAGGAAGTTGAAGTTGCGCGCCTGCAAAAGGAAATCTCCGCCGAGGTGAACCGCAAGATCGGCGAGCACCAGCGCGAGTTCTTCCTCAAGGAACAGCTCAAGGTCATCCAGCAGGAGCTGGGCCTGACCAAGGACGACCGCAGCGCGGATGTCGAGCAGTTCGAACAACGCCTGGTGGGCAAAGTACTGCCGACCCAGGCGCAAAAACGCATCAGCGAAGAAATGAACAAACTGTCGATCCTGGAAACGGGTTCGCCGGAATACGCCGTTACGCGCAATTACCTGGACTGGGCCACCTCGGTGCCGTGGGGCGTGTACGGCGAAGACAAGCTCGACCTGAAACACGCCCGCAAGGTGCTGGACAAGCACCATGCGGGCCTGGATGACATCAAGAGCCGCATCCTCGAGTTTCTCGCGGTGGGCGCCTATAAAGGTGAAGTCGCCGGTTCCATCGTGCTGCTGGTCGGCCCGCCGGGCGTGGGCAAGACCAGCGTGGGTAAATCCATCGCCGAGTCCCTGGGCCGGCCGTTCTATCGCTTCAGTGTCGGCGGCATGCGCGACGAGGCCGAGATCAAGGGCCATCGCCGTACCTACATCGGCGCCCTGCCGGGCAAGCTGGTGCAGGCGCTCAAAGATGTGGAGGTGATGAACCCGGTGATCATGCTCGATGAGATCGACAAGATGGGCCAGAGCTTCCAGGGCGACCCGGCGTCGGCATTGCTGGAAACCCTCGACCCGGAACAGAACGTCGAATTCCTCGATCACTACCTGGACCTGCGCCTGGACCTGTCCAAGGTGTTGTTCGTCTGCACGGCGAACACGCTTGATTCGATCCCAGGCCCATTGCTGGACCGGATGGAAGTGATTCGCCTGTCGGGCTATATCACCGAAGAAAAGGTTGCCATCGCCAAGCGCCACCTGTGGCCAAAACAGTTGGAAAAGGCCGGTGTGTCGAAAAACACCCTGACCATCAGCGACGGCGCCCTGCGCGCGCTGATCGACGGCTACGCACGCGAAGCCGGGGTGCGCCAGTTGGAAAAACAGCTGGGCAAACTGGTGCGCAAGGCCGTGGTCAAGCTGCTGGACGAGCCGGACTCGGTGATCAAGATCGGCAACAAGGATTTGGAAAGCTCCTTGGGCATGCCGGTGTTTCGCAATGAGCAAGTGCTGTCCGGTACCGGCGTGATCACAGGCCTGGCGTGGACCAGCATGGGCGGCGCGACCCTGCCAATCGAGGCGACGCGCATTCACACGCTCAATCGTGGTTTCAAGCTCACCGGGCAACTGGGTGAGGTGATGAAAGAGTCCGCCGAGATTGCCTACAGCTACATCAGCTCGAACCTGAAGTCATTTGGCGGCGATCCGAAGTTCTTCGACGAAGCCTTCGTGCACTTGCACGTGCCGGAAGGTGCTACGCCCAAAGATGGCCCAAGCGCCGGCGTGACCATGGCCAGTGCGTTGCTGTCGCTGGCGCGCAACCAGCCACCGAAAAAAGGCGTGGCAATGACCGGCGAGCTGACGCTGACCGGGCATGTACTGCCGATTGGTGGTGTACGTGAGAAAGTGATTGCGGCGCGGCGCCAGAAGATTCACGAGCTGATCCTGCCGGAGCCCAACCGTGGCAGTTTTGAAGAGCTGCCGGAGTACCTGAAAGAAGGTATGACGGTGCACTTTGCCAAGCGGTTTGCGGATGTGGCGAAGGTGTTGTTCTGACCATTGTGTAGTGCCTGAACTGGCCTCATCGGAGCAAGCCCCCTCCCACCATTTGACTGCATTCCAAAGGATGTACTCGGTCAACTGTGGGAGGGGGCTTGCCCCCGATCAGGCCAGACCTGCCAACACAAAAGCCCGCCTTGTCACACCTTGTCTCATCTTCGGTTATGCTCGCCCTTCGTCGTCAAACAACGGAGCCCCCATGACCGCTGCCCGCCTGCTTCTCCCCTTGAGCCTTGCCCTGCTGGCCGCCTGCGCCAGTGCCCCCAAGCAAAACGTCACCGTGGAAAACCAGAGCGCCTGCCCGCTCCAGCTTAAAACCGGGCAAAACCTGATCCTCACCTTGCCGAGCAACCCCACCACCGGCTATCGCTGGGCCATCCAGGATTCCGCCGGCGGCGTGCTGCGTGCACTCAGCCCTGAGGTTTACAGCAGCACCGAGTCCGGGGTGATCGGCGGTGGCGGCCAATCCACTTGGCGTTTCCAGGCCTTCGCGGCCGGCCAGGGCCGTTTGCGCCTGACCTCCCAGCAACCTTGGGAACCGGAAGCCGAGCCTGCCGAAACCTTCGACTGCGCCATCACGGTGAACTGATATGCCTTGGCTGATTCTTGCGTTGATGGGCGCCGGCACCTTTGTCTACGGTTTGAGCACCCACGCGGCGTTACTGTGCCTGTTGGTCAAACCGTTGCCGGTGCTGGCGTTGCTGGGCTGGCTGCATGACGCGCCGCCCACCGACTATCGACGCTGGATCAGCCTGGGGCTGATTTTTTCCCTGGTGGGCGACGTCTTGCTCGCGTGGCCAGGCGACCTGTTTATCTTCGGCCTGGGCGCCTTCCTGTTTGCGCATTTGGCGTATCTGAAAGCCTATTTCAGCGATTGCCGGCGGCTGGCGTTGTTGCCGCTGGTATTGGCACTGGGCGTGGGTGCGATTCTGCTGAGCATTCTGATTGCCCATGGCCTGGGCGAGTTGCTGATTCCGGTGGTGGTGTATGCGCTGGTGATCAGCGCGATGCTCTGGCGTGCATTGGCGCGACTGGGCAGTGAGGTGCCCAAGCGCTCGGCCCTGCTGGCGGCGGCGGGCGCGGTGTCGTTTGTGTTTTCCGACACGCTGATTGGTATCAATCGGTTCGTGGTCGCCTTTGAGGCGGCGCCGTATTTATTGATCGGCACGTATTGGCTGGGTCAGTGGGGCATCACCGCCTCGGCTTTCCATCAGACTACCCGCGCACACGAGGGCCAATTTGGCTAAAATGCCGGCCTTTCCCCCCTCGTCGCCGGAACAACCGTGAGCAAAGAACCCGATCGCCTATTCGCCCAGCCCCTGCCCCAGGTGCCGGACTTCGCCTTTAACGAGGACGTGGTGCGGGTGTTCCCGGACATGATCAAGCGCTCGGTGCCCGGTTACCCGACCATCGTCGAGAACCTCGGCGTACTGGCCGCGCAGTTTGCGCAACCCAACAGCGTGCTCTACGACCTGGGCTCGTCCCTCGGCGCGGTCACCCAGGCGCTGCGCCGCCATGTGCGCACCGACGGATGCAGGGTAATCGCCGTGGATAACTCGGCGGCGATGGTCGAGCGCTGCCGCGAATACCTCAATGGCCAGGACTCGATGTTCCAGGAGTTGCTGCCGGTTGAGGTGATCGAGGGCGATATCCTCGCGCTGCAGTTCCAACCGGCCTCGGTGGTGGCGCTGAATTTCACCCTGCAATTTATCGCCCCCGATCAACGCCTGGCATTACTGGGGCGCATCCGCCAGTCGCTGCTGCCGGGCGGCGCGTTGATCCTCTCGGAAAAGCTGCGGTTCAACGACCCTGAAGAACACGCATTGCTCACCGACCTGCACATCGCGTTCAAACGCGCCAACGGCTACAGCGAACTGGAAATCGCCCAGAAGCGCAGCGCCATCGAAAACGTCATGAAGCCCGACAGCCTCGAAGAACACCGCGAACGCCTGCTGGCAGCCGGGTTCTCGAAAGTCGTGCCGTGGTTCCAGTGTCTTAACTTTGCCTCGTTGATTGCCTTGCCATGATTGATCTCTCTCCCCTCGCCCGCCACCTGGTCGGTACTCCGTTGGCCGTATGGGCCCAAGGCCTGCAAGCGCAACTCGATAGCAAGATGGAAAAGGGTCATGGCGACCTGGAGCGTTGGCAGAGTGCGCTGGATGCGCTGCCGCAGATCCAGCCCAGCGAAGTCGATTTGCTCAATGGCCTGACCCTTGATACCGATTGCGACGACGCCACCCGCGCACAGATGCGCACCGCGCTGATGGGCCTGAGCCCGTGGCGCAAAGGCCCGTTCAACCTGTTTGGCGTGCATGTGGACACCGAATGGCGTTCGGACTGGAAGTGGTCACGCGTTGCCCCGCACCTGAATTTGAACGGCAAGCGCATCCTCGACGTGGGTTGCGGCAACGGCTACTACATGTGGCGCATGCTCGGCGCGGGTGCCGACAGCGTGATTGGCGTGGACCCGAACTGGCTGTTTTTCTGCCAGTTCCAGGCCGTACAGCGCTACCTGAACGAGCCGAAGGCCTGGCACTTGCCGTTCCCGTTTGAAGACCTGCCGCCGAACCTGGAAGGCTTCGACACGGTGTTTTCCATGGGCGTGTTCTATCACCGCCGTTCGCCGATCGAGCACTTGCTGGCATTGAAAGACTGCCTGGTCAAAGGCGGCGAATTGGTGCTGGAAACGCTGGTGGTCGAAGGCGATCAGCAGCAAGTGTTAGTGCCGGAAGACCGCTATGCGCAGATGCGCAATGTCTGGTTCCTGCCTTCGGTACCGGCCTTGATGCTGTGGCTACGGCGTGCCGGGTTCAGCGACGTGCGCTGCGTGGATGTGAGCGTGACCACGGTCGAGGAACAGCGCGGCACGGAGTGGATGAAGTACCAGTCGCTGCGCGACTTCCTGGACCCGGATGATCACAGCAAGACCGTTGAAGGGCTGCCGGCGCCGATGCGGGCGGTGATTATCGCGAAGAAATAACCTGCAATCTCCCTGAATAAATGGAGATCAAACTGTGGGAGCTGGCTTGCCTGCGATAGCGATCTTTCAGTCAATTGATCAGTGACTGATGCACCGCTATCGCAGGCAAGCCAGCTCCCACATTGGTTTTCAGTGTTCTTTAGAGTGTGGGCTTGGCTCTTCTGGCCTTAAAGAACTCACTCAACACTGTCCCGCATTCCTCAGCCAACACCCCGCCTTCAAACAGCACCCGATGGTTGAGAAACCCTTGGGTAAAAAACTGCCCCTGGCTTTGCACGATCCCCGCCTTGGGCTCCAGCGCGCCGTACACTACCCGCGCGATGCGCGAATGCACAATCAGGCCCGCGCACATGCTGCACGGTTCCAGCGTTACATACAGCGTGCTGCCGACCAGGCGATAGTTGCTGATCGCCTGCGCGGCGGCGCGGATGGCGACCATTTCGGCATGGGCGCTGGGGTCGTTGCCGCTGATCGGGCAATTGAAACCCCGACCGATGATTTCACCGTCCTGCACCAGCACGGCGCCCACGGGCACTTCGCCAAGGGCGGCGCCTTGGGCGGCGAGGGCCAGGGCTTCGCGCATGAAGTCCTGGTCGCGGCTGCGGTCGATAATCGCCGTGGGGCGAATCTGGCGCATCACGCCACCTCGATGGCGGCCATCAGGCCGGTTTCCATGTGATCGATCACGTGGCAATGGAACATCCACACCCCCGGGTTATCCGCCACCAACGCCACGCGCGCGCGCTCGTTCTTGCCCAGCAAGTAAGTGTCGGTGAAGTACGGGATCACCTTGTGGCGGTTCGAGGCGATTACCTTGAAACTCATGCCGTGCAGGTGGATCGGGTGCTGGTACTGGGTCATGTTTTTCAATTCGAAAATGTAGCTTTTGCCCTTCTCAAGCTTGGCAATCGGGCGATCGGCACAGGTCTTGTCGGTGATGTCCCAGGCCTTGCCGTTGATTTGCCACAGGCTCGGCGGTTTGCCGTCATCGACCGACACGGTACCGACCCATTCGAAATTGAAGTTGAGTTTCTCGGCATTCGCCAGGTCCGGCTCGGCGATCGGGTTGGCGGGCAGCGCCGGTGGCCATTCGGTGGGCGCATCGGTATTGGCGACGGAGCGGAAGGTACCCAGGCGCACCGGGCCGTTGCGGATGGAGAGTTCTTCACCGGCAGGCGGTGCCTTGATCGCCAGACAAATACGCATGCCCGGGCCCAGCCAGTATTCCTTGCCCAATGGGCGCGGCTCGACAGGGTTGCCGTCCAGCGCGTAGATCTGCGCATCGACGTCGGGAATGTTGATGCGATAGGTCAGCGTGTTGTCGAGGTTGAGCAGGCGCACGCGGGTGATTTGCCCGGCGGGCAAATCGATCACCGCCTGGGACACGCCATTGATCGTCGACAACCGCCCGGCCGTGCCGCCACGCGCGGCTTCACGGGGTACGCTGAAGGCCACGAAGGCCCCCTCTTCGTCCACGTGCCAGCTTTTCAGGCTCAGGGTGCGCTCGTGTTTGAAACCGGTGGGCTCGCGCTCTTCGATGATCAGCGGGCCCACCAGGCCACGGCCGAGTTCTTCGCTGCTGTTCACGTGCGGGTGATACCAGTAGCTGCCGGCGTCCGGCACACGGAATTTGTAATCGAAGTATTCGCCGGGCAATACCGGCAACTGCGAGACGTAAGGGACGCCGTCCATTTCCAGCGGCAGGCGGATGCCGTGCCAATGAATGGTGGTGGCGACCGGCAAGTGGTTGATAAAGCGCACCCGCAGCCACTCACCCTGGCGCACACGCAACTCGGTGCCCGGCGCCGAGGGGCCAAATGCCCAGGCTTCGGTTTTGTGGCCTGGCACCAGTTCCACGTCCAGCGGCGCGGCGATCAGTTGGTAATCGTGCCCGGCTTCAGCCTCGGCAACTTTCCCCAGCCAGTAGCGATAGCCGCCACCGGCACCGACGCCCACTACGGCCAGGCCTGCGAGACCACCCAGGATTTGTCGACGGGAAAAGGATCGGGACACAACAACCTCACGTATCTGCCACAGGCCAGAGGCCCGCAAAGGGCAGATACGATACACCTGACCCGGCTAAACAGTAAGGCTTCGCATTGCCGCATGGCTGAATTCAATGGGTTTGGCTGGGTAACTACACCTCTGGATACACCGAAAATCACTGTGGGAGGGGGCTTGCCCCCGATTGCAGTGGGTCAGCTACAGATAGGCTGACTGACACACCGCTATCGGGGGCAAGCCCCCTCCCACATTTTGATCTTCAGTGATTTTTAGACTGTGCTCACTTGGAGCTGGCAGCCGCCAGGATCAGGGCTTTCATCTCGGCCACCGCGCCTTTGAAACCGACGAACAGCGCGTGCGCCACCAGCGCGTGGCCGATGTTGAGTTCGTTGATGCCCTTGATCGCAGCCACGGCTTCGACGTTGTGGTAGTGCAAACCATGGCCGGCGTTGACGATCAGGCCTTCATTGAGGCCGCACTGTACGCCGTCGATAATGCGCTGCAGTTCGTCGGCGACTTCGGTGGGCGTGGTGGCATCGGCATAGCGGCCGGTGTGCAGTTCGATGGCCGGCGCGCCAACACGGCGCGAGGCTTCGATCTGGCGCTCGTCGGCGTCGATAAACAGCGAGACTTCACTGCCGATCTTCGACAGACGCTCGACCGCAGCCTTGATCCGCGCTTCCTGGCCAGCGACGTCGAGGCCGCCTTCGGTGGTGAGCTCCTGGCGCGTTTCCGGCACCAGGCAGATGTGCGCCGGACGGATGCGTTCGGCGAACACCATCATTTCTTCGGTGACGCCCATTTCGAAGTTCATGCGGGTTTGCAGCACGTCCTTGAGCAGCAACACGTCGCGCTCCTGGATGTGGCGGCGGTCTTCGCGCAGGTGCACGGTGATGCCGTCGGCGCCCGCTTCTTCGGCGTCCAGCGCGGCCTTGACCGGATCAGGGTAACGGGTGCCCCGGGCCTGGCGCAGGGTAGCGACGTGGTCGATGTTGACGCCAAGAAGAATGCGATTGCTGGTGCTCACGGAAGCGCTCCTGAAAAGGGAAAGAAACGCCGCACAGCATACACGGGGTTGTCAGGGCTTTCGAAACAACTCGCGACTGACCAGCGGCCGCCCGCCCAAGTGCACGGCGAGCGCCTGGCGCATCAAGCGCTTGGCCGCAGACAAGGCGCCAGGGGCAGTCCAGTCGGCTTCGCTCATGGCCAGCAACTCGGTGCCCTGGAACAGGCCGGGTTGCAGCAGGTAAACGCGTTCCAGGCCGGCGTCGACTTGCAGGCGGTACATGCCGTCTGCGGCGACGGGGTCGCCGTGCAGGTCGTTGCTCAGTTCAAAGCCGTAGCCCAGGTCGTCGAGCAATCGCCATTCAAAGGCGCGCAGCAGCGGTTCCAGCGGGCGGCCTTCGGCCAGTGCAATGAGCGTCGCGGCGTAGTGATCGAAGACCGCAGGGTGCGGGTCTTCGGCGGGCAGCAGGCGGATCAGCAGCTCGTTGAGGTACAGGCCGCTGAACAGGGCTTCACCGTTGAGCCAGGCGGAGTTGCCGACGCTTTCCAGGCGGCCGACGTTTTTCAGCTCGCCCTTGCCACGAAACTCCACGTCCAGGGCCACGAACGGCCGGGCCAGCGTGCCGGCCTTGCCTCGGGCGCTGCGCAAGACTGCACGCAGGCGGCCTTGGGGCGTGAGGAAGTCCACCAGGGCGCTGGTCTCGCGGTAGGCGCGGCTGTGCAGGACGTAGGCGAGTTGGCTGGTGGGTTGGGACATGGATGCTCACTGCTGCAATGCATTTTTGAAAACTACACAAACCTAATGTGGGAGGGGGCTTGCCCCCGATGGCAGTGTGTCAGTCACTTGTTTGTTAACTGACCCACCGCTATCGGGGGCGAGCCCCCTCCCACATTTTCAGCCCTGTGGTGTATTCAAGACCCTACAGGTCGCCGTAGCCCAGGGAGCGCAGCGCGCGCTCGTCATCGGACCAACCACCCTTAACCTTCACCCACAGGTTGAGCATGATCTTGGAATCAAACAGCAACTCCATGTCCTTGCGCGCTTCGGTGCCGATGCGCTTGATGCGCTCGCCCTTGTCGCCAATGATGATTTTCTTCTGGCCGTCACGCTCGACGAGGATCAGCGCATGAATATGCAGGGTTTTGCCCTGCTGCTTGAACTCTTCGATTTCGACGGTGATCTGGTAAGGCAGCTCGGCGCCCATCTGGCGCATGATTTTCTCGCGCACCAGTTCAGCGGCGAGGAAGCGGCTGCTGCGGTCGGTGATCTGATCTTCCGGGAAGAAGTGCTCGTTCTCGGGCAAGTAACCCGCGATCACGCGCTCCAGGGCCTCAAGGTTGTGACCGTGCTGGGCCGAGATCGGCATGATCTGGGCGTTCGGCAGTTGCTCCTGCAGCCAGGTCAGGTGCGGCATCAGCTCGGCTTTGTCTTCGATGCGGTCGGTCTTGTTCAGCGCGACGATCAACGGGCCGGTGACGTACTGCACGCGCTCGAGAACCATCTGGTCTTCGTCGGTCCACTTGGTGCGGTCGACCACGAAGATCACCACGTCGACGTCTTTCAACGCCGCCGAAGCGGTCTTGTTCATGTAGCGGTTCAGGGCTTTCTCGCCGCCTTTGTGCATGCCCGGGGTATCAACATAGACCGCTTGCACGTTGCCTTCGGTCTTGATGCCCAGCATGTTGTGACGGGTGGTCTGCGGCTTGCGCGAGGTGATCGCAAGCTTCTGGCCCAGGATGTGGTTGAGCAGCGTGGACTTGCCCACGTTCGGACGGCCGACGATGGCAACATAGCCACAGCGTGTTGCGGTTGAATCAGTCATGGCCATTCTCCACGCCCAGGGCAATCAGTGCTGCAGCGGCCGCTACCTGTTCGGCAATACGACGGCTCACACCCTGACCTCGGCTTTTTTCATTCAATAAGGTGATTTCACATTCCACGAAGAACACGCGGCAATGCGGCTCACCCTGGATATCCACCACTTCGTAGCGTGGCAGTTCACAACCGCGCGACTGCAGGAATTCCTGCAGGCGGGTCTTGGGATCTTTGTTGGTGTCGACCAGCGTCAGGCTCTCGATCTCCGAAGCCAGCCAGGCCACCACGCGCTCCTTGGCCGTCTCCATGCCTGCATCCAGGTAGATCGCACCGATCAACGCTTCGAGGGCATCAGCCAGGATCGACTCGCGACGAAAGCCACCGCTTTTCAGTTCCCCGGAACCCAGGCGCAGGTACTCGCCCAGGCCGAAACCGCGGGCCAGCACGGCCAGGGTCTCGCCTTTCACCAGCCGCGCACGCAGGCGTGACAGCTGGCCTTCGCGCGCTTGCGGGAAACGCTCGAACAGCGCCTCACCGGCGGCGAAGTTGAGGATGGCGTCACCGAGAAATTCCAGGCGCTCGTTATTACGCCCTGCAAAACTGCGGTGTGTGAGGGCAAGGACCATCAATTCCTGGTCCTTGAAGGTGTAGCCGAGCTGACGCTCGAGACGACTTAGAGAAACGGTCACGGTTTATCCATATCTAGTTGGTGGCACCGGCGGCCATCGACGATTGACGCAGTGTTCAAATTCAAATCCTGGTTGGTGCCGCATGAGGCCGGACGACGCATTGTCCGAACCCCAGAAAAGCATTCGGCGCTGTGTTCACAGCGCCGCCTGTATTACTTGATCAGCCCGACCCGCGAGAAGTTCGGCAGGTGGCTGAGTTTGGGTTCCGGCCAACTCATCCAGACCGCAAAGGCCTTGCCGACAATGTTCTCGTCGGGAACCATGCCCAGCAGGTCCTTGGGAATATTGGGGTCATCCCAGTAACGGCTGTCGTTGGAGTTGTCGCGGTTGTCGCCCATCATGAAGTAGTGCCCGGCAGGCACTTTCCACTCGCCATCAGGCATCGCACGGTAGCGGCTCATTTCCTTACGGATTTCGTGCTCTACCGCGCCGAGTTTTTCCTGATACAGCTCGGCGCTGCCCAAGGTGTTCGGTTCGGCGCCGATCAGTTTCTCGGCCACCGACTCACCATTGATGAACAGACGCTTGTCGCTGGTGTAGCGAATCACGTCGCCCGGCAGCCCGACTACGCGCTTGATGTAGTTGACGTTCGGGTCGCTTGGGTAGCGAAACACCATCACATCGCCGCGCTGCGGGTCACCGACCGGGATGACTTTCTTGTCGAGCACCGGCAGGCGGATCCCGTAGGAAAACTTGTTCACCAGGATGAAGTCGCCCACGTCCAGGGTCGGTTTCATCGACCCCGAAGGGATCTGAAACGGCTCCACCAGGAACGAACGCAGCACCAGCACGATGAACAACACCGGGAAGAACGACTTGCCGTATTCAACCAGCAGAGGCTCTTTGTTCAGCTTCTCGACCACCACCGCATCGGGCTGGCTGACGCTGCCCTGATAGGAAGCGATAGCCGCCCGCCGACGCGGGGCGAAGAACACCAGATCGAGCAACGCCAGGAGACCGCAAACGGCAACGGCGATGACCAGCAACAGCGGGAAATTTAGTGACATAGGACCTAACTATCCAACCTGAGCACCGCAAGGAAGGCTTCTTGTGGAATTTCCACGTTGCCCACTTGCTTCATGCGTTTTTTACCGGCCTTTTGCTTCTCAAGCAGCTTGCGCTTACGGCTTACGTCACCGCCGTAGCATTTGGCCAGTACGTTCTTTCTGAGAGCCTTGACGGAGGTCCGTGCAATGATCTGCCCGCCAATGGCGGCCTGGATCGCGACGTCGAACATCTGACGCGGAATCAGTTCTTTCATCTTTTCGGTCAACTGCCGACCTTTGTAGTGCGCGTTGTCCTTGTGCACGATCAGCGCCAGTGCATCTACCTTGTCGCCGTTGATCAGCACATCCAGTTTCACCAGATTAGCCGATTGATAACGATCGAAATGGTAATCCAGCGAAGCATAGCCGCGGCTGGTGGATTTGAGACGGTCGAAGAAGTCCAGGACCACTTCGTTCATCGGCAAATCGTAGGTCACTTGCACCTGGGTACCAAGGAACAACATGTCGTGTTGTACGCCACGTTTTTCGATACACAGGGTAATGACGTTGCCCAGGTGTTCCTGCGGCACAAGAATATTGGCCCGCACGATCGGCTCGCGCATGTCCTCGATGGAGGACAGATCCGGAAGCTTGGACGGGTTGTCGACGTAAATCGTTTCACCGGTTTTCAGCGCCAGCTCAAAAATAACCGTTGGCGCGGTGGTGATCAGGTCCAGGTCGTATTCGCGCTCAAGGCGCTCCTGGATGATCTCCATGTGCAGCATGCCCAGGAACCCGCAGCGGAAGCCGAAGCCCAGCGCGTCGGAGCTTTCCGGGGTGTACTGCAACGACGAGTCGTTGAGGGTCAGCTTCTGCAAGGCTTCGCGGAAGTCTTCGAAGTCATCGGAGCTGACCGGGAACAGGCCGGCGTAAACCTGCGGCTGGATGCGTTTGAAACCCGGCAGCACGTCTACATCAGGGGTGGAGCTCAAGGTCAGGGTGTCACCGACCGGTGCACCGTGAATGTCCTTGATGCCGGCGATGATGAAGCCCACTTCACCGGCTTTCAGGTCGGTGGTGGCGGTGTGTTTCGGGTTGAACACGCCGACGCTGTCTACCAGATGGATCTTGCCGGTGGACTTGACCAGGATCTTGTCGCCCTTCTTCACACGGCCGTGGCGTACACGTACCAGGGAAACAACGCCCAGGTAGTTGTCGAACCAGGAGTCGATGATCAACGCTTGCAGCGGATCTTCGTAGTTGCCGGTAGGTGCGGGGATGGTCTTGACCAGGCGCTCGAGCACTTCGTCGACGCCCAGGCCGGTCTTGGCACTGCACTCGACGGCGTCGGTGGCGTCAATGCCGATGATCTTCTCGATCTCTTCTTTGACACGGTCCGGATCGGCCTGAGGCAGGTCGATCTTGTTCAGCACCGGCATGACCTCAAGGCCTTGCTCGATGGCGGTATAGCAGTTGGCCACGGACTGGGCTTCGACGCCCTGGCCCGCGTCCACGACCAGCAACGCACCTTCACAGGCCGCCAGGGAACGGCTGACTTCATAGGTGAAGTCAACGTGGCCCGGGGTGTCAATGAAGTTGAGCTGGTACTTGATACCGTCTTTGGCGGTGTAGTACAGGGTAACGCTGTGGGCCTTGATGGTGATCCCGCGCTCGCGCTCGAGGTCCATGGAGTCCAGTACCTGGGCCTCCATTTCACGCTCGGCAAGGCCGCCGCACATCTGGATGAATCGATCGGCCAGCGTCGACTTACCATGGTCAATGTGGGCGATGATGGAGAAATTGCGGATATGACTCAAATCACTCACGGATCAACACTCAAAAAGGCTGCAGGCAGATTGCCCGCTGAAAAATAGCCGGGAATTGTACCTGATGCTCAGGCCAGACGTCATCTTTGCTGACCAGAACAAAAATGCCCCGATCTCTCGAACGGGGCATTTTTTGTTCATAAGCGCAGTATCAACCCGCGCGGCGCAACAGCCAGAACCCGGCCAGGGCGCAGATAGCTGTCGGCACCAGCACCGCAAACAGCGGCGAGAAACCGAACACCAGGCTCGACGGACCGAGCAAGTCCTGGGCGATACGGAAGGTAAAGCCCACCAGTACGCCGGTGAACACCCGCTGACCGAGGGTCACGGAACGCAACGGGCCGAAGATGAACGAGATCGCCATCAATACCAGCGCGGCGGTGACCACCGGCTGCAGCACCTTGACCCAGAACGCCAGCCAGTAGCGGCCATTATTCAGGCCCTGATCCTTGAGGTAGTGGATATAGCTCCACAAACCGGTAATCGGCAGGCTCTCCGGGATCATCACCACCGTGTTGAGCAGTTCCGGCTTCAGGGCGATATCCCATTGCTCGCTCGGCACATTGATCACTTCGGTGCTGGCCTTGGTGCCCTGCCCGACATTGCGGAAGTACGTAGTGGTGACGTCACTGAGCGTCCATTTCTCGGCATCGTATTGCGCGCGCCTGGCGAAACTGGAGGTCAGCATGTGCCGTTCCTTGTCGAACGTATAACGCGTCACACCCACCAACAAACCGCCCGGCTGCACGGCGTTGATGTGGATGAACTCATCACCCTGACGGTGCCACAGGCCGTGCTTGGCGCTTTGCGCATCCCCCGAGCCCTGGGCCAGGGCGCGATTGGCCTGAGCAGTGGCCTCGGCCGGAGGCGCCACGTACTCGCCAATCAGCACGCTGCACGCCATCAGCAGGAGCATGGGTTTCATTACCGCCCAGACAATGCGCCCGATCGATACACCGGCGGCGCGCATGATGGTCAGTTCGCTGCTGCTGGCCAGGCTGCCCAGCCCGATCAGGCAACCGATCAGCGCGGCCATCGGCATCATGTCGTAGAGCCGGCGCGGTGCGGTCAGCGCCACGTAACTCAACACATCCATGACGGTGTAGGTGTCGGTGACGTTGCCCACTTCGTCAATAAAGGCGAACAACGAGGCCAGACCGAGAATAATGCCCAATACCGCCAGAATGGCGATCAGTACGCTGCTACCAATGTAGCGATCGAGCTTAGCCACGAGCCAACTCCTTCAGGCCACGACGGCTCTTCATTTTCAAACGGATAGGTTCCCAGTAGAGCAGCCCCAGGCCGATCAACAGGAAGATCCCGTGCACGCCCCACAGGCCGAGGACCGGCGACAACTTGCCTTTCTCCATGGAACCACGGGCGGAAATCAGCAGGGTCAGGTAGGCCATGTACAACAAAATTGCCGGCAACAGCTTGAGGAAGCGACCCTGACGCGGGTTGACGCGCGACAGCGGCACGGCCATCAACGTCACGATAAATACCAGCAGCGGCAGCGACAGCCGCCATTGCAGCTCGGCGACGGAGCGCAGTTCCTTATTGTTAAACAGCGACGATGTCGGCAGCGCATCGCGGTCAGTGACCTCTTCGCTGATGTCCGGCTTGGCCAGCATTACGCCATAAGTGTCGTACTTGATCGCCCGATAATCGGCGAGGCCAGGGCTGCCGTCGTAACGGTAGCCATTTTCCAGGATCAGGTAACGGCTGCCATCCGGACGCACTTCCTGGCGACCACTGTTGGCCACCAGAATCGAGATGCCACGGTCTTTCTGGTTCTGCCCGAGATTTTTCTGCGAAATAAACACGCCGCCCAGGTTGGCGCGGTCATCCGTCATGGTCTCGGTGTAAGTCACCCGCGTGCCATCGTTCAGCGCTTGAAAGCGCCCAGGCTCAAGGGTGTCGAACTCAGTCATCGCATCCTGCTTGTTCAGCAGCAGCTGGAACTGCATGGCGCCCTGAGGCGCCAGGCTCATGCTCAGCCATGCCACCACCAGGGCAACGCCGGTGGCCGGCACCATGGTCATGGCCAGCAGACGCTGCTGGCTCATGCCGGTGGCCGACAGCACGGTCATTTCACTTTCGAGGTACAGCCGGCCATAGGCCAGCAAAATGCCGAGAAACAGGCCAAGTGGCAGGATCAGTTGCAAAAAGCCTGGCAGGCGAAAGCCCATGATCAGGAACAGCGAGCCCGGATCCAGAGCGCCCGAAGCGGCCTGAGCCAGGAATTTGACGAAACGACCACTCATGGTGATGACCAGCAATACCGCACTCACGGCACTCAGGGTCAACAGGACTTCGCGGGACAGATAACGGAAGACGATCAAACCAGACACTCCAGGGTTGTCAGGCTAAGGCGGCCAAACAAGCAAGCATACCGAGTCGACCCGTTTGCACGGGCCGGCTAAAAAGATGGCGCATTATCCTGTGATTGACCGCGCCTGTCACGGTGCTTGCTCATACGCGTGCACAAAGCACGCGGCAAGGGTTGTCAGGCTCCGCCGGCGAGGTTCAAACTGCGGCCTTTGTCGCTGGCGGTTTACAGAGCTGCCACGCTTTAAAGCCTGGGTACAGACTCAGGCTCACAGACCTTTATAAGGGACCCGAAAATGGAATTGGTTGTAAAAAGCGTTAGCCCCGAAACGTTGAAAACCGCCACCCTCGTGGTCGCTGTCGGCGAAGGCCGCAAGCTCGGCGTCGCCGCCAAGCAACTGGATGAACTCAGCGGTGGCGCCATCAGCGCCGTGCTCAAGCGCGGCGACCTGGCCGGCAAAGTCGGCCAAAGCCTGTTGCTGCAGAGCCTGCCCAACCTTAAAGCCGACCGCGTATTGCTGGTGGGCGTGGGCAAGGACGCCGAACTGGGCGACCGTCCGTTCCGCAAGATCATCAGCGGCATTCTCAACACCCTCAAGGGCCTGGGCGGCAGCGATGCAGCACTGGCCCTGGATGAAATCGTCGTAAAAGGCCGTGACAGCTACGGCAAGACCCGCCTGCTGGCCGAAAGCCTGGTGGATGGCACTTACGTCTTCGACCAGTTCAAGAGCCAGAAAGCCGAACCGCGCGCCCTGAAAAAAATCACCCTGCTGACCATCAAGGCCGCTCAGGCTGAAGTCGAGCGCGCCGTGACCCACGCCCAGGCCATCGCCGCCGGCATGTCGTTCACCCGCGACCTGGGCAACCTGCCGCCGAACATCTGCCACCCGACTTACCTGGGCGAACAAGCCAAGGCCCTGGGCAAAGAATTCAAGGGCCTGAAGGTTGAGGTGCTGGACGAGAAAAAAATCAAGGACCTGGGCATGGGCTCCTTCTATGCCGTGGGCCAGGGCAGCGACCAGCCGCCACGCCTGATCGTGATGCAATACAACGGAGGCAAGAAGTCCGAGAAGCCTTACGCGCTGGTCGGCAAAGGCATCACCTTCGACACCGGCGGCATCAGCCTCAAGCCGGGCGCAGGCATGGATGAGATGAAGTACGACATGGGCGGCGCCGCCAGCGTGTTCGGCACCCTGCGTGCCGTGCTGGAACTCAAGCTGCCGATCAACCTGGTGTGCATCCTGGCGTGTGCCGAGAACATGCCGAGCGGCGGCGCGACCCGTCCGGGCGATATCGTCACTACCCTGAGCGGCCAGACCGTCGAAATCCTCAACACCGACGCCGAAGGCCGTCTGGTGCTGTGCGATGCGCTGACCTACGCCGAACGCTTCAAGCCACAGGCCGTGATCGACATCGCCACCCTGACCGGTGCCTGTGTGGTTGCCCTGGGCGCCCACACTTCGGGCCTGCTGGGCAACAACGACGAGTTGATCGAGCAACTGCTCAGCGCCGGCAAGGCTGCCGACGACCGCGCCTGGCAACTGCCGCTGTTCGATGAATATCAAGAACAGCTGGACAGCCCGTTCGCCGACATCGCCAATATCGGCGGCCCGAAAGCCGGCACCATCACCGCAGCCTGCTTCCTGTCGCGCTTTGCCAAGAACCTCAACTGGGCTCACCTGGACATCGCCGGCACGGCCTGGACCAGCGGCGGCAAGGACAAGGGCGCCACTGGCCGTCCGGTGCCACTGCTGACCCAGTACCTGCTGGATCGCGCCAAAGCCTGAAACTGAAGATTCCGGGGCGGCCCTCTTGCCGCCCTGGTCTCAGGAACCGCAATGACCCAAGTCGACTTCTATATATTGCCCAGCGCCGATCCTTCCGCGCGCCTGGACTTTGCCTGCAAGCTCACCGAAAAAGCCTGGCGCATGGGCCACCGCATCTACCTGCATTGCAGCGATGGCGCCCAACGTGATGACCTCGACGCGCGCTTATGGCGCTTCAAGGGCGAAAGCTTCGTGCCGCACGGCCCTGCCGAGTCCGAACCCGAAGGCTTGGTTGTGCTGGGCCTGGGCGACAGCTGCGGCGATCACAACGACCTGTTGGTCAACCTGGACCTGAAAGTACCCGCCTTCGCCAAGGCATTTGCCCGTGTGGCAGAAGTGGTGGTGGAAGATCCGGCTATTCGTCAGGCCGCGCGGGAGAGTTTCCGTTTCTACCGCGAACAGGGCTATTCTCTGCAGGATCACCGGCTACAACGACTTTGAGTACATGATGGACACGCCAAACCCTATAAAAAAAGACGACCACCTGCTGGACGACCTCGAGTCGATCCGTCAGTTGCTCGGTGATGATGGCTTGCAACCGCCGCTGCTGACCGAAACGGTCGACGCCGAGGTACAGATTCCGCTGCTGTTCGACATGGTCAGTGGCAAGCCTGTTGCACCCGAGCCTGTTGCTGCCGCTCCCGTGGCAGAAGCCAAACCCGCCGCAGAAAAAGCGCCCGACGCCCTGCTGCTGCATCTGGACAACGAGTTGCGCGCCGCTGCGCAGTTGATCATGCAGGATGTGATCGACGACTTTGCTCCGCATATCGAAGCCGAAATCAAACGGCGAATGGATGCGCGCATGGAGCGGTTGCTCAGCCAATATCAGTCCTGAGCCACACCTGGATCTACTGTGGGCGGGGGCTTGCCCCCGATAGCGCTGGGTCAGTCAGCTTATCAGTCACTGACCTACTGCCATCGGGGGCAAGCCCCCTCCCCCATTTGCACTGCGTACATCTCTAGCCTGTCTTCGCCTCGCCCTGCGCCCTATCCCCCGTTATACTTGCCGGCTTTCCTGAATTAATGCCAACTAGGGTCCCGCCGCGCATGGATAAGACCTACCAGCCGCACGCTATTGAAACTTCCTGGTACGAGACCTGGGAGTCCGAGAATTATTTCGCTCCGCAAGGCGCGGGTGATGCCTACACCATCATGATTCCGCCACCGAACGTCACTGGCAGCCTGCACATGGGCCATGGCTTCAACAATGCGATCATGGATGCGTTGATCCGTTTCCGCCGCATGCAGGGCCGCAACACCCTGTGGCAACCGGGCACCGACCACGCCGGTATCGCCACCCAGATGCTGGTGGAACGCCAACTCGAAGCCACCGGCCAGAACCGTCATGACCTGGGTCGCGAGAAATTCCTGGAGAAGATCTGGGAATGGAAAGACCAGTCCGGCGGCAACATCAGCCGTCAGATCCGTCGCCTGGGCTCGTCCGTAGACTGGAGCCGTGAGCGCTTCACCATGGACGACGGCCTTTCGGAAGCCGTGAAAGAAGCCTTCGTGCGCCTGCACGAAGACGGCCTGATCTACCGCGGCAAGCGTCTGGTCAACTGGGATACCAAGCTGCACACGGCAATTTCCGACCTCGAAGTGGAAAACCACGACGAGAAGGGCTTCCTGTGGAACCTCAAGTACCCGCTGGCCGACGGCGCCAAGACCGCGGAGGGCAACGACTACCTGATCGTCGCCACGACACGTCCGGAAACCATGCTCGGCGATGCTGCCGTGGCCGTTAACCCGAACGATGAACGCTACCAGGCGCTGATCGGCAAGTTCGTTGAGCTGCCGTTGGTTGGTCGTCGTATTCCGATCATCGCTGACGATTACTGCGACCCTGAATTCGGCACCGGCTGCGTGAAAATCACCCCGGCTCACGATTTCAACGACTACGAAGTCGGCAAGCGCCACAATCTGCCGCTGCTGAACATCTTCGACAAGAACGCCGCCGTGCTGCCGGCGTGCCAGGTGTTCAACCTCGACGGTACGCTGAACGAGAGCATCGACGGCAAGATCCCGGCCGAATACGCCGGCCTCGACCGTTTTGAAGCGCGCAAGCAGATCGTGGCGGCGTTCGACGCTGCCGGTTTGCTGGTGAGCGTTGACGACCACGCACTGAAAGTCCCGAAAGGCGACCGCTCCGGCACCGTCATCGAGCCGTGGCTGACCGACCAGTGGTACGTGTCCACCAAGCCGTTGGCTGAACCTGCGATTGCCGCCGTGGAAGATGGCCGTATCCAGTTCGTGCCAAAGCAGTACGAAAACATGTACTTCTCGTGGATGCGCGACATTCAGGATTGGTGCATCAGCCGTCAGCTGTGGTGGGGCCACCGGATTCCGGCCTGGTACGACGAGTCGGGCAAAGTCTACGTGGGCCGCGATGAAGCCGAAGTACGCGCCAAGCACAACCTCGGCCCGGACGTGGCGCTGCAACAGGACAACGACGTACTGGACACCTGGTTCAGCTCGGGCCTGTGGACATTCTCCACGCTCGGCTGGCCGCAACAGACTGAGTTCCTGAAAAAATTCCACTCCACCGACGTGCTGGTCACCGGCTTCGACATCATTTTCTTCTGGGTTGCCCGGATGATCATGCTCACCATGCATTTGGTGAAGAACGAAGACGGCACGCCGCAAGTGCCGTTCAAGACCGTGTACGTGCACGGCCTGGTGCGTGATGGCCAGGGCCAGAAAATGTCCAAGTCCAAGGGCAACGTCCTGGACCCGCTGGATATCATCGACGGCATCGACCTGGAAACCCTGGTGCAGAAACGCACCTCGGGCCTGATGCAGCCGAAACTCGCGAAGAAGATCGAGAAGCAGACCCGCGACGAGTTCGCCGACGGCATCGCCAGCTATGGCACTGACGCCCTGCGCTTCACCTTCTGCTCGCTGGCGTCCACCGGCCGCGACATCAAGTTCGACATGGGCCGCGTCGAAGGCTATCGCAACTTCTGCAACAAGATCTGGAACGCCGCGCGCTACGTGCTGGATAAAGGCGAAGACTGCGGCCAGAACGGCGAAGCCTATGAGCTGAGCCTGGCTGATCGCTGGATTATCTCGCAGCTGCAGCGCACTGAAGCCGAAGTGACCCGCCAACTCGACCAGTTCCGTTTCGACCTGGCCGCACAAGCCTTGTACGAGTTCATCTGGAACCAGTATTGCGACTGGTACCTGGAACTGTCCAAGCCTGTGCTGTGGGACGAAAACGCGCCGGTCGAACGTCAGCGTGGCACCCGCCGCACCCTGGTGCGCGTGCTGGAAGTGGCCCTGCGCCTGGCGCACCCGTTCATGCCGTTCATCACCGAAGAAATCTGGCAGCGCCTCGCGCCGCTGGCCGGTATCGAAGGCAAGACCATCATGCTGCAGCCTTGGCCGGTGGCCAACGAAGCGCGCATTGATGAGGCGGCCGAAAGCGATATCGAATGGCTCAAGACCTTGATGCTCGGCACGCGCAACATCCGCGCCGAAATGAACATCGGGCCGGGCAAGCCATTGGCGGTATTCGTGAAGAATGCCAGCGCCGAAGATCAGCGTCGCCTCACCGAGAACGATGCGCTGCTCAAGAAGCTGGCAAAACTGGAGTCGATCACCGTGTTGGCTGACGGCGCCGAAGCACCGCTGTCCGCGACTGCGTTGGTCGGCGACATGGAAGTGCTGGTGCCGATGGCTGGCCTGATCGACAAGGGCGCGGAACTGGCCCGTCTCGACAAGGAAATTGCCCGCCTGCAAGGCGAAGTGCAGCGAGTGGGCGGCAAGCTGTCCAACGCGGCGTTCGTCGACAAGGCGCCGGCTGAAGTGATCGACAAAGAACGCGCCAAGCTGGCCGAGGCTGAACAGGCCTTGGGCAAGCTGGCGGAGCAACATGCACGGATTTCCAGCCTGTAAGGTGAACCCCGTGTAAGAAAGAGGCCTTCGGGCCTCTTTTTTTTGCCCTGGAATTTTCCAATCCTTGCTGGCAATCCAGTCAATGTGGGAGGGGGCTTGCCCCCGATGGCGGTGTATCAGTCTGAATATTTTTGCCTCTCACACCGCAATCGGGGGCAAGCCACCTCCCACATTTGCCCGAGAGGGTCTCAGGATGTGTGACAATGCCCACCACTTTGAGCCAACACCAGAATCAACATGACCGCCCCCAGCACACCTAAACCTCCGCGCAAGAAGCCTAAATCCGCCGCCCCGGCCAAGCCCGTGGCACCGCGCAAAGAGGCAACCCTGCACCCGCGCAACCGCCACACAGGCCGTTACGACTTCCCGGCGCTGATCAAGACCACGCCGGAACTGGCGCAATTTGTGATCATCAACCCGTACGGCAAAGAGAGCATCGACTTTGCCAGCCCGGACGCAGTGCGGGTGTTCAACCGGGCGCTGTTGAAGGCGTTCTATGGCATCCAGCATTGGGACATTCCGGCGGACTACCTGTGCCCGCCAGTGCCGGGGCGTGCCGATTACGTGCATTTTCTTGCCGACCTGCTGGCCAGCGTCAACGACGGCAAGATCCCGCGCGGTTCAATCGTCAAGGTGCTGGACATCGGCATGGGCGCCAACTGCGTCTACCCGCTGATTGGCTACATGGAGTACCGCTGGAACTTCCTCGGCTCGGAGGTCGACCCTATCGCGGTGTCCGCCGCCAAGGCCATCGTACAGTCCAACGACCTGAGCAAAGTTATCCAACTGCGTCAGCAAGCCAACCCCAAGCAGATCCTGCTGGGCCTGCTGGAGCCGGGCGAACGCTTTGACCTGACCATGTGCAACCCGCCGTTCCACGCGTCCATGGAAGAAGCCACCAAGGGCAGCGAGCGTAAGTGGCGCGCTCTGGGCAAGGCCGATCCCAAGCGCAAGTTGCCGGTCCTGAACTTTGGTGGCCAGTCGGCGGAGCTGTGGTGTGAGGGCGGTGAAGCGCGCTTCGTCACGCAGCTTATCGCCGAGAGTGCGCACTTTGCCCACAAGGTGTTGTGGTTCAGCACCCTGGTGTCAAAAGCGTCGAACTTGCCCGCAATCCAGACAGCCCTCAAAAAAGCCGGAGTACTTGAGAGCCAGGTGGTGGAAATGTCCCAGGGTCAGAAGCAAAGCCGCTTCGTGGCCTGGACCTTCCAGACCAAGAACGAGCAGCAGATCTGGCGTCAGCGCTGGGTGCGCGACTGAAACGGTGGCGAGGGCGTTTGCTCCCTCGCCACGGTTGAGCCGCCACTGCAGTCAAATCGCAGGCAACAAAAAACCGTGCCCGGATTGCTCCGGAGCACGGTTTTTTTTGCTGCGTCTTACTTGTTAACAGCGTCGGTCAGGCCTTTGGCCACAACCAGCTTGATAACTTTCTTGGCAGCGATTTCGATGGCAGCGCCAGTCGAAGGGTTACGGCCAGTACGGGCTGGACGCTCAGTCACTTTCAGTTTGCCAACGCCTGGCAGAGTGATTTCGCCGCCGTTTTCCAGCTGATCAGCAACAACTTGGCTCAGTTGGTCCAGCAGAGCGCGCACGGTAGTTTTCGGTGCGTCTACTGCTTCAGCCAGGTCAGCGATCAGTTGGTCTTTAGTAATAGCCATTGTGGTGTTCCTTCCCTATCAAATTCATATGGATTGCAGAGTGCAGTGTCAGCCGTCGAGCCTGACCGTCAAGGCCTGGCACCCCCGGCCATAACCACGGGATCGGGGTTATAGATGCTTGAAACGGGGATTGGTTCGACCTGACAGATGCTGAATGCACGCTTAACGCCGAGTCTTGGCGTAAGACGGGGCAAAACTAGCACAGAGACGGGGAAATATCCGCCTCAACATACCCATTTGGTCAGCTTTATCGCTCTAAACCGTGAAAAAAAGGCATATAGCCCGTGGGAGGTCGCCCAAAACAGCCTTCCAAGCGCGTCATGGCCAATGGGTGCGGTACACTGGCGACTTTTTGGGGAGGCTTACCACTCCCCTTCAACCAGCCGAGAAGCCTATGCCGATCCGTCACTGCATCGTCCACCTGATCGACAAAAAACCCGACGGCACACCCGCAGTTCTACATGCCCGCGATTCGGAGCTTGCCGAGTCGGCCGCCATCGAGAACATGCTTGCCGACCTCAACGAGAGCTACAACGCCAAACAAGGCAAGGCCTGGGGTTTCTTCCACGCCGAGTCCGGCGCGCACCCGTTCAGCGGCTGGTTGAAGGAATATTTCGACGGCAGTCAGGATTTCACCCGCTTCAGCCGCACGGCGGTCGAGCACCTGCAAAAGCTGATGGAGGAGTCCAACCTGTCCACCGGCGGCCACGTGTTGTTTGCCCACTACCAGCAAGGCATGACCGACTACCTGGCGATCGCCCTGCTGCACCACAGCGAAGGCGTGGCAGTGACCGATGAGCTGGACGTGACCCCCTCGCGTCACTTGGACCTGGGCCAACTGCACCTGGCGGCGCGGATCAACGTGTCCGAGTGGCAGAACAACAAGCAATCCAAGCAGTACATCTCGTTTATCAAAGGCAAGAACGGCAAGAAGGTCTCGGAATACTTCCGCGACTTTATCGGCTGCCAGGAAGGCGTCGACGGCCCGGGCGAAACCCGTACCCTGCTCAAGGCGTTCAGCGATTTTGTCGAGAGCGAAGACCTGCCCGACGAATCTGCCCGCGAAAAAACCAAAACCCTGGTGGACTACGCCAGCAGCCAGGCCAAACTCGGCGAACCCATGGGCCTGGAAGAGTTGTCGGGGTTGATCGATGAAGACCGGCCAAAAGCGTTCTACGACCATATCCGCAACAAGGATTACGGCCTGTCGCCGGAAATCCCGGCCGACAAACGCACCCTCAACCAGTTCCGCCGCTTCACGGGTCGCGCCGAAGGCTTGTCCATCAGTTTTGAAGCGCACCTGTTGGGCGACAAGATCGAATACGACGAAGCCGCCGGCACTTTGATCATCAAAGGCCTGCCGACCCAACTGACTGACCAGCTCAAGCGCCGTAACTGATGCTCGGCGGGGTTTTCAAGAAAGTCCTGTTGGTGTTGCTGGTCGTGGTGGTGATCCAGAACTGGGGCAAGATCGAGCGGCTGTTCAACCCCTCGCAGGTGGTTTCGGAGCAAGTACGCACATCGGCGCGTGTGGTGCTCTATGCCACCGAGTGGTGTGGCTACTGCAAGCAGATCCGACGTTTTCTGGACCAGAAGGGCATTCCGTACCAGGCGCTGGACATTGAGAAGGATGCCCAGGCGCGCAAAGCCTATGAGGCATTGGGCGGCGGCGGGATTCCGTTTGTGGACGTGAACGGCACGCTGATTCGCGATTACAACCCTGAAGCGATCATGGCCGCGTTGAAATAGCTAATCTGCAAAACACTGCAGAACTAATGTGGGAGCGGGCTTGCTCGCGAAAGCGCAGTGTCAGTTGCTACAGGCATTGACTGATCCACCGCCTTCGCGAGCAAGCCCGCTCCCACATTTTGCTCTGCGCCAGCCTTAGTTAGAAGTTGGCTTCCAGCGACACCATCGCCGTGCGCTCTTCCCCCACGTTGTAATACGCCGTACTCGGCGCCAGGCCATTCACCGGTACCGAGTTGAACGCCACGGTGCGGGTCGAGCTCAGGTATTGCTTGTCGAACACGTTAAGCATCGAGAAGCGCAACGCTGCCGACTTGATGACTTTCTTGTCCACCGGCAAGTAAATACCAGCGTTCAGGTCGAACACCGTGCGGCCTTCGATTTTTTCCTTGTTGGTCAAATCGCCATAGAAGCTGCCGACGTACTTGCCCGCGATGTTGCCGTAGAAGCGCGCGTCGTCATACCCGAACACCAGGTTGAACATGTTTTCCGGCACGTTGGCCAGTTGCTTGCCCGCCGTCGGCAACAGCACATTCTTGCTGAGCAAATCGTCTTGCTGCTCGGACTTTGTGTAGGTGTACGAGGCGTAGTAGTTGAAGTGATGCGGCAACAAACCGCTCCACTCCAGTTCCAGGCCCTTGTTATCCACGCTGCCGACGTTGAGCACCATGTAGTCGCCGGCAGCATCGGTGGTCGACACCTGGCGATCCTTGAAGCTGATGTAGAACAGGGTCGCGCTCAACGCCATGTCGTCTTCGGTGTAGCGCCAGCCCAGCTCCTGGTTCCAGCTCAACTCAGACTTCAGGCTGACCGAGTCGCCCTTGTTGTACAGCACATAGTTGGGCGGCGTGCGCATGTTGCGGGTGACGTTGTAGAAGGTCTGGTTGCTTTCGTCGACCTGGTACTTGGCGCTGAAACTCGGCAGGAACTGGTGATAACGGGTGTTACGTTTTTCTGGTTTGTCGTACAGGCTGCCCAGGTTGTTGCCGTCACGCTCTACGTATTGGTACGCCACGCCGCCGACAAAACTCACGTCCGGTGTGGCCTGCCAGCTGTCCTGCACCCAGAGTTTCTGCGACGGGGTAACGGTGTAGTAGTGGCGGCCCTGGACAGTCGCGCCGTTCTTGTCGACGACCTGCCCGCCGCTGTTGTAATCGCCCCACACATCATCGGGCGCGCCTTCGCCGTTGATGCCGATAAACGGCTGGGTCTGGCGCTGGCGTGCGCGCTCATACCAGTAGCCATAGTCCAGGCTGTGTTCTTCGTTGATGTCCCATTTCATTTTCGCGGTGACGCCAGGGCGCCAGGTCTCGGTCCATGATGGCCGGTAATAGTTGGCCGATTGCAGGTTGCTCAGGTTGTAGTTGCCGGCTTTATCAGACTTCGGCCCCAGGTTGGATGCGGTCTGGCCGCTGAAGCTGCCACCGTTGGCCCAGTAGTAATAGGGCGTGACCGTCAGCGCCAGGTTGTCCTGCAACTGCCAGCGCTGGGTGAGCGTGGCGTTGACGCTTTCGAACGGATTGCGATTGAGCTTGTAGGACGACGACAGCAAACCCGACTTGTACACCGGCGTTTCCGAGTAGTCCTTGCGGCGCCCATCGGTCTCGAACTGCGACTTGCTCAGGGTGTTGTAGTTGTAATTTTCCTGGTTGTTGTATTTCACCGTGGCCAGGGTGGAGTTGCCGTTGCCGTCTTCAAACAGGCTGCTCCACTCGACTTTGTCACTGCGCAGCGTGCCTTTGCCGCGCCACTTGTCACCCTCAAGGTGAGAGGCCGACACCCAGCTCTTGAGGCCACCAAAATCGCCCGTGTTCACCCGCACGAACGTCTTGCGCAGGTCATTGGCACCGACGATCTGTTTGGCGAACAGCCCGGACTCTTTGGTCGGGCGAATCGTGATCATGCCGATGTTGCCGCCACTGGAGCCGATGTGCGGGCCGTCCGCCTCGGAGGAGCCCTGGGTGGCAAACACTTCGGCGAGGTTTTCCGGGTCGCCGAGTTGGTTTGAATACACGCTGTAGTTGCCCGAGTCGTTGATCGGCACGCCGTCGACAGACACCCCGACCTGATCCGAACTCATGCCCCGCATGGTGAAGTTGGTGCCGCTGGTGCCGCTGGCGTCGTCGCTGGATACGTTGATACCCGGCGTGTATTTAAGCTTGTCGATGGCGTTGGCGGTCGCGGACATTTCGTCCATGGCTTCCTTGGTTACCGTCGACCGCGCCTTGGCACTTTCTTCGCGAATCATGTGCCCATTGCCCAGGGTTTGTTTGCCGGCAACATTCACCGAACCGACATCCTGAGTGGTGTCTGCCAAAACCAGCGGCGCAAAGCTACCTAGGCCCGATGCTAAAAGCAGGGCAGAGAGTGTGTTGATCTTCACGAGTAGATCCCTTACGTGCATCTATCTGTTGTTATGGAGGGAGGTACTGGCTGTCAAAACCGGGTGAACGGCGACGCCAATCTTCCTGACCACCTGCTCAGGAATCCGGGGATCATCCTTGGCCCGTGTAACGGTTTGGTGACAGGTTTTGGCAATTGGGATGAAGGTTAAATGAACGCTCTACAGGCACCGGGATACCTGGCCTACAGCGCCATGTAAAAAACCGGCAAGGGGAAATTTTTGAAAGAATCGCCACGCTGAAAGTGACGATCGAAGCATTCGTGTCTAGCGCAATACAATCATGCGACCCAGCACAGCGTGTTGTTCAAAACCCAGAACGGCCTGCAAGGCACTCAAAACTGCCAAGGGATCCTTGCTTGGAAAACTGCCACTGACGCGCTTGGCGCCCATCTCGTCGTTGATCAGCAGGATCCGGCCCGGGTAGTAACGGCCAAGGTCCCTGACTACATCCGCCAACGGCACCTTGTAGTAGTTGAGCCAGCCATCGCGCCATGCCAGACGTGATTCGCTGTCGACCGCGTGCAGAGTATCGGCCACACCGTCGGCGTAGGCCGCTTGCTGGCCTGCCGTAAGAATTTGCTGTTGGCCCTGGCCTGACGGCGTGACACCCACGCGGCCGGACAGCACCGTCACCTGAGCGCCGGCCGGTTGCAGGCGCACTTCAAACTGCGTACCGAGCACTCGCGCTTCGCCACTGCCAGCCGCCACCACAAAGGGCTGGCCGGTGTGGGTCACGCTGAAAAAACCCGCCCCGCGGCGCAACTGAATGTGGCGCTCGCCGTGGCTGAAGTCCACGGCAATGGCGCTGTCGGCATCCAGCGTGACTTGGGATTGATCGGCCAGGGTCACGGTCTGCACCTGCCCCGGCGCCGTCACGTAATCAGCACCGAAGTCATCGACCCAGCGCGACGGCTGCCAGCCGGCGCCCATCGACACCATCACCAGCAGGCACGCGGCCACGGCCAGGGCGCCGGACCAACGCACCGCACGCGAGCGCTTCGAGGTGTTCATCGCGTTGAGGTAGCCCTGCAAGGCCAAGGCGTCTTCGTCCGCCAGTTTGCGTGCCGGTACCTCGCTCAATTCCCACAACACCTGGGCCTGAGCATAGGCCTCGACGTGCGCGGGGTCGGCACGCAACCAACGGCTGAACGTGGCCTGGTCACCGCTGCTGGGCTGGTCATGCAACAAGCTCAACCATTCGAGTGCGGCCTGCTCCTGGGCGGGCGTGGGGGTGACGTTCACGGTGCTTTCCCTGGCGTGCGTGGGGACGAGGGTTCGCGAAGGCTGGCTTTGCAGGCTTCGAGGGCACGCATCATATGTTTTTCCACGGCACTTTGGGACAGCCCCATGGCCTGGGCAATTTGCGCATATTTGCGGCCGTGGATGCGGTTGAGCAGGAAAATCTGCCGAGTGCGCTCCGGCAGGCTGCGCAGGGCGGCTTCGACATGGCGCAGGTCATTGCCTGCTTCAAACGCCGCCTGGGGCTCGGAACCCTGGTTGTCTTGCTGCTCCGGCAACCAGCCCTCACTGCTGCGCACCCGGGCGCCTTCGCTGCGCAAGTGATCAATGGCGATGTTGCCGGCGCAGCGCAACAAGTAGGTGCTGAGTTCTTCGACCTGCACCAGCGGCCGGCGCCAGAAGCGCAGGAACAGGTCCTGCACCAGGTCGGCCGCCGTCGCCCGGCAGCCTACGCGCCGGCTGACCAGCGCTTCCATCTGCGAGCGCTGCGACAAAAACACCTGCAGGAAATGCGCACGCCCACCGGCCGCATCGGTGTGCTGGCTGTCCTGGGATTCGGGTGGGGTGCTGATCATCATGGGAAGCTCAGAGTAAGGCGAACGCCGCAACAGGGCTGGCCAGCAGGCCGACGCCCGCCAGAATCAAGGCCAGCCTTGGCCGATACGGCAACAGCAACACCAGCAGCAGTGCGCTGAGCATCAATACGGCGCACCACTCCACCAACCCCTGCGCCCAATTCGAGGCCGCCACGGCCGGCCATATCGACAGCACCAGCAGCAGCCAACCGACCACACGCAATGTGAGGCGTCGCGGTGGTGAGGGTTTGCTGTGCAGCAGTTCACCGTGATGGCGGTCGGTGGACAGGCACAGCGCGGTAAACCCGGCGTAGCACATCAACAGGGCGAGCAGCATTCAGTTCGCCTCCTGCTTGAGCGTCAGTCCACGTGCGCGTTCGGCCTTGGGCTGCGGCGCCGCGCGGCGCTGCATCTTCCAGGCCGCCCAGGTCAGGAACAGGCCGCTGGCCAGGCACGTCAGGTCAAAACCGGCCATGGCCCAATCACCGCTGGCCAGTGACACGCCCAAGTGCTGCGAGGTGGTCAATGCGTTGAGCAGTGGAATGGCCACAAACAGCAAGGCGCCGAGGCTCAGTTGCTCAACCCAGCCCTGGCGGCCTCGACGCAGCACGGCATGCAACAGGCTCAGGCCCCAGGCAATGAAGAAGGCCTGCACTTCCCAGTCGGACCGCTCGGCGAAGCTCACCGGCAACAACCGGTTGGCCCAGAAAAACGCCGCGATGGCGATCATCAGCCCGGCCATACTGGCCATGTTCAGCACTTCAACCAGCCGCAATTCAAACGGCATCACAGCGGTTTTGGCGTGCTTGAGCTGGCGCTTGCCGAGCCAAATCACAAGGCCCGTGCCGATCATCGCCGTGCCCGCCAGGCCGCAGATAAAGTACAACCACCGCAGCACCGGGCCGGCGAAATGGCCCATGTGCAAGCCGTAGAAACTGCCGCCAATCGCCGCTGGCAACGACTGTTCACCGCTGACCCGCAACAACTCGCCGGTGGTGCCGTTGAACGACACACTGCTGCCGAAATCGTGCACCACGCGGTCGGCACCTGCGCGAACCACATTGACCGAGGCGTTCACATCGCCAGGGTTGTTGACCACCAAACGACCAACATGCCCACCCGCCCATTGCTGGCGCGCTTGCTCATACATCGGCCCTAACGGCAGCAATACACCCGGCTGTCCGAGCGCCGGCGCGTTATTGGTATTGGGGAACACGTCATTGAAAAACGCACGGCTGTCGTCGCCGTAGGAAGCCACGATCGGCGCTGGCATCACCATGCTCATGAAGATCACCAGACTGCTGTAGGTGATCATCAAGTGAAACGGCAACACCAGCACGCCCACCGCGTTATGCCCGTCGAGCCAGGAGCGCTGGCCTTTGCGTGGGCGGAAGGTGAAGAAGTCCTTGAAGATTTTCTTGTGGGTGATGATGCCGGTGATCAGTGCCACAAACATCACCATCGCGGCGATGGTCGACAGCCAGCGCCCCCACGGGTAAGGCATCTGCAGCTGAAAGTGGAAGCGATAGAAGAACTCGCCGCCCATGCTTTCACGCGCCTGCACGGGCTGGCGGGTGACGGGATCGAGGACTTTCTGGATGAAGTTGCCGCGTTTGCCGGGGTCGACTTTGTCTTGCCACATCACCGACAGGCCGGGATCGCGGCTGTCCGGCAGGGTGATAAACCAGCGCGCGGCGTTGGGCGCCTGTTGCTGCAGATAGGTTTGGGCGGCGGCGAGGCTACGCGCGTCATCCAACGGATAAGCCTGCACTTCGGGCTGCATCCAGTGGGTAATTTCGTCCTTGAAATAGGACAAGGTCCCTGTCAGGAAAATCGCAAACAGCAGCCAGCCAAAGATCAGTCCAGCCCAGGTGTGCAACCAGGCCATCGCCTGGCGAAAGCCCTCTTTCATGTGCGCGTCATCCACAAACCGATGCCCGCCAGCGTGGCAAACATCGCACTCGGCAGCATCACGCCAAACCAGGCTCGCCCTGCCGTGCGGCAGGCAAAACACCAGATTACCGCCAACAGGTAGAACACAAACGAACTCATCATCCCGGTGATCACCGCGTCGGCCCGGGAGACGGGCATCCACAACGCCAGGCAGACGGCCGCCAGGGACGCCATCAGGTATCCGCCGACCACGGCAGCCAGCACGCGCGAGGTTACGGCGAGGCGATAGGCAACGGGAAGTGAGGGTTTGCTTTTCATACGGGAGGCGCCAGGGTCATCAGCGCGCAATATTAATGATAAATATTCTCATAAGCAAAAGAGAACGGATGAATCACCGGTCCTGGCGGATTGCCGAACCCCGTCACGCGCCCTACAATGCGAACAATTCTTGTTCTCTAAAGCATGCCGATGCTTATGGAGTGATTGCGTTGCAGCCGTCCACCCCCGTTGAAGTTCTGTACAACGACCATCACCACTGGCTCACCGGCTGGTTGCGACGCAAGCTCGGCTGCCCGGAAAGCGCGGCCGACCTGGCCCAGGACACCTTCATCCGTGTGCTCACCGCGCGGGAAGCCCCAACGCTGATCGAACCCCGCGCGTTCCTCACCACCGTGGCCAAGCGCGTGCTGTTCAACTTCTACCGTCGTCAGGACCTGGAACGCGCCTACCTCGACGCACTGGCGCAAATGCCCGAACACGTGGCGCCGTCGGAAGAAGAACGCGCAATCATCCTGCAGACCTTGCTGGAGCTCGACCAACTGCTCGACGGCCTGCCCGTTCAGGTCAAACGCGCCTTCCTGCTGGCCCAGCTCGACGGCCTGACCTACGCGCAAATCGGCGCCGAGCTGGGTATCTCCATCGCCACCGTCAAACGCCACTTGAATAAAGCCGCCATGCGCTGCTACTTCGCCCTATGAACTTTTCCACGCAAGTCGCCGAACAAGCCGTGCACTGGTTGATGGAAATGCAGCAAGGCGCACTCAACCCGCGCCAGCAAGCGGCCTGGCAGCAATGGCTGGACGCCCACAGCGAACATCAGCGCGCGTGGGACCATATCCAGCGCGTCAACCAACGCCTGCGCGGCATGCCCTCGCCCTTGGCGCACGCCGCCTTGAACGCGCCCAAATCCAGCAGCCGGCGCCAGGCCCTCAAGCTGCTGCTGATTCTCGGCGCCGGTTCGGCCGCGGCCTGGAGCCTGCGCCAGCAACATATTCTGCCGCCGCTGAGCGCCGACTACCGCAGCCCCGTCGGCCAACGACGCAAGGTGCAGCTGGCCGATGGCAGCCAGTTGCAGCTCAACACCGGCAGCGCAGTGGATGTGCATTTTGACGGCAGCCAACGCTTGGTCCGCTTGCTCGAAGGCGAGATCTTGCTGACCGCCCGCCCCGGCGATACGCCGCTGCACGTGCTGACCGGCCAAGGCCTGCTCAGCAGCCAGGCGGCGCGGCTGAACGTGCGTCAGTTCAACGACCACACGCAACTGGCAGTTTTCGATGGCCATGTTGAGGTAATGCCCAACCACTACAGCGGCCTGCCGCTGACCGTCGAGGCCTCGCGCCAAGTCAATTTCACCCGCAAAGGCTGGGACACCCCGCGCCCGACCGACGCCAACAGCGGTGCCTGGGCCGACGGCATGCTGGTGGCCGCGCACATGCGCCTGGGCGATTTCCTCGCCGAGCTGGGTCGCTATCGCCGAGGCCAGGTCAATTGCGACCCGCAAGTGGCCAACCTGCTGCTGTCCGGCAGTTATCCGCTGGACGACAGCGAACGCATTCTCGACCTGTTGGAAGTCAGCCTGCCGGTGAAAGTACGGCGTTTTACCCGCTACTGGGTGACCGTCCAGGCACGCGCGTAAATTATTTTTAAAAAACATGAGCCGTTTTCCACACCTCGCGTGACAGAGAAGGAAAGCCACCTTGATCCTACCTTCTCAGGACCGCCCTTCATGCCCCAGCAACCGACGCTTCTTGTCCGCACCTTGCGCCAATTCCTACTCGGCGCGAGCCTGAGTCTTACCGTGCTCCCGCATGTGTTGGCGGCAGACGCCAAGCCCTATCACATCGCCCCGGCCACCTTGGAAGCCGCGCTGAACCAATTTGGTCGCGAGGCCGGCGTGCTGATTTCGTTCGGCTCCGAGGTCACAGCGGGTATGCAGAGTCGGGGTTTGTCGGGCAACTACAGCGCCGACGAAGGCTTGCAAAAACTCCTGGAAGGCACTGGCCTGCAAGCCCGCGCCGAGGGCGAAAACGCCTACAGCCTGCAACCGGCCAGCGCCCCTGCCACCCTTGAATTACAAACCTCCAACGTGGTGGGCGACTGGCTCGGCGATGCGGCGCAAACCAACGTGTTCGAACACCCCGGCGCGCGTGATGTGATCCGCCGCGAAGAGTTCGAGCGCCAGGGCGCGACACAGGCGCGTGACGTGCTCAACCGCATTCCCGGCGTCAACGCCCCGGAAAACAACGGCACCGGCAGCCACGACATGGCGCTGAACTTCGGCATCCGTGGGCTCAACCCCCGCCTCGCCTCGCGCTCCACCGTCTTGATGGATGGCATCCCGGTGCCCTTCGCGCCGTATGGCCAACCGCAGCTGTCCTTCGCCCCGATCAGCATGGGCAACATGGACGCCGTGGACGTGGTACGCGGCGGCGGCGCGGTGCGTTACGGGCCGCAAAACGTCGGTGGCATCGTCAACTTCGTGACCCGCGCAATCCCGGACGCCCCCACCGTCAAAGGCGGCTTGCAGACCGAGACCAGCCCGTCCTCCAGCCATGATGGCTTCAAGACCACCGGCAACCTGCTGGCTGGCGGCACGGCCGATAACGGCCTGGGCGGCGCCATTTTGTATTCCGGCACCCGTGGCGGCGACTGGCGCGAAAACAGCAACACGCGCATTGACGACTTGATCCTCAAAGGCAAATACCAGTTGGACGACGCCAACAGCTTCAACGCCATGGCGCAGTACTACGAAGGCCGGGCCGATATGCCCGGTGGCTTGAACGTCAAGGACTACAAGGCTGATCCGTATCAGTCCACCCGCCCCTACGACAAATTCTGGGGTCGCCGTACGATGTTCAACGCCGGTTACCGCTACCAGGAAGACCGCCGCGAATTCACCGCCAACACCTTCTTCACCACCACGTTGCGTAATGGCTACCTGGATCAGGGCAACTTCCTTTCGCTGTCGCCGCGCGAGTATTGGGTACGCGGCCTCGAAACCCGCTTCGCCCAGGGCTTCGACCTTGGCCCCACCAGCCACGAAGTGGGCGTCGGCTACCGCTACATCAACGAAGCCGGGCACGAGTTGCGCTACCGCACGCCGATCAGCGCCAACCAGCAACTGCCCGACACCAACAGCCGCAACGACCGCGACACGCGTGGCGCCACCGAGGCCAACGCGTTTTTTGTCGATGACCGCATCGATATCGGCAAGTGGACCATCACCCCAGGCATCCGCTACGAGATGATCGAGTCCCAGCAGACCAACAACCTGACCAACGTCAAATACAAGGGCGACTACAACACCGCGCTGCCGGCGTTGAACGTGCTTTACCACCTGACCGAAGACTGGAATCTTTACGCCAACACCGAAGGCTCGTTCGGCAGCGTGCAGTACAGCCAGATGCCCAACCGCGTGACCAGCGGCGAAGTGAAGCCGGAAAAAGCCCGCACCTGGGAACTCGGCACGCGGTATGACAACGGCACCTTGCGTGCGGAAATCGGCGCGTTCCTGATCAATTTCGACAACCAGTACGACAGCAACCAGACCAACGACTCGGTGATCGCCCGCGGCGAAACGCGCCATCAAGGCATCGAGTCGAGCCTCAACTACGCCCTTGACGGGCTGAGCCCGGCGCTGGCCGGTTTTGATGTGTACGCCACCTACGCCTACGTCGACGCGACCATCCGCGAAGACGGCCCGAACAAGGGTAATCGCGTGCCCTTCTCCTCCAAGCACAAAGGCACCGTGGGCGTCGGTTACACCGAAGGTCGCTGGAAACTTAACCTGGACAGCAGCTACCAGAGCAGCCAGTTCGCCGACAACGCCAACACCCAGGCGGAAAGTGCCGACGGCAGTACCGGACGCATCCCAGGCTACATGCTGTTCAGCAGCCGCGCGGCGTATGACTTCGGCCCACAACTGTCGGATTTGAACGTGGCAGTCGGTGTGAAAAATATCCTCAACAAGCAGTACTACACCCGCTCGTTCGACGATAACAACAAAGGCAAATACGTCGGTGAGCCACGCACGGTGTATGTGCAGACGTCCATCGCGTTCTGATTGCCTGAGTCATAAAAGCTCCAGCCAAGAACTGGGGTCTTACAAACGATGCAAAACCCTGTGGGAGCTGTCGAGCCCCGGCGAGGCTGCGAAGGCGGAGGCGGCGGCACAGGCGCTGTCCAAGTTGCCTGGCCCACCGCTTTCGCAGCCTCGCTAAAGCTCGACAGCTCCCACAGGGGGATCGGCTTTGTCGGTCAAACCTCGGTTCACAAAAGCATCGCGACGAGCACAAATCTCACCCGCTATGAAGATCAACTGTGGGAGCTGTCGAGCCCCGGCGAGGCTGCGAAGGCGGCGACACAGGCGCTATCCAAGGTGCCTGACCCACCGCTTTCGCAGCCTCGCTAAAGCTCGACAGCTCCCACAGGGGATCGACTTTTTTCGGTCAGATCGTGGCTCGCAAAAGCATCGCGACGATGCACAAATCTCGCCCGCAATAGAGATCAACTGTGGGAGCTGTCGAGCTTTAGCGAGGCTGCGAAGGCGGCGGCACAGGCGCTATCCAAGGTGCCTGACCTGCCGCTTTCGCAGCCTCGCTGAAGCTCGACAGCTCCCACAGGGGATCGGCTTTGTTGGTCAGGGTCAGCTACCCGCCAGGCAACTTGGGGTGCCGGCGACCAAGGCATCGATTGCGCAGCGTGTCTTGGCCGGCATGTGTGCGGCCGTGGGCCAAATCACATGGATCGGCGCAGGCTGGTCGCGGTAGCTCGGCAGTACTGCTTCCAGTTGGCCGCGCAGCACATAGTGCGCAATCAACCAGCTCGGCAACCACGCCAGGCCCACGCCCGCAATGGCGGCATCGGCCACGGCCTGGAGGTCGTCCAGTACCAAAGGCGAGGTCATCCCCGAGTGATACGAATTGTTGCAACGGTAGGCAATGCCTCGGTGGCTGGCGAGGTCATCAATACACTCAATTGGCCCGACACGTTGCACGTACGCAGGTGACGCGGCCAACCCCACGGACTGCTCGCCCAAACGGCGTGCGCTCAGGCGGTCGGTGTCCGGCAGCGGGCCAATGCGCACGGCCACGTCGAAGCCTTCCTGTGCCAGGTCTATCAGCCGGTCAGAGAAGGAGATCTCGATCTTCAATTGCGGATAACGGTCCATCAAACCCCACAAAGCAGGCGCCGCGTAGTGGTGACCGAACGCCAGTGGCAGGCTCGCCCTTAACCGCCCGCGCGGCTGCTGCCGGCCACTCTCCAACACCGACTCGGCGGCCTCCAATTCGGCCAGTGCGCGCAAGCAATGCTCGTAGTACGCCTGCCCGTCCTCGGTCAGACGCTGGCGGCGGGTGGAACGCTGCAACAGGCAGGTGCCCAGGCGAGCTTCCAGTCGCGCCAAACCTTTACCCACCGCAGAGCGCGTGAGGTTGAGCCGCTCGGCGGCCTCGGTCAGGTTGCCGCTTTCAACGATCTGCAAAAAGAGTTCAACGCCATCAAAACGCGGAGTGGGCATGATTCTATTGTCGCTCTTGATTCCCTTATCAGAGGAAAACTTATCACGAATAAGGAAATCTGTTCCCGCGAGAATAGCGTTTCCACTCAACCGTAAGGAACACCTCATGCCGCCCGCCGCCGCTGTATCGGCCGTCAGCGCTCCGCGCACCGCCAGAGATAGCCTTGCCCTCACCGCCGTCTGCCTCGTCGCCCTGATGTTCGGCCTGGAAATCTCCAGCGTGCCGGTGATCCTCCCGACCCTGGAACAGCAACTGGGCGCAGGTTTTCAGGATGCCCAATGGATCATGAATGCTTACACCCTGGCCTGTACCAGCGTGTTGATGGCAGCCGGCACACTGGCTGATCGCTTTGGCCGGCGGCGCATGCTGGTGCTGTGCTTGTGGCTGTTTGGCTTGGCCTCGCTGGCATGTGGCCTGGCGAACGATGCGCCAACGCTGATCGCAGCGCGTTTTGTTCAGGGCGTGGGCGCGGGCGCGATGATGATCTGCCAGTTCGCGATTCTTTCGCACCAGTTCCGTGAACCAACGACGCGGGCGCGTGCCTTCGCGATTTGGGGCGTGATCGCGGGCGTGGGCCTTGGCTTCGGGCCGATGGTGGGGGCGTTGATTCTGGCAGTCGCGGACTGGCGCTGGGTGTTCCTGGTCCATGCGCCGCTGACCTTGTTGACCTTGGTACTGCTGCGCATCAGCGTGCAGGAGTCGCGCGACCCGGCCGGCCATCGTCTGGATATCGCGGGCATGCTGACCCTGACCCTGTCGGTGTTCGCCCTGGTCTACTTCATCACTCAGGGCAGCGAGCACGGCTTCGGCTCAGCGGCCATGCTGGGCTGGGCGGGCTTGTCGCTGATGGCGCTGCTGCTGTTCATCGCTGTCGAGCGCCGCAGCGCTCACCCGATGTTCGATTTCTCGGTGTTTCATATTCAGCGCTTCAACGGCGCCTTGATGGGTTCGATTGGCATGAACTTCAGCTTCTGGCCGTTCATGATCTACCTGCCGCTCTACTTCCAGGCGGGGCTGGGCTACGACACCATGACCACCGGCGGCGCCCTGCTCGCCTACACCTTGCCCACCTTGCTGGTGCCGCCGCTGGCTGAACGCCTGGCCCTGCGCTATGGCGCCGACCGCATCATTCCGTTGGGCCTGGGCCTGATGGGTGCAGGCTTTATGGGTATGGCGGCGGCCAATGGAGCCGAACATCCGAGCGTCGTACTCGTGCTTTTCAGCTGCGTGACGGCTGGCGTGGGGCTGGCACTGACCAACTCACCAACCACCAACACCACCACCGGCTCCGTCTCGGCCGACCGCGCGGGCATGGCCTCGGGCATTGACCTGAGTGCGCGGCTGATCACGCTGGCACTCAACATCGCACTGATGGGCCTGGTGCTGTTGCTCGGCATCGGTCATCACCTCTCTGGCCTGTTGCCCGATACCACCGTCCTGGATTGGCCCGCGATCAGCCAGAACATCGCCGCAGGCAAGTTGGACACGCCGATGCTCGCACCCGCAGATGCCCAGGCGGCCCTGCGCCATGGCGCCGGTTGGGCGATGCTTTTTGCCGGCTTTGGTGCTTGTGGGTTGGCGCTGTTGAGCAGGTATTTCTTTCGACGCGGCAGCTAAACGAAAACGGGCCTGCAGATGCAGGCCCGTTTGATTGGATTGAAAAAACACTCAGCTATCAGCCGTTAAGCGCAGCCTGTTCGTTTTCCAGAAATTCCTCTTCGAGTTCGGCCTCATCGGCCTTGGTATCAGGCAGAGCTTGCCCGGCGGCGCGTGGTTTGCCGCGTAGTTTTCCGTACAGATGCTCCAGCGCGTGCTCAAGCTTGGTGGCTGCGCCATCGATTGCCTGTTCCAGGGTGTCGGCCTTGTGCAATACCGACAGTGGTTGATGGCCCTTTGGCCGTGCTTCCAGGCGGCAACTCAAATCGTGGGGACCGGGCTTGTCGCCATTTTCGTCTTTGAGGTAGACCTCGACGCGGGTCAGGTCTTCTTCGTAACGTTCGAGCGTGCTCTCAATGGTAGTACGTACCCACTCCTCCAGTCGGATGCTGCTTTCAATATGGTTATCGCTATTGACTTGGATTTGCATAGTTCTTCCCTTATTTCAGCTAGCTCGCAGGAGGTCACAAACTGCAACGCCGGGGTGGTGAAACCATGACCTCTTGTTTACACAATTGAGCACTCAGAAGAACAATTCAACCCCTTTGCAAAGATAAATTCCACATTACAAATTAAGCCTGACGACAAGCAAAAACGCTGTTAGGGTGGGGAGTTAGTTACATCTTCTTACGCTTAGCCAACCCTACAATTGCCCCTCTCCCAACGGGTGCAATCCGCGAAAAATCCCCGCTTCCTCCACCAGCCAGTCATGCACCGCGCGTACGCCCGGATGGCTCAGCGCGCCCGGCGCATACAGCAGCACGTAGCGTTTGTGGTTCGGCACCGCGAGGCCGAACGGCACGATCAAGGTGCCACGTTCCAGCTCGTCGTTGAGCAAGGTGCGCCGCGCAATCGCCACGCCCATGCCGGCAATGGCGGCCTCGATGGTCAAGTGATTGCGGTTGAAGGTGTGCCCGCGCCGTACGTCGGCGTGGTGGTAGCCGATGGCATTCAGGTAAAACTCCCACTCAGCGTATTCATAACTCCCACGCCAGGCGGTGATGTCGTGCAACAGCGGAAAATGCACCAGGTCGGCCGGGCCATGCAACGGCGGACGCCCGCGCAACAAGCTGGGTGCGCACACCGGAAAAATCTGCTCATCGAGCAAGGCTGTGGATAACAGCCCGGGATAGCTGCCGTCGTTCAAGTCGATGGCCAAGTCGAAATCGCCCTCATGCAGGGCGACGCTGCTGTCTTCCGCGACCAAGCGCAGCTGAATATCCGGAAACCGTTGCTGCAGACGCGGCAAACGCGGGGTCAGCCACTTACCGAGAAACGACGGAATGGAGCGCAAGCGCAAGGTGCCGCTGATCATTCCCGCGTCCAGCCGCTGCAACTCGGCATCGATGCTGCCGTAGGCCTCGCCCACCGTCGCCGCCAGCCGCTGCCCCTCGGCGCTCAGTTCTACGCCGCGCGCGCGTCGATGAAACAGGCGAAAACCCAAACGCTCCTCCAGCTGGCGGATTTGCTGACTCACCGCCCCCGGCGTGATGTGCAGTTCTTCGGCGCAGCGGGTGAACGACAAATGCCGCGCGGCACAGGAAAAAACGTGCAGCCAGACGTAAGTCTGGCCATGAAGGGGCCGGGTCATAGGGTTTAGTCCTGCTAAAGGGTGTCTTAGGATAATTCGTTGGTCAGTGCCGTTCCAGGGGCTCAGTATCGCGCCAATTCCGCTCGTCCTACAAAACATGGCAGCGATTCCTACTCCATTACTTGTAAGGCTTTAGCATGGCTATCAGCGTTTTCGATCTATTCAAGGTGGGCATCGGCCCTTCCAGCTCCCATACGGTGGGCCCGATGCGGGCGGCGGCGACCTTTGCCCAGACCCTCACCGACCAACAATTGCTGAGCGAAACGCGCCGTGTCGAGGTGCGCCTGTATGGTTCGCTGTCCGCCACCGGCGTCGGCCACGCCACGGACCGCGCCTGCGTAATGGGCCTGATGGGCGAATGGCCGGACAAGGTCGACCCGACGTCGATCAACGCGCGTATCCAACAGTTGCGCGAAAGCGGCCAACTGCTGCTCGCAGGCACGCAGGAAATTGCCTTCAACTGGCACACCGACCTCCTGCTGCTGGACGAAAGCCTGCCCTACCACCCCAATGCCATGTCCCTGCACGCCTATGGCGACAACGGCCTACTGAGCGAACAGACCTATTACTCGGTCGGCGGTGGTTTCATCATCGAAGCGGCCGAAGCCGCTTCCGGCATTGCGCCGACCAGCAATGTTGAACTGCCCTACGACTTTTCCAGCGCCGTTGAACTGCTGGCCTTGTGCAACAAGCACGGTCTGCGGGTTTCCGAGCTGATGATGGCCAACGAACGCGCGTGGCGCAGCGATGAAGACATCCGCAGCGGCCTGCTGCACATCTGGTCGGTCATGCGCGAATGCGTGGAGCAAGGCCTGCGCGATGAAGGCATCTTGCCAGGTGGCCTGGACGTGCCACGCCGCGCGGCGAAATTGCACCGCAGCCTGCTGGAAATCGGCAAGCCGAATGTCATCACCTCAACATTGTCGGCGATGGAATGGGTCAACCTGTTTGCCCTCGCCGTCAACGAAGAAAACGCTGCCGGCGGGCGCATGGTCACTGCGCCAACCAATGGCGCGGCGGGGATCATCCCGGCGGTGCTGCATTACTACATGAAGTTCAACGCTGACGCTTCTGATGACGATGTAGTCAATTTCTTCCTGGCTGCCGCCGCCGTCGGCATCCTCTGCAAGAAAAACGCCTCGATCTCCGGCGCCGAAGTCGGCTGCCAGGGTGAAGTGGGTTCCGCCTGCGCAATGGCCGCTGCAGGCCTGGCCGATATCCTCGGTGCCACCCCGGAGCAGTTGGAAAACGCCGCCGAAATCGGCCTGGAACACAATCTCGGCCTGACCTGCGACCCGGTCGGCGGCCTGGTGCAAGTGCCGTGCATCGAGCGCAATGCCATCGCCGCGGTCAAGGCGATCAACGCCACGCAAATGGCCCTGCGCGGTGACGGCAAACACTTCATTTCCCTCGACCGGGTGATCCGCACCATGCGCGACACCGGCGCCGACATGCATGACAAATACAAAGAAACTTCACGGGGCGGCCTGGCGGTCAGCTGGGTGGAGTGCTGACCGGAGCACTGCAACCCGTCCTGAACGTGAGCCCGCGCAAAAATAATAACGAGGCAATATCGATGACCGATGTACGTACACCTGCTGCTGAAAACCCTGTTTCAGAAAAAACCGTGACCACCGGCTGGACCAAACACGACACCACCTGGATGCTCGGCCTCTACGGCACGGCCATCGGCGCGGGCACCTTGTTTCTGCCGATCAATGCAGGCGTCGGCGGCTTCTGGCCGCTGATCGTGCTGGCGCTGCTGGCTTTTCCGATGACCTTCTTCGCTCACCGTGGGCTGACGCGCTTTGTGCTGTCAGGCAAATCCGGCGACATCACTGACGTAGTCGAAGAACACTTCGGCGTCGGTGCCGGCAAGCTGATCACCTTGCTGTACTTCTTCGCCATCTTCCCGATTTTGCTGGTGTACAGCGTGGCGCTGACCAACACGCTGAGCAGCTTCATGGAACACCAACTGCACATGGCCCCGCCGCCTCGGGCGATCCTCTCGCTGGTGCTGATCCTCGGCCTGATGGCCATTGTGCGCTGCGGCCAAGGCGTGATCGTCAAGGCCATGAGCGTGCTGGTGTACCCCTTCGTCGCTGCCCTGCTGTTGCTGGCCGTGAGCCTGATCCCCAACTGGAACGACGCGTTTTTCGCCTCCGCCAGCGAAGGCATGCCGCTGCCGGTTTTCTTCAAAACGCTGTGGCTGGCAATCCCGGTGATGGTGTTTTCCTTCAACCACTCGCCGATCATCTCCGCGTTCGCCGTCGACCAAAAGCGCGTGTACGGCGCCCAGGCCGAGCGCAAGAGCAGCGGCATCCTCGCCACTGCGCACGGCATGATGGTGCTGACCGTAATGTTCTTCTGCTTCAGCTGCGTGCTGGCCCTGTCGCCGGCTGACTTGGCGGCTGCCAAGGCGCAGAACATTTCGATCCTGTCGTACCTGGCCAACCACTTCCAGACCCCGGTAATCGCCTACGCCGCGCCGTTGATCGCGTTGGTGGCTATTACCAAATCTTTCCTGGGCCATTACATCGGTGCCAGCGAAGGTTTCCAGGGCTTGATCGTCAAATCCCTGCGTGGGCGTAACCGCGCGATGTCGTCCAAAGGGCTGGAACGCTGCACCGCGCTGTTCATGGTGCTCACCTGCTGGGCCGTGGCCACGTTCAACCCAAGCATTTTGGGCATGATCGAAACCCTGGGCGGGCCAATCATCGCGTGCCTGCTGTTCCTGATGCCGATGTACGCGATCCGACGCGTGCCGTCTCTGCGTCAGTATTCGGGCCAGCTGTCGAATGTGTTTGTGGCGGTGATCGGTCTGATTGCGCTGTCTGCGATCGTTTTCTCGGTATTGCCCTGAAATAGCCCACTGACCTCAAGCACAGCACAAAACAAATGTGGGAGCGGGCTTGCCCGCGAATGCAGTCTTTCAGCCGAGTATCTATTGGCTGATACACCGCTTTCGCGAGCAAGCCCGCTCGCACATTCAGACTTCACTGGCGCGAAGATCGCTGTACGGCACGCCCCTTGCTGTACAGCTCTTGAGGAAAACGGACCTTGTGAAAACCTCAGCGACGGAGTGGCCGGTAGTCAGGCAACGCGAACTAATCCAGACGCCGGTCGTCAATGACTGCATGTTCTTATCAGGCGGTAACGCACCATGGACAATCCTTTTTAGATCATCACCGACACCTTTACGCCCAAATACCGCGTCAACCTGAGCATCCAACGGCTGGATGGCAGCATCATGCTCACCCTCTCGAACGAGGATGGCGTGGTCGCCAAACGCATGATCAGCGCCGAACAGCGCAACGACCCGCAACGGCTCAAACGGCTGGTGCAAAGCATTCAGTTCGGCATCGCCATCGAGCAGGGCCACAGTGCCATGGAGATTCTGACGGTGATGACGGACGGCGACCATAAAGTGCTGCAGCAACCGCCCGCTCGCGCCCTGCCCTTCAGCGTCGGGCTTTAAAGCTCGCCCTTCTCGGTTTCCAGGCTCGCCTCGCCTTTGCGACGCGGGCCTTCAACCTTCACCGAAGGAAATGCCGACGAGGCGTAGCGCACCACCAGGATCGAGAACGCCAACAGCAGAATGCCTCCGCACAGGTAGATGATGCCGATGTCCGGCGGGTTGTGGTGGGAGACGTTGGAGATCAGCAGGCGCGTCAGCGCGGTGATTGCCACGTAGATCAGAAAGCGCACCGGCATGTGGTTGGTCTTGAAATAAATCCCGACCATCGCACCCAATTCCAGGTAGATGAACAGCAGCAAAATGTCATCGATCTTGATGTGCCCGGTTTCCAGCATCCCCAGAAATTCCATCACCGCCGCCCAGGCGGTCACCGCACCAATGGCGAACAGCGCCAGGTAGTGGAATGTCTCGACAAACAAATTACCCAGCGACTCAGCCAGCCCATGGACGTTCTGGCGCAGTTTTTCGGCCCAGTTGATTTTCACGATGATGCTTCCTTAGGTCGGCTCGACCGGATAATGCGGGTTGGACGTGACGGTTGTTCTGCATGCAGAAAAAAGGCCAGACACTGGAAGTTGAGATGGTGGCCGCGTGATATGAGGCACAAGGTCGTCACAGGTAAGTCGCTAACCTCAAATCCGTGCGCCTTCCTGCAGTGCTCAATGCCTATTTCCCGACTACATTAAAAAACTGCTACCCAAACCCCGTGGTTTGGCTTACCCTTTTCGCTGTATATAAATACAGTAGTCGCAAAAGACAACTATCGTGAAGGCATGTGAGGTGGTGAATGGCCGTCGAAGTGGTATACCGCAGCAGCCGAGATCTGGAGCGTTTGTTCATGGATAAAGCCGAAGCTGACCGTCATGACAAAATGCTTGAACTCGCTGAGTTGCTGGCAGAAGTGTTGCAAAAAGCCGTGCCGTCCCTGAGCGAGCAGCAGGTGGAAGAAGCCGGGATCTACATGGCGAAGAACCGCGATATATTTGCCAAGGCGTTCAAGAGCCAACCGGACGCATTGTCCGAGTTGCTGAACCCAACGGCAGAATAAAGCCCGAATTGAACAGGCCCTGAATCATTGATTCAGGGCCTTTTTAATGCCCGATTATGGGTACAGCAAGCGTTCGGCCAGCTCATCTGCCACCCGGGCAGGCGAGCGTTTCTCGGCTTGGGCGTGGGCGAAGATTTCCGTCAGGCGCGTGCCGATGTTCGCCAGGTGCGCAGTGATGCCCGGCAACTCGGCGCCGCTATGTTTGAGGGCAACATAGATCAGGCCGCCGGAATTGATCACGTAGTCCGGCGCGTAAAGGATGCCGCGCCCTTCCAACTGGTCGGCGATGTCCAGGGTGGTCAGCTGCGCGCTGGCCGAACCCGCCACGGCGGCGCAGCGAAGCTGGCCAACACTGTGTCGATTGAACACGGCGCCGACGCCGCAAGGCGCGAGAATGTCGCACGGCGTGCTGAGCAAGGCGTCATTGGCGATGGGGTGCGCACCGAGCTGCTCCATCGCCAGTTGCACCTTGCCGTTATCGATATCGCTGACCAGCAGTTCGGCGCCGGCCGCGTGCAGTTGCTCGGCCAGGGCGTAACCGACATTGCCCAGGCCCTGGACGGCCACGCGCAAACCTTCCAGGTTGTCACTGCCCAGCCGGGCCATGGCGGCGGCGCGGATGCCGGTGAACACGCCCATGGCCGCATGCGGCGCCGGGTCGCCCGCGGCAGTGGTGCTGGTGACGAAGCGGGTGTGCTGGGCGATGCAATCCATGTCCGCCACCGAAGTGCCGCTGTCGATGGAGGTGATGAAGCGGCCGTCGAGCTTTTCGATGCAGCGGCCAAACGCTTCGAACAACGCTGCGCGGCTTTCCACGTGTACGGGCCGGATGATGACTGCCGTGCCGCCGCCCACCGGCAAACCGGCCAGGGCGGCCTTGTAGCTCATGCCTTGAGCCAGGCGCGCGGCATCGGCCACGGCACTTTCATCGTCGGGGTAAGACAGGTAGCGACAACCGCCCAAGGCAGGGCCCAGGCGGCTGTTGTGAATGGCTATGATCGCCTTCAGCCCGGTCACCGGATCGACGCTCAGGTGCAGCGATTCAAGGCGGGTGCTGTGCATGAGAGCAAACATCGTCAAGCTCCCGGATCACTTCTGGTAGAGGCCCAAGTATAGGCTGACGGTAGGAAACTGCCGAAGTGCGCTGGAATAAGCCGACTCAATTCACAGACCCTGCGACATAAGCAGGCCGGATATTTCTTAAGTCACTGGACGAAAATTCGCAGCAAGGCTAAAACGGGGGCATCCGCCGGAGAACGCAATGAATCCCCGCACAGCCTTTTTCGCCTGCCTGGACCGTTCACCCCCAGCGCTGTTTGAAGCCGCGCTGTGGATTGCTGCCGAACACGACCCGGCCGTACAGCCGCTGCTGATCCTGCAGGAGCTGATCCCGCTGCAACAACAGGTCAGCGTGGGCATGCCCCTGTTGCCGGCGGATGAACTCGGCCAGCCGCTGCTGCGGCGTATGAATGACCTGGGGTTCGCTCAGGATGACTTCACCCCACTGCGCCCCGCCGCGGCCCTTCTCGACAAGGTGCTGCAGCGTAAACGCGGACAGCCGTTGGCGATGGGCTTGATCGCACTGGAGATGGCCCGGCGCCTGAACATTCCGATGGTCGGTGTGAATTTCCCAGGGCATTTCCTGCTGCGCGTGCCCGGTGCCGATCACCTGCTGGACCCATGCGGCGGGCGGCGTCTGTACCCCAATGATTGCCGTGAGTTGCTGCACCGCCAGTACGGCCCGAATCTCAAGTTACAGGCCGACCACTTGCTCACCGCCGAGCCGCGCTCGATCCTGCAACGGCTGTCACGCAACCTGCGCCAACTGCATCTCTCCAACGACAACCCGCTGGCCGCGTTGATCGACGCCGAGCGCGTGCTGGAATTGGGCAATGCCAGTGCCGCCGATTACCTGGCCCGGGCCAGCCTGTACCAGCGCCTGGATTGCCCCAGCGCCGAACGCTTCGACCTGGAGCACGCGTTGTTGCTCAGCGAAGACCCGATCCAGCGCCTGCGCCTGACCGAACGGCTGGGGCACTTGCCGCCCAATTCAGTGGTGCATTGAACTAGTGATTGCGGGTTATATGGTCTGTCGTGGCGAGCGGGCTTGCCCCGCGTTGGGCTGCGCAGCAGCCCCAATACAGTCACCGCATCTCTCCAGACAAACCGCAGTGGTAGGTTTTTGGGGCCGCTTCGCAGCCCAACGCGGGGCAAGCCCGCTCGCCACGCCAAGCCCGCTCGGCACAACACGCCAGCTCGCTACAAAGTCTGCCAAGCCAACAAGATCAGTGCTTGGCCGGTGCTTTGAGAATATCGCTGTGGAGTGACCCCTTCGCCGCAGCTGATCCAGGCGAACGCACCTGAATGATCAACAGCGCTGCAATCACCGCCGGAATCGCGCAGAAGAAGAAAATCTGCTGCACCGGAATATGCATAGCCAACAGCATGCTGCCAAACAGCGGCCCCAGGATTGACCCAAATCGCCCCACGCCCAATGCCCAGCCGGTGCCCGTGGCGCGCACGTGTGCCGGGTAGAAATTACTGGCGAAAGCATTGAGGGTCAGTTGCCCACCGATGATGCAGAACCCGGCCGCAAACACACAGGCCACCAGATAGCGCGGGTTATCGTGATTCAGGCCGAGCAGGATGGTGCACACCGCAGCAGCGGCCAGCACGCCGGACAACAGCCGCACTTTGCTCTTCAAGCGATCGGCAAACCAGGCCATGCCGATGGCGCCCAAGGTGCCGGCAAACAGGAACATCGAGGTCACCAGATTGGCTTGCTTCAATTGCAGGCCGCTTTCCAGCAACAACGACGGCAGCCAACTGATCATGAAATACAGCAGGATCAGGCTGACGAAAAAGGTTGCCCAGATCAGCACCGTCGGGCGTGCGTAACCGTTGCGAAACAGCTCCACCACCGTCAGTTTGCTGCCCTGTTCCTGAAGGTTCTGCGCTTCACTCGCCAGCGGCGGTTGCCAACCCGGCAGCATGCGCGCGGTGACTGTGCGCAAGCGCGCATACGGCGGTGCATCGCGTAACAGACGCGGCAGGGATTCCGGCAACAGCCACATCAGGAAAGGAAACAGCAACAACGGCGTCACGCCGCCCGCCAGGAACACCGCCTGCCAGCCGTAGCCTTCGATAAACCCGGCGGCGACAAAACCACCGGCTGCGCCGCCAAACGAAAAGCCACACGCGGCCAGCGTCACCATCAAGGTGCGCATCCGCGGGGGCGAATAGTCCGACATCAGCGCCATGGCACTCGGCATCGCGCCGCCCATGCCGATGCCGCAGATAAACCGCGCGGCCATCAACGTAGTGAGGGAATTGGCAAACACCATCAGCACCGTGAGAGTAGCGTAGATCAGCACACAGCCGAGCAGGATGCGGCGCACGCCGAAACGGTCCGCCAATGGCGTCACCAACAGCGAGCCGAGCGTCAGGCCCAGCAGGTTGGCGCTGAACACCGGGCCGAACGCGGCTTTTTCCAGGCCCCAATCCTTGGCCAATGCCGGCACCACATAACCCAGTACCTGGGCATCGTAGCCATCGGTGACCAGCAGCAACGCCAGCAACACGAGGATCAACCACTGATAGCGCGACACCGGACGGGCGTCGAGTGCCGCACGAAAGCTGGCAATCTGATTGTGCATCGCAAGGTACCTATTATTTTTATAAGGGTAACGCTGATCAACTGTGGGAGCTGGCTTGCCTGCGATGACGGCCTGTCATGTGCGCCATCACTGGCTGACACTGCGCTATCGCAGGCAAGCCCGCTCCCACATTGATTTAGGGTGTGTCCGGGGTGTCGGGTTGGTTAGCCGGGTGCGCCTGCACAAATGCCGGATGCTGCGCCGCTAGAGCCGCCACGCGTCCAATGCGCGGATAAGCGCCCAATGGCACTTTGAAACGCTCCGCCGCATACAACTGCGGAATCAGAAACGCATCCGCCATCCCCGGCTGTTCGCCAAAGCAAAAGCCTTTATCGCCAATCAGCTGCTCCACCGCGCCCAGGCCCTGGCTGATCCAATGCCCGATCCACTCCAGCAATTGCGCCTCGTCGTGCCCCCACTTGCGCAACAGGTTCTGGGTACTGGAGTTGTGCAGCGGGTGAATATCGCAGCCGATGATGGACGCCACTGCGCGCTCATGGGCGCGCGTGGCCAGGTCTTTGGAAAGCAGCGGCGCCTGTGGATAACGCTCCTCCAGGTACTCGATGATTGCCGGTGACTGAATCAACAGATCACCTTCGTCCGTACGCAACGCCGGCACGCGGCCCTGCGGGTTGATCGCCAGGTAGTCCGGCTGGCGATTGGCACCGCCCGGCGGTACCAGCAAATTGACCGGCACTGCGGTGACGTCCAGCCCCTTGAGCGCCAGGGCGATACGCACGCGGTATGACGAAGTGGAGCGGTAGTAAGTGTAGAGTTCCATCGCCCTGCCCTCTTAACGCGCCGCGACGACGGTGCCACGGCATTCGCCGAACCCGATGGAGGCAAACCCGTCGCGGCTGCAACGCGCGCGCAGGATGATTTCGTCGCCGTCTTCGAGGAACTTACGGACCTCGCCCGAGGCCAGTTCAATCGGCTTTTTACCGCCTTCGGTAATCTCCAGCAGGCTGCCGAACTGCCCCGGCTGCGGGCCAGACAAGGTGCCCGAACCAAACAGATCACCGGCCTGCAATTGGCAACCGTTGACGCTGTGGTGCGCAACCATCTGCGCCACGGTCCAGTACATGTGCTGGGTGTTGCTCAGGGTCAGGCGATGGGCCGGCAGGTTTTGCTCGCGCATCGCGGCGGTGGTCAGCAGCACTTCCAGTTCGATATCAAAACCGCCTGCGGCCTGGTCACGCTTATCCAGCAGGTACGGCAGCGGTTGCGGATCGCCCTCGGGGCGTGCCGGCTGGGCTTTGCGGAACGGCTCCAATGCTTCGGCCGTCACCACCCAGGGCGAAATGCTGGTGATGAAACTTTTCGACAGGAACGGGCCCAGTGGCTGGTATTCCCAGGCCTGGATGTCGCGCGCCGACCAGTCATTGAGCAGGCAGAAACCGGCGATATGCTCGGCCGCATCGCCAATCGCGATCGCGTCGCCCATGGCATTGCCCTGGCCGATCCAGATGCCCAACTCCAGTTCGTAATCCAGGCGCGCGCAAGGGCCAAACGTTGGCTCGGTCTGGCCGGCCGGCAGCGTTTGGCCTTTAGGGCGGCGCACCTCGGTGCCGGACGGGCGAATGGTCGAGGCACGGCCGTGATAACCGATCGGCACGTATTTGTAGTTGGGCAGCAGAGGATTGTCGGGACGGAACAGCTTGCCGACGTTCTGCGCGTGTTCGATGCCGACATAGAAGTCGGTGTAGTCACTGATTTTTGCCGGCAAGTGCATCTGACAATCAGCGGCCAAGTGCAGCACTTGCGCCTCACGGGTTTGCAATTTGCTGCCTTCGGCAAGCAGTTCCAGCAGGCGTTCGCGCAAGGCCAAACGCGGGCCACGGCCAAGCTCGAAAAACGCATTCAACTGGCCGCCGACAGTCGCCTCCACCGCGCGGCGGGCTTCGCCGTCAAACTCATCCAGGGCCGCGTGCAGGTCGAGAATGCAGTCGCCAATCGCCACGCCACTGCGCGGTGCCGAGCCGTTGATACTGAACACGCCCAGCGGCAGGTTCTGCAGGGGAAAGTCCTGGTGACCGTTGGCGGAGGCCACCCAGCTGCGGGCTAGCGTTGGTTGAGTCATGGGTTATCTCCGGTTCGGGTTGAAGGTGGCAGGCAGTGAGGCCCAGCACGCGTCGTAAGCGGGTTGCAGTTGCGAGCATTCCAGGGCGAACTGTGTGGGGCGCAGCACTTGGCTGGTCTCGAACATGAAGGCCATGGTGTTATCGATCTTGTGCGGCGCCAGCTCGACATTGATCGCCCTGGTGCAGGTTTCACCGTCCGGGCCGTGGGCGCTCATGCAGCTGTGCAGCGAAGCTCCGCCGGGCAGGAAGCCTTCGGCCTTGGCGTCGTAGGCGCCCTGGATCAGGCCCATGTATTCGTTCATCAGGTTGCGGTGGAACCACGGCGGCCGGAAGGTGTTCTCGGCCACCATCCAGCGCGGTGGGAAGATGACGAAGTCGAGGTTGGCCAGGCCGTGCACGCTGGTGGGCGAGGTCAATACGGTAAAAATCGACGGGTCCGGATGATCGAAGCTCACGGTACCAATGGTGTTGAACCGGCGCAGGTCGTATTTGTACGGCACGTTATTGCCGTGCCAGGCGACCACGTTGAGCGGTGAGTGATCGAGTTCGCAGGCCCACAGCTCGCCGAGAAATTTCTGCACCAGCGTTGTCGGCTTTTTAACGTCTTCGTAGTGGGCAACCGGTGTGAGGAAGTCACGCGGGTTGGCCAGGCCGTTGCTGCCAATCGGGCCAAGGTCCGGCAGGCGCAGCGGCGCGCCGTGGTTTTCCGCGATGTAGCCGCGTGCTTGGGCATCCAGCAGTTCGACGCGGAATTTCAGGCCACGCGGCAGTACCACAATTTCCAGCGGCTCCACGTCCAGCACGCCCAATTCGGTGGCGATGCGCAGGCGGCCCTGCTCGGGGACGATCAACAGTTCACCGTCGGCGTTGAAGAACACGCGCTCCATCGACCGATTGGCGCGGTAGGTGTAGATGCTGATGCCAGACGGCTGTTGCGACCCGGCGTTGGCAACCATGCCCACCAGGCCGTCGATGAAATCTGTGGGCTCACTCGGAATATCCAGAGGGTTCCAGCGCAAGCGGTTGGGCGTCACTGCGCCCAACGGCCCACCGGCCAGTTGCCGCTCAAGCTTGACGAACGCCGGGTGATTGGCCGACGGCTGAATGCGGTACAGCCAAGTGCGACGGGCTTCGCTGCGCGCCATGGTAAAGGCCGTGCCGGAGAACAGTTCGGTGTACAGGCCGTACGGGGCTTTTTGCGGGGAGTTCTGGCCGACGGGCAGCGCACCAGGCAGGGCTTCACTGGCGAATTGATTGCCAAAGCCCGATTGGTATTCGAGGTTCATGGAGCATCCTCTGAGCGGAAGTTGTTTTTATCGTAATCCAGTTACGCATAACGTAATTTGATCACTGTCGACCGTCAAGCTATAAAGACGCCCACTCCCCCCTCTCGGATTCTCGCTCCTCCATGGAAAAGCCCCGCGACACCGGTAAACAGAAAGTCCGCTCGGCCGAAGTGGGCACCGATATTCTCAAGGCCCTCGCCGAACTGTCGCCGGCCACGTCGCTGTCGCGCCTGGCCGAGCATGTGCAGATGCCGGCGAGCAAGGTCCACCGCTATTTACAGGCGTTGATCGCCTCGGGCTTTGCTGAACAGAACACCGCCACCAACCATTACGGCCTGGGTCGCGAGGCGTTGCGCGTGGGGCTGGCCGCGCTGGGCAGCATGGATGTGCTGAAAGTCGGCGCCCTGCCCCTGGCGGAACTGCGCGATGAGTTGAATGAAACCTGCTTTCTGGCGGTGTGGGGCAACCAGGGCGCGACCGTGGTGCACATCGAGCCGGCAGTGCGCGCGATCACGGTGGTGACGCAGCTGGGTTCGGTGTTGCCGCTGCTCAGCTCGTCCACCGGGCTGGTGTTCAGCGCTTATCTGCCGTCGCGGGAAACCGTGGAATTGCGCGAGCGCGAGATTCAGGCCGGTGTCGCCCATGCCTTGGCGGACGATCAGGCTTACGCCAACGCCTGCGATCAGATCCGCAGCCGTGGCCTGCACTTTGTGCACGGCTTGCTGATGCCCGGCGTCGACGCGTTGTCGGCGCCGGTATTCAACGCGGTCGGCCAGGTGGCGGCCGTGATGACCGTGGTCGGCCCGACCTCACTGTTCCACGCCGATGAAGATGGCCCGGCGGCGCAACGCTTGCTGGCGGCGACCCGGGCCGTGAGTTGGCGGATGGGCTATCAGCCCTGAATCAATCGTCCCAGCGTGACAGGGCCACGGCCACGCGGTTCTCCAGCGCCTTGACCTGCGCGCCGGCCACCACGTAGTTATTGCTCAGCATCGAGAACACCAACGTGCGCCCATGGGCGTCGGTGATGTAGCCGCTCAATGACGAGACGCCGCCCATGGAGCCGGTTTTGGCATGCAGGTTGTTTTCAGCCGGCGTGCCACGCAAGCGATAACTCAGGCTGCCGCCGGTCATGCGGTCAGTGTTGCCGGCAATCGGCAGCGCGTTGTACCAGGCGTTAAACCACGGCTGTTTGCGCGCGGCCAGCAGCAGGTCGGTGAGGGTTTGCGACGACACCAGGTTCTGCCGCGACAGCCCGGAGCCGTCGACTTGGTGCAACGCCGCGGTATCCAGGCCCTGACGCTTGAGGAAATCGGCGACTGCCACCACACCCGCCGCCGCCGTGCCGCTGTTGGCGGTCTGACGGCCCATGGCCTTGAGCAAGGCTTCAGACATGTTGTTGTTCGAGAGTTTGAGCAGCGGCGTGATCAATTCCTGCAACGGCGCCGATTGATGCTCGGCCAGCATGGTCACGCCGGCAGGGGTTGCAGCCCCCACCACTCGACGCCCGAGCACCGTGATGCCCTGCTGTTTGAGGGCCTGTTCAAACAGATTGGCCACCAGTTGCGTCGGCTCCCACACGCTGATCAGTTGCGGGCTCTGCCTGCCCGGCGCCACTGCACCGCTGAGCTGCAACAGGTTGGTGCCATGGCGGCGGTTGATCCCGTAGGTGTTGCCCGGCCCACTGACCGCGCGGTTGCTCAATTGCAGGTAATCGGTGGGCGGAAAGATCTCGACGCTCACTGGCTGGCCGACACGCGCTGGGGCCTTGGCCGTGACCAGCACGCTGCCCGCATCAAAATCCGCATTGGGTGACACGGTCAGCGCCGAAATCTGCGCGCCATAGTAGGTGGTTTCATCATCGTGGGACCAATCGACACCGAGCCGCTCGGCGTCAAACCAGGTGTCGTCGAACACGATGGCGCCCTGCACTTGGCGCACGCCCTGGCTGGCCAGTTGCGCTGCCAGCGCCTGGTAGTCGGCGAACTGAATCGTCGGGTCGCCGAGGCCTCGCAGGTACAAGTTGCCCGTCAGGCGATCGCCCTGGCGTATGCCATTGCTCAGCAGTTGCGTGGAGAACCGGTATTGCGGGCCCAGCACGTCCATCGCCGCTGCCGTGGTCAGCAGCTTCAGATTGGACGCGGGGACCAGGCGCGTGCGCGGGTTGTGCTGATAAAGCGTGGCGCCACTGCGCGCGTCACGCACCGTCAGCGAAACCGTGGCGCCGTGCAGCGTCGGGTCGGCCAGCAGTTGATCAAGGGAGTTGGAAGTCTGCGAAACACTCGCGCAGCCGCCCAGTAAAAAGCTCAAGCCAACCAGCATCGCGCTGGTGTGTATCCATCTGCCCAAGTGCATCAGTAGCGTTTTCCCGCGAAGTCTTCAGTGGCGGCAACGCTACCAGCTCAATGCCGTTGTGGCGAGCGGGCTTGCCCCACGTTGGGCTGCGAAGCGGCCCCTGGTAAGGCCACCGCGTTTTTCCAGGCACACCGCGGTGCTTGGTTTTGGGGCTGCTTCGCAGCCCAACGCGGGGCAAGCCCGCTCGCCACAACAGCAGCCCGTCTGACGCATTAAAACTGAAGCGTACTGGACACTGACACCTGCCGCGCATCGCCCAGCGATACAAACACCCGGCTCGCGGCCGAGGTGTAGTACGTGCGGTCGAACAGGTTCTTCACGTTGAGCTGGAACTTGACCTTCTGGCCTTCGATCTTGGTGTCATAGGTGGCAAACGCGTCGGCGACGGTGTAGCCCGGCAGGTTGAAATCGTTGGCGGCATCGCCTGCGCGCTCGCCGACATAACGGGCGCCTGCGCCCAACCGCAATTGATCACCACCAAAAATAGTGCCGAAATCGTAGACCGCCGACAGCGAGCCCGTGTGCTTGGCCACGTTTTGCAGGCGGTTGCCCTCAAGCGTCGGGTCTTTGTCCTTGGTGTCGAGAGCATCGGTGTACGCGTAGCTGCCGATCACGCTCCATTGGTCGGTCAACTGGCCGGTGGCGTCCAGCTCCAGGCCACGGGAGCGCACCTGGCCGGCAATGCTGTAAACGGTGTTGGCCCCTGATCCCACCGAGACCAGCACGTTGCGCTTATCGATATTGAACAACGCCGCGCTGGCGGTAATACGCCCCGGGATGTCGAGCTTGGCGCCCAGCTCCCACGACTTGGACTCCTCAGGCGTGAGGTCGCCGGTCAAGGTGCTGCCGTCAGCCAAGGCGGCGATGGTGGAGTTGGGTTTGAACGATTCGGTGTAGCTGCCGTAGAACGACAACTCATCCGTGTAGCGGTACACCAGGCCGGCGCGCGGCACCCACGCCTGGCCATTGCCGTTGGTGTTGGCCGTGAACGGCACCCCCTTGCCGGCGTACTGGTCATACATCTGATAGCGCACACCGCCCACCAGGATCCACTGATCGGTCAGGTGAATGGCGTCCTGGAAAAACAGTGAGTCGCTGCGCAGCAGATCCGTCTGGGCGCTGTCCTTGGCACTGACGGTGGTGCCTTGCACGTCCTTGCCATAAACCGGATCGAGGTAGCTGAAGGCGCTGCGTTGCGCCTGGCGGATCAAGTCGGCGCGGTAGATCTTGCGGTACTCATCGTCCAGGCCGAACACCAGGTCATGCTGCATGCCACCGACGTTGACGCTGCCTTCCAGGCTCATCGTGGCAAAACGATCGGTGGTCAGCGCCCCCCGTGTGCCGTCCATGCTGCGGGTCAGGGTGCCGTTGGAATTGACCGAAACCGTGCGCACCTGGCTGGCATCATAGGTCTCGCGGTTCCAGCTGTAGCCCAAGTGCGCCTTCCAGTCGTCGTTCAAGTCGTGGTCGACTTCCAGGCGATACAGGTCGGAGCGGCCTTCCATGTTGTTGAACGGCTCATCCAGGCGCCGGGTCGCGGGGATGTTCAGCGGGTGATTGGTCTTGGGGTCGATGGCGGTGCCACGGTCGAACGGCGAGAGGAATTCGCGGTGCTCGTAGGCGAAGACCACTTTGGTGGTGTCGCCGTACCAGGCCAGGGACGGCGCCACCAGCGTCTCGCGGTGGGTGCCGAAATTGCGCCAGTAACCTTCGTCTTCATGGTCGACGATCAGCCGGTACGCCAGGCCGCTGTCGCCAATCGGGCCGGTGGTATCGAGGTTACCGCCACTGCCGTTCTTGCCGTCGCCGAAGGTCGAGCCACGTGCGGTCAGGGAGGTGGATTGGGTCAGTTCCGGCTTTTTGCTGACGATATTGACCACGCCACCCGGGTCCTGAATACCGTACAACAATGACGACGGGCCCTTGAGCACTTCAACGCGCTCGGCAGTGGAGTTCAACGCTCGCCCCTGCACCACGGGCATGCCGTCTTGCATGATCGAGCCATTACGGTTATCGCCAAACCCGCGCAGCATCACCGCATCCTGGGTACTGGCCAAGGTGTTGGCCTGGGTGATGCCGCTGATATTGGCGAGGGCGTCATCCAGGTTACGCGGGGTCTGGTCGCGCAGCACTTGGGCGGGCACCACGTTGACGGTTTGCGGGGTTTCCAGCAACAGGCCATGGGAGCGCATCACCGAGCTGGTGGGCGGCGGCTGGTAACTGGTGCTGTCCTGCGCCTGGCCGGCACCGCTGATGGTGGTGGCGCCGAGGTTGACCGCGCCGTCGGTGGGCACAGGTTCAAGGGCCAAGGTGTGGGCGTCGATCTGACGGAAGGTAAAGCCTGAGTGGCCGAGCAGGCGTTGCAGGGCCTGGGTCGCGCTCATTTGCCCGCTGACGGCAGGAGCACTGAGACCGTAGGGCGCTTCATCGGTATAGATCACGCTGATCCCGGTGACGCGGCTGAAATCACTCAGGGCCTGGGGCAGCGGCTTGGCTGCCAGCGCAAAGTTGAACTGGGCGCTTTGCTGCTCCTGCGCCTGCGCCACGGCCAGGGGCAGCAACGCCAGCCCCGACACCGCCAGTACCGAGGCTCCCAGCCACTGTTTTACCCAACCGCCCGCCGTCGATTTCATGCTGTGAGAACCCGTGTAGAAAACGCTGTTAATGCGAATAGATCGCAGTTTCAAGCACTACACGGATGGGCGGTGGATTTACCTCACGTTGTTTTGAAAATAATTTTATTTACTGCGCCTGAATGCGGAACCCCAACCGTGGGAAATGCACATGCACGGTGCCGCCGCGTTCGTCGGTACGCCGCAGGATCAACTCCTCACGCCCGGCGAACAGCAACTCGCCGGCCACCAGATCGGTGCCGTAGTCGGTAGCGCAAATGCTCACCTGCTGGCCCGGCTTGAAGCCGTTCAAGTCCTCGAACAGTTCATCCGGCAAGGCCGCAGGCGTCGCGTTACGCGCCACTTCCAAGGCCTGTTCGGCGCTCATCTCGCTGGCAGTGCCATGGCCGAAGCTCAACACACGGTCCAGCCAGGCAGCGACAGCGGGATAGGCATCCACCAGCGGCGCCGTCACTGACGAGCCTTTGAGGAACCACAACGGATGCGCCAGGGCAAAGTCGGCAATCGACGGCTCGCCGAACAGGAAGTCACCTGCCTGGTGCTGCAATTGCTGATCGATGCGGCTGATGATCGTCGGCCATTGGTGCTTGGCCCGATCCAATTGCACGCGGGTGGCAGTGCCGCCGCTGAACAGTTTGGCGCGGTCCGCCACCAGCACGTCAAGCATCTGCGGCGGCACCTTGGCGAACTTGACGGCCAGGGATTCGGGCTGGAACACCAGCGCCACGGCATGCGAGAACACCAACGAATCGGCCCACGCGGCGAAGCTTTGCGTGACCAGCTCCAGGCCTTGGGGAAACAGCGCCGGCGCGGACTTTTCCTGCTCCAGGCGGTGGGCGATCAAGGCGGTGTCGCAGTAGATATCGGCGCCGACTTGCAGCACCGGCGTCTTGCGGTAACCGCCGGTGAGGGCCGTGAGGTCAGGCTTGGGCATCACCGGCGAGATAAACACCGAGCGCCAGGACAAGCCCTTGAAGCCCAGCATCAGGCGGGCTTTTTCAGCAAAGGGGGATTGCGGGTAGTGGTGCAGGATCAACTCAGACATGCCAGGCTCCGCTCAAGTAAGTGAGCCGCTAGCTTAGCCTGCAACGCCCCACGTGCGGGCGATGGGAACCCATCAGTCAAATCAATGAACCGCTCGCCGCCAGGCACTCCTTGGCGCTCTTCTTGAGCTTTTTGATCAGTCGCTCCTGGCGCAGCGCCTCGCCCTTGCTCGCGCATTGCTCGGTGTACACCAATGCCACCGCGGGGCTGGACAAAAAGAACCGCGCGCCCTTGCCGCTTTGGTGAGAAGCAAAGCGGCGCACCGGGTCATTGCTGATGCCGCAATACAGCGAGCCATTGGCCGCGCGCACCAGGTAGACAAACCAGGGTTTGGGTTCAGGAAGATCAGTCACAGGTCGTTTCGGCAAACCAGAGGAGCGCCAATCTTATCAACGACCGGCCTGAAATGCCTTCAGGCCTTTAAGCGCCTGGGCGCGCACAGCGTTTTTCAACGCAGGCGACCAACCCAGCAACAACCCCTTGAGGCCCAGGGCCTGGCGCGACCAGCGCCACAGGTCGAAGTGATCGTGGTGCTCGCAGATCCTGCCATCGCGAAACACAAACCGCGCGCCGATATCGTTGACCACCGTGTTGCCGGTGGCGCTGAACAGGTACGTCGCCACCCAATGCGCGCTGCCGGTGGCCTCATCGCTGCGCACGTGGTCGAAGGTCAGGGAAAAATCCTTGGCACGGGTGGTGAGCATGCGCCACATGTCACCTGCGTCACGGCCACGCAGCTCGCCGAACGCGGGGTCGCTGAACACCACATCGTCGGTGTAGCAGGCGGCCATGGCTTCGGCATCCAGGCGCTGGAAGGCACTGTAGAACTCGGTGATCAGGGCGTTGTGGGCATCACTCATGGGCAGGCTCCGCAGGCATCGAAAAGGTAGGCGCACGATAAGCCGCCAGCGCCGGTAAGGCTACCGACATTCGCCACGCAAATGACCACGCTTACGGCACCATGCCACTGCTGCGGGCGTAGGCGAACAAATCCACGTCGGTGGAAATGCACAACCGGCTCATGGCCGTGCTTTTTTGCTTGCTGATGGTCGAGATGCTGCGATTGACCCGGGCGGCAATTTGGCTGACGGTCATACCGCTGGCGAGCATGCGCACCACTTCACGCTCTTTGCCGGACAACTGCGGCACGGCTTGCTGGTCGCCGGTGCCAGCTTCCACCAACTGCACCCGCAGGCTTTCGCTGACAAAGGTATGGCCTTCGCTCACGGCCTTGATGGCCTGCGGCAACTCCCTGGCTGAGGCACTCTTGGCCACGATGGCCCGCGCGCCTTGTGCGAAGGAAGCGCGCAGCGTGGCGATGTTGGCGAACATGGTCACCAGAATCACTGGCAATCGCGGGTATTGGCGTTGCATCAGGCTCAACAGGCCGTACCCATCAGCCTGCTGATTGCCCGGCATGGCAAAGTCGGTCACCAGCAGGTCACAAGGCGTGCTGTCGAGCACCGCCAGTAGTTGATCCGGGCCGTCGGCCTCGCCGACCACCTTGCATTTTCCACTGGCCTCGATCACGACTTTTTGGCCGATACGCACAATCGGATGATCGTCAGCAATTATTACGCGAAGCATGAGACCCACCATGATGGCAACTTGACCTACGCAAAATAGCGCCGGATGTGGCCGGCAACAACCGCCAAGAAAACCAGCCAGGGGAGCCCGTGCAGCATTCGTGGCTGTCGAGAGTTATACCTACAAAACAAACAGAGCAGGCCGTCAGAAAGAAGCTACAGCTCAGGGCGAAATCTTCCTTCACCCCCGATGAAAGCCTGCGTCTTCAAAGCGCCGACAAGTAAGCCAGGTAACGCACCAGGTCCTGGCGCAACCGGATCAAGTCGCGGGCATGCGTGGCCACACCGTCGCCACTTACCCGCGTCATCAGCTGCAGGCCGCGTTTTTCCAGCGAGGTGACGCCCAGAAAGGCCACGCTGCCAATCAACCGGTGCAGGTGTTGAACGGTTTCGGCGCCATCCAGGCGCATCACCGCGCCCGACAGCGCGCGCAGGTCTTGGCGAGCTTCATGGATCAGGCTGCCAAGCATGCTGTCCACCACTTCGCTGCGGCCAAACATTTGCACCAGCGTCGTACGGGTTGGCCAGCCTTTTTGCCCGACCAATGCCTGTGCCTTTGTGCCCTGCTCGAATGCGCCCACGTGGGCTTGGTCCAGCCAATAGACCAAGACGTGGTGCAGCTGCAAAAAAGTCAGCGGTTTGATCAGCCACGCGTCCATGCCGGCTTCCAGGCACAGGCGGACTTCGTCAGGGCCCAGGTTTGAGGTCAGGCCGATGATGGGCAGTCGCGTCGACAGCGCCTCACGTTCGCGGCGGCGGATTTCGCGCGTCATGGCGTAGCCGTCCATGAGCGGCATCTGGCAGTCGGTCAGAATCAGATCAAAGTGCTGCACGTCCAGGGCGGCCAGCGCAGCTCGCCCATCCCTGCACGCTTGGTGGTCAAGGCCGAGGCGGTCAAGGGTTCCGCTCATCAGCAGGCAGTAAGCTGGATGGTCGTCAACAACCAACACCTTGAGCCGTTGCCAACAGGCAGGCACGGTGATCAACGCCCGCGAGTCATCCCCACCCCTGCTGCCTGGGGGAATGCCTGATGACATGACTACCTCAACTTACCGTATCGACGGACGATGATGGCACGCCATGCGTGCAGGAAACGGCCGCGCTCTGGCCGATCGGGCGCGGCATTCTGAACCATCTTTTTGATTTTTTTATGACGCTTAAGCGGCGCAAAACGTATTCGAATGACTGCGCCTGGACGATACAAAAACTACGAAACTGCACAATTCCTACGTAAACAACAGCCGGTTCTGACATAAGCGAATGCGCCTTTGCGCTATCCGCCTACTCTCGTATTTGTTGTATTTCCCCGCCTCGCCCCCCTCTATAAATTCGCCGCACCCCAACAAGGGGCGCGGCCTGTCCTCCCCACGGTCGCAACACACATGGCTGTTTGCCCTGAGGCACAGTCAGCAATCCTTGCACCGGAACCTCACGACATGAATAAGTCCCTAGCAGCACTCGCCCTCTTTTTAGTGGCCGCTCATCAAGGCCCGGCTGTTGCCGCAAGCTCGGTGGAGTTGATCGTCAAAGGGCTGATCACCCCGAGTGCCTGCACGCCAACCTTGTCCGCCAACGGCATCGTCGATCACGGCAAGATTTCCGCCAAGGACCTCAATCAAGGCACCCCCACTGATCTGCCAGCCGTGACCTTGCAGATGCGTGTGAACTGCGATGCACAGACCTTGTTTGGCTTGAACGGCAACGACAACCGAGCGTCCTCAGCCGTCGTTGCGACGGGCTATGGGCTGGGCTTGATCGATAACACGCAGAAAATCGGCACCTACCACCTTGAGCTGGTGAACCCGGTTGCGGACAACGTCGGCGTCATACCCCTTGAGTCCAACAACGGCGGGCAAACCTGGAGCGCGATTGATGGTGAATATTGGTACAGCGGCAACCTGGCCGGTTTCGGCGGTGTTTCCGGTGGCCTGTATGTCCCCGTGCCTATTCAGGACCTGATCACTGACTTGGCCGTCATGACCCAGATCGTGCCTGCGCAAGACCTGAACCTCAGCAATGAAGTGCCCCTCGACGGCTCCGCCACGATCGAAGTGAAGTACCTGTAAACAAGGCTCGCTGACCCGATGCCATGACGCATCGGATCAGCCTCGCGCGCATCGCCCTACTTGGAGGTTTTACATGAACCATCGCACCCTCGCCCCAGTGTTCACGGCGCTGATGGCCGTCATTCCCCAGGCATTTGCCTCCAGCGCCACTGACCTTAGGATCACCGGCCTGATCACGCCCAGCGCCTGCTTGCCCAACCTGTCCAGTGGTGGCGTCGTCGATCATGGCAGGTTGACGGTGAAGGACCTCGATCCCCAACTGCCTACCCGCCTGGAGACCGTCAACCTGCAATTGGAGGTCACCTGCGAGGCAGAAACCCTGTTCACCCTGACCACCGTCGACAACCGCTCCGGCACATCGGCCATCCACCCGGCGAGCCATGGCCTGGGCAGGGTCAATGACGACCAAATGCTGGGCAGTGTGGCGTTCAGCGTACTGGATGCGGTCGCCGACAACGTGCCGGTGCGCACCCTCTTATCCAGCAACGGCGGTGCCGACTGGCGTCCTTCGACGTACCTGGGCCATGCCGGGCTGACCGCTTTCGCCGCCGCCGACAACCTCAACGCCCCGATCGCCGTGAAGGTGTTGACCGCCCGACTCAGCGCCTTCACCACCCTGGTAAAAGGCACCGACCTGAACCTGGTGGATGAAATGCCCATCGATGGTCATGCCACGCTGCAAGTGAAGTACTGGTAAGCCCGACCTTGCGTGGGCGGCGTGATTGCCCCCACCAGCAGGATGACGTTACCCACGAAGTGGCCATCGATGGCGATGCCACCGTTGAAGTGCTGTACCTGTAACTGGCGGCACCCACCCCCCACTGTGATAACGACGCAATGAACCCATCGACCATCACCCGGGCGCTCACGCTGTTCGCCTTGCACCTGACGCCGGCCTTCGCCGCCTCAACCGTGGACCTGAGCGTTACCGGCCGGATCACACCCCAAGCGTGCACCGTGTCGCTGTCCGACAGCGGCCTGATCGATTACGGCAAGATCCCGGCGCGCACCTTGAGACCGAGTGAATTCACGTCACTGCCCAGCCGGCAAATGGGCCTGAGCATCAACTGTGAAGGGCCGACGCTGTTTGCACTGGTGGGTATCGACAATCAGCCGGACTCCTCTGTGAAACCCGACGTTCTGTACGGCTTGGGCATGAACATTCATGCACCGAGCGAACGCCTGGGGTCGGTGGGTTTGTCATTGCGCGGGCCGGTGGGCGACGGCGGCGCCCTGCAGGTGATCAGCTCCGCGGACGGCGGGAGCACCTGGCACCCCGAGCCCAATGCACATCCCAGGCACACCATGGGTTTTGCCCACCTCGACACGCTGGTGCCCATCCCCATCAGGCAACTGGTCGCCAGCCTGCGGGTGGACACCGCCATCAGCCCGGCCAATAGCCTGACGCTGAAGCAAGAAGTGCCTTTGCAAGGTTCGATCACCCTGGACCTCAAGTACCTGTAACCCTTAGTGAATGAGTCCTCAGATGACGATGCATGTTTCCTGGATACGCGCCGGTTGTGCCGGCCTCGCTTTATGGTGCTCTGCCGCGGCGCTGGCCGACGGTATGGTGCCGGACACCTCGGTGGTCATCGTGCACGAGGCGGACGGCGAAGCGGCCGTGTCCGTGACCAATACCGACAGCAAACTGGCCCTGTTGCACGTGACCCTCGAAGACATCCCCGAAGACCAGGCCACCTTGCTGTTCGTCACTCCGCCGCTGTCGCGGGTGGAGCCCGGCAAGCGTCAGCTGGTGCGGTTCATCCTGCAAGCGGACGAGCCGCTTAAAACCCAACGGCTCAAACGGGTGGTCTTCGAAGGCATGCCCCAGCAACGTATCGGCACCGAGGCCGCGCGCGCCCAAGTGGGCGTCACGGTGCGCCAGAACCTGCCGGTGATCCTGCATCCCAAGGGGCTGGCACCCAACCGTGAGCCGTGGCTGGGCCTGACCTGGCACCTGGACGGCGACCGGCTCAGCGTGCGCAACCCCACACCGTACGTGGTGCGCCTTGCGCAGGCGGTGCGGCTGTTGCCCGGCAGCGGCTCGACCTTGCTGCCGCGCACGTATGTGCTGCCGGGAGAAACCCTGACGGTCGCGGCCCAGGGTACGGGGGCGACGTCAGTGCGCCTGCAGCCGGCCACGGTGTATGGCTTTGCTGTCGCGCCCTACGAGGCCCCCATCACGCCTTGATCCCACCGCGTCGACCCGCGGCGACGCCTCTATAAAACGAAGTGACCTCCTGCGAAGGTCACCGGGAAGACCGCCTGGCGCGTCCGAAACCCTCGCCTCGGGCTTCCATCAAACGAGTGTAATTGTGTGAACACAGTCATGAATTACCGTGACGGCGAAGCCCTGTCCGGCGTTATGCCGCGCCCGTCACTCGTACAACTGGGCGGCATCGCATGGGCGCTCAGCCATCTGCTGCTGGCCGAACAGGCCTGGGCAGACGACGCGCCGTCAACCGGTTCGTTCGACCACCAGACCCTGCACCAGCGTGGCATCGACCCGCAACTGGCCAGCCTGCTGCTGGACACGCCGCGCTTTACCCGCGGCCGCCACGCCGTCAACCTGGAGGTCAACGGCCAACGGCGCGGTCGGGTCGACGTCAGCTTCGATGACCACGGCGCATTGTGCTTTGACGCCGCCTTGTTGCAAGCCGGTCAGTTGGTCGCGCCGCCACGCCGCGTTGACGCCTGCCACGCCTTTGTCGAGCACTACCCCCAGACGGTGATCGAATCCGACCCGGCCAGCCTGGCTCTGTCGCTGGTAGTGCCCACGCAGGCGTTGCGCGTTGCGCCACAGGACGTTTCCGGCTACAGCACCGGCGGTTTCGCAGCCTTGCTCAACTACGATGTGACCGGCCTGCACAACGAGTTCGGCGACAGCAGCAGCCGGTTCGGCTCGGCCAATACCGAAGTTGGCTTTAACGCCGGCGACTGGATCGTGCGCAGCCGCCAGGTACAGACCTGGCAGGACGGCGCCTCGCGCAGCAATCACCTGGACGCCTACGCCCAGCGGACCTTTGCCCGCCAGCAGGCGGTGTTGCAGGCCGGGCAGATCAACCTCTACAACCCGGTGCTGGCGGGAGCCCCGATCACTGGCGTGCAAGTGCTCACCGAGCAGGCGCTGCAAGACCAGGATCAGGGCGCGACGATCGATGGCATCGCCAACGGCCCGGCCCAGGTGGAGGTGCGGCAAAACGGTGCGTTGGTTCACTCCACAGTGGTTCCCGCGGGGCCGTTTTCCCTGAGCCATGTGCCGCGCCTGAACGGGCGCTCCGATGTGGAAGTGACGGTCAAGGAAGCCTCCGGCGAAGAACGGCGTTTCAGCGTGCCGGCGGCGATGCTGGGCCTGGGTCTGCCGGCACCGGGTTACGCCGTGGCCGCAGGCACGGTGCGCAACATCGGCGACAGCAATGGCGCCGAACCCTGGGTGGTCAGCGCCGGGTGGACGGCTGCAGTCCACCCACTGATCACTCTGGGCAGCGGCCTGCTGGCGGCCGAAGACTATCGCTCGGCCGGGGCCAACCTGGGTGTGCTGCCCTGGCAGAACAGCCAGTTGCAAGGGGCTGTGGTGGTCGCCGAGGCAACTCGCCAGGCGCAAGCGCGCGGCGTGCAGGTGGACCTCTCGTGGTCTCAGCAAGTGGGTGAACGCTGGGCCATCAGCGCCGCCAATGCCTGGCGCAGCGAGGGCTATCGCGACCTCACCGAATCGACCTACGCCGCCCATATCCGCGAGCAGCAGCGCTCACGCTACCGCGACCAGCAAAGCGCCACTGTCTCCTGGGCGCATCCATGGCTGGGAGCATTCAGCCTCGGCGTGTCGCGCGCCGCCTCGTTTGCCGGCGACAGCAGCAGCCGGGCACTGGCGTCGTGGGGCACGCAAGTGGGCGGCGTCTCGCTGTCCGCCACCGCCGAATGGCAGATGGGCGGCCGCCGTTACAACGATGACAGCCTGTACCTGAACCTCAGCCTGCCCTTGGGCGAGAACCGTCGAGGCCGCACCTGGGTGCGTAACTCCGGGGGCGAGCACCGCATCGGCATCGGCCTCAACGAACCGCTCAACGACCAACTGGCCTATCGGGTGGGCGTTGAACATGACAGCCGCGACCGCGAGGTCGAGTCGTCCCTCGGGGTTTCGGCCCTGCCGTTCTACAGTCAGCTGGACTTCAACTACAGCCGCTCCAGCGACGCGCGTTCCAGCTACCAGGGCGGCGCTCGCGGCGGCGTGGTGGTGCATGGCGACGGCGTGACCTTGTCGCCCTACCCGGTGCGCGACACGTTTGCGCTGCTGTCGGTGGGCCAGATGTCAGGCGTCAAGGTCAGTACGCCAAGCGGCCCGGTGTGGACCGACTGGCAAGGCCAGGCCGTGGTGCCGCAGATCAGCGCCTATGGCCGTAGCCCGGTGGAAGTGCAGACGCGCTCGTTGCCGCGCAATGCCGACATCAGCAATGGCCTGGCCGTGGTGTCGGCAGGGCGCGGCGCCGTCGACCGGCTTGAGTTCGGCGTCGCCCTGACACGTCGGGCCTTGCTGACCCTTGACCGGCCGGTGCCGCGTGGCGCGACGGTCACCACCGACGGCGGCGAGTTCGTCACGCTGGTGCAGGAGGGCAACCAGGTATTCCTGCCCAATGTGCTCGACCCTCGGCCGTTATGGATCAAGGGCCCTGGGCAGCCGCGTTGCGCCCTGCGTTTTGAGCTGCCGCAAAAGGCCGACCCCGACGTGTATTTCGAAACCGCCACCGCCCGCTGCCTGACTCTGTGAGGACTCTCGTGAAACGTCATTACTGCCTCGCCGCCCTGCTACTGACGGGCACCGCCCAGGCCCAGAACGATTGCCGACTGGACGTGAGTGAGTCGCTGCTGGATTTTGGCTCGATTCGTCGCACCATCGACCCGGCACACGGCCCTGAACGACTGCTGGGTGAACGGCGCCTGAGCATGACCCTGGACTGCCCGCAGACCAGCGACCTGAGCGTGTTCTACCGCGGCCTGGCCGCCAGCGCCGAGCGTTTGCGCTTCACCCAGGGCGGCAGCTACCGCGTGCACGTACACGGTGGCCTGCTGGACGGCCGCGCTGTAGCGCTGGGTTTGCTGGCGGCCAGCGGCCAGCCGCCGATTGCCAGCGCCCAGTCCCTGGACTGGCGCCCCGAGCATGGCATCGTACCGATGCTCAACGGCCTGCCCGCGCATGGCCGCAGTTTCTCCCTGCAACTGGCAGTCAGTGCCTATGCCGAGGAGCGCGCGACGCCTGTGCGCGATGCCGTCACCTGGGACACCACCGGGCGGATCGAGGCTACCGGCTCCGGGCGCTCGCGCGCGCTGCGCCTGCAAGCGCACTTTGCGCCGGCGGCCTGCACACCCGGGCTGTCCAACGGGGGGACGGTGAGCTTTGGCAAGCTGTCGATCAATGACTTGAGCCACGATCAGGACACACGCCTGCCGGCCCGGCCGCTGACGCTCACGGTGGCCTGTGACGGGCCGACCCCGTTTGCCCTGGTCATGAAAGACAACCGCGACGGCTCCGCCACCGGCGGCCTGGATGAAACCGCCTATGGCTTGGGCGTGGATACACGCGGGCAGAAAATCGGGCGCTACTACCTGACGGTCGACCCTGCCCAGGTCAGCGCCGACAACTTCTCCCAGGTGTATCCCACCGACTCCACCACGGGCGGCTCGGCCTGGAGCATTGCCAACAGCAGTCCCATCGACGTTGGCGCGCGCAGCCTTCTGGGGTTTACCCCGGCGGCCGGCAGCACCCAGGGCCCCGAGGCCCTGCAAAACCTCAGCGCTTTACTGAGCCTGCAGGCATTTATTGCACCACTCGACAGCCTGGACCTGAGCACTGAGGTTCGGCTCGACGGTTCGGCCACGCTCGAAATCACCTACCTGTAAGCGTTCCCGGAGCCCTCATGCCCCTTCGATATCTGATTCTCGCGCCCTTTATCTTCTTCAACCCGCTGAGCCTCGCCGCTTCCAGCGTAGAGCTGAGGGTCGATGGGCTGATTACGCCGATGGCCTGCACGCCAACCCTGTCAGCCGCAGGGTTGGTCGACTTCGGCAAAATCTCCCAGCAAGACCTTAACCTCACAACCGGCACACGGCTGCCGCTCAAGTCCCTGAACCTGACCGTCACGTGCAACGGCGCCGCCCGCTACGCCTTGCGCATGCGCGACAACCGCGACGGCACGGCGCACGTCAACAGCGAGATTTACTATGGGTTGGGCCTGGACGGCAGCGGCAACAAGGTCGGTGTGTACTCGGTCAAGTTCGACCCCAAGCAGACCGTGGCCGATGCCGTGCCGTACATCTACGGCACCGAGTCCACCACCGGCGGCGTGGCCTGGCGCACCTCCAACCGCAACCCAATCGACATCGGCGCCAAAAGCCTGCTGGGTTTTACCGATCTGGAAGGCAGCACCGCGGGCCCCTCCGGCATCCAGACCCTGAACAGCACACTGACCCTGGAAGCAGTGATCAACGCCAAGCAGAACCTGGACTTGAGCACCGACATTCCCATGGATGGCTCCGCCACCCTGGAAGTGACTTATCTGTAACACCACCTTTTTCAACCCTAGGAGTACCCGCTAAATGAACAAGCTTTTCCCTGTCTTGACCACTGCGCTATTACTGGCCACTTCCACAGGCGCTTCGGCGGCATCCACTGCCGAGCTGACCGTCAAGGGCCTGATCACGCCCAGCGCGTGCACGCCGAGCCTGTCCAATGGTGGGGTGATCGACCACGGCAAGATTTCCGCCAAGGACCTGAACCCGGCCAAATACACCATCATCGGCAACCATACGCTGAGCCTGACCGTCACCTGTGAGGCCGCAACGGCATTCGCCCTGTATGGCGTGGATAACCGCGTCGGCTCAACCGACAACCCCAGCGACTACGGCCTGGGCTTGATCAATGGCGATCAGAAGCTTGGGCATTACGTTTTGATGCTGAGTAACCCGCTCGCCGACAATGTGCCGGTGCAGACCATTGGCTCCACTGACCAGGGAAGTTCGTGGAACAAGGAAAGGTTCCTCGATCCGGGCCTGTACATGTCCATCGCCGCCATGAACGACGCCAGCCAACCGCTGCCGACCAAAGACCTGGTCGCCGACCTGGAGGTGCAAACCCTCATCAACCGCACCGACGGGATGGACCTGAGTAACGAAGTGCCCATCGACGGTTCGGCCACCCTGGAAATGCGGTACCTGTAACGCCTGAAAAGCGCAGGGCTTGGGGTGGCGCCCAAGCTTGCCTGGCAGAGGAGCAGGTTTACTGCTCCTCACCTGCCATCTTGCTATACCTTCTCGCTGCGCACGCCCACGTACACCGCACGGCCCGCGCCCAACCCGGCGACGATGGCGCCCACGCCGATCACGGCAAAGATCCAGCCTACGGCCGTCCAGCCGCCCGTCCAGTCATGCACCAGCCCGACCGCGAACGGCCCGAGGGATGCCAGGGTGTAGCCAAAACCCTGGGCCATGCTCGACAGGTTGGCCGCGACATGTGAGTCGCGCGAGCGCAGCACGATCAAGGTCAGCGCCAGGCTGAAAGTGCCTCCCTGGCCGAGGCCCAGCAGGATCGCCCAGCCCCACAGGCCATCAAGGGGCGCGTACAGGCAGCCGAACAAGCCGCCGAGTGTCAACAGCATCACCACCACAATCGCCAGCCGCTGGTCCTTGCCGCGCGTGGCCAGCCAAGGTGCGGCGAGGGAACTGGCCAACTGCACGATGACCGAGCCGGACAGCACCAGGCCCGCCTGGGTCGCGCTAAGGCCGCGGCCGATCAGAATCGATGGCAACCAACCGAACACGATATAGGCCAGCGACGATTGCAGGCCCATGTACACCGTTACCTGCCAGGCCAGCGGATCCCGCAGCAGCCCCTTCACGCGATACGCAACTTGATGGGCACCATGTTTTTGCCCGACCTGTGGCAACCAGAACGCCGCCGCCACCAGCGCTGGCAGAATCCAGAAGCCCAGGCCGATGCTCCAGCTGTCACAGAAATGCTTGCTCAGCGGCACCGTCGAGCCGGCAGCCAATGCGGCGCCCAGGCACAGCGCCATGGTGTACACGCCGGTCATGGTGCCGGCCTGTTTGGCGAAATCACGCTTGACGATGCCCGGCAGCAGCACGCCGATGATGCCGATACTTGCACCGGCAATCAGGCTACCGGCGAACAGCCCGACCTCGCCGAGGGCACTGCGCAAAATGATCCCGGCAGCCAACGTCAGCAGAATCCCCAGCACCACGCGCTCAGCACCGAAGCGCCGCGCCAGGATCGGCGCCATCGGTGCGAACAGGCCCAGGCACAGCACCGGCAAGGTGGTCAGCAAACCGGCCTTGGCTGCCGACAACCCCAGGCTCCGGGAGACTTCAGCCAGCAGCGGCGACATGCTCGACAATGCCGGGCGCAGGTTCAGTGCCACCAGAATCAGGCCCAGCAGTAACAGCCACGGCCGCGCGACGACCGGCGGGGTGTGCTGCACCACGTCATCATCGGCTTCGGCGTCGATTAATAATTCTTCGAGTTCAGTCGGGCGTTTGGTTTCAAGGTTCATTGATCAACTGCCGGCAGAGGGATTTGGCGCGTTCCGGATCTTGCTGTTCCACGGCGTCGAGCAAGGCGATATGCAGGTCAAACACGGCCTGGCGACGCGGTGAGATGTTCAGGGTCTGGCGCAACTGGGCGGCGACGATGGCAGAGAAATACTGGTACAGCTCGCTCAATGCCGGGTTGTGCGCCGCGTCCACCAAGTGTTTGTGGAACACCAGGTCGGCGCTGATATAAGCCTCCAGGTCGCCGTGGTACAGCTCGGCGCTGGCCTTGAGTGCGTCGCGCAACGCACTCAGATCGGCCTCGGTACGGCGCAACGCCGCGAGCCCGATGGCCTCCACTTCGAGAATCTGCCGGGTCTCCTGCGCCTGCTCCAGGGTGCAATGGGACAACGCCCGCATTGCGCCCAGCGGGTCGGTCATCGAGCGCAAATAACTGCCGTCGCCCTGGCGAATTTCGATCAAGCCGCAAAACGCCAATACACGCATGGCCTCGCGCACGGTATTGCGGCTGATGCCCAGCTCGGCGGACAGCTCAGGCTCGGTGGGCAGGCGCTCGCCGATGGCCCATTTGCCTTCAGTGATGCGTCGACGCAGTTGCTCCAGGGCTTGGTCAACCAGCGAGCGTTTTATCAGAGGGGCAATGTCTGTCATGGATTTTGCGCTTTCGTCCAATCATAGGATGAATTTTCCTACAGCCTATTCAGACTTGCCTACAAAGGCAAAGCACTAGGGTTCGTAGGCGGCAAAAAGAACTGAATTTTCGATTGGTAAAATTACCCTTATAGGGTAATTATTGGACTCAGGTGTCTTATGGAAAAGTACACACCTCATTACGATCTGGCGGTGATAAAGGCGGATGTGAGGCGGCTTGGTGCCAAGGCTTTCACACGGGCGGCAAAGAGAACCGCAGAGGCTCTCGACCTTGATCTCACTGAGATGCAAGCGATCGTTTTCAAACTGCACAACAGGATGTTGTACAAATCGATGACCACCTATGCCGATCACCGCGTCTGGCATGACGTCTACCACATCCATTCACATGGTCTGGAGATTTACATCAAGGTCACTTACTGCTCCGGCAGTAACCCACCGGTGATCTCCTTCAAAGGGATGAACCCATGAACACCCAACATTGCTATATCTGTGGCGCCCCCGACGCCATGACACGCTTTGAAGGCCGCAGCGAAACCCTGTGCATAAAAGGTATGGAGCGGCGCATTGATGATCTCTCGGGCTGGGAATGCCAGGTGTGCGAAGACGGCATGTATGACCCCGATAGCTGCGAACGCCATGCCAAGGCCGGTGATGATCTGCTCCACGCCGCCCGGCGCATGATGGGCGCCGAATTGAAGCGTATCCGCCGCAAGCTGCACCTCACGCAAAAACAAACCGTAGCAGTGCTTTCCGGTGGCGGGCACAACGCACTCTCACGCTACGAACGCGGCGAAATTACGCCGCCAAAACCGTTGATGGTGCTGATGCGCCTGCTGGATCGTTACCCCCACTTGCTCACCGACGCCACCGAACTGGCCGAAGGCGCAGACCTGCGCAACGCCTTCACTTACAGCCTCAACAACGAAACGCGGCAAGCCCTCAAGGCCTCCTAGACAGGCAAAAATAAACCCGGCACCAGGCCGGGTTTATCGTTTCAAACATCGATCAATGCAAAATCTGGCTCAAGAACAACTTGGTCCGATCATTCTGCGGGTTGTCGAAGAAGTCATTCGGCGCCGCCTGTTCGACGATCTCGCCCTTGTCCATGAAGATCACGCGATTGGCCACGGTGCGCGCAAAACCCATTTCGTGGGTCACGCACAACATGGTCATGCCGTCTTCGGCCAGGCCGATCATGGTGTCCAGCACCTCTTTCACCATTTCCGGATCGAGTGCCGAGGTCGGCTCATCGAACAGCATGATTTTCGGCTTCATGCACAGCGCACGGGCAATCGCCACGCGCTGTTGCTGGCCGCCGGACAGTTGCCCCGGAAACTTGTGGGCCTGCTCCGGAATGCGTACGCGCTCCAGGTAGTGCATGGCAATTTCTTCGGCCTTGCGCTTGGGCATCTTGCGCACCCACATCGGCGCCAGCGTGCAGTTCTGCAGGATGGTCAGGTGCGGGAACAGGTTGAAGTGCTGGAACACCATGCCGACTTCGCGGCGGATCGCTTCGATCTGCTTGAGGTCGTTGGTCAGCTCCACGCCATCGACCACGATGCGGCCTTGCTGATGCTCTTCCAGACGGTTGAGGCAGCGGATGGTGGTGGACTTGCCCGAACCCGACGGGCCGCACAGCACGATACGCTCGCCCTGCTTGACGTTGAGGTTGATGTCTTTCAACACATGGAACTGGCCGTACCATTTGTTGACGCCCTGCATCTGGATAATGCCTTCAGGGCTCACAGGCTGTTTGATAGCTTCGCTCATAACAACAACTCCTAACGCTTGTGGCCTGTGTCGAGCTTGTGTTCCAAATGAATGGAATAGCGCGACATACCAAAACAGAAAATCCAGAACACCAGGGCGGCGAACACGTAGCCTTCAGTGGCCATGCCCAACCATTTCGGGTCGGCGGCAGCTTGCTTGACGCTGTTGAGCAGGTCGAACAGGCCGATGATGATCACAAGGCTGGTGTCCTTGAACAGCGCAATAAACGTGTTGACGATACCGGGAATCACCAGCTTCAAGGCCTGCGGCAAAATCACCAGGCCCATGCTGCGCCAGTAACCCAGGCCCATCGCCGCAGCGGCTTCGTACTGCCCCTTGGGAATCGCCTGCAAACCACCCCGCACCACTTCCGCCACGTAGGCCGACTGGAACAGGATCACGCCGATCAGCGCTCGCAGCAGTTTGTCGATGCCCATGCCTTCGGGCAGGAACAGCGGCAGCATCACCGAGGACATGAACAGCACGGTGATCAACGGCACGCCGCGCCAGAACTCGATGAAGGTCACGCAGACCACTCGAATCGCCGGCATGTTCGAACGCCGCCCCAAAGCCAGCACAATGCCCAGCGGCAAGGCGCCGGCAATACCGACCGTGGCGATGACCAGGGTCAGCATCAGGCCGCCCCACTGGCTGGTGGCTACGTTGGTCAGGCCGAAGACGCCGCCGTGCAGCAGGAAGTACGCAATGATCGGGTACAGCACCAGAAAGCTCAGGCCGTAGACCGCCTTGCGTTGAAAACGCGAGATGAACAACGGCGCCACGCCTACGATGGCCAGCCACACGGTCAGGTCCACGCGCCAGCGCAGGTCGCCGGGGTAGTAGCCGTACATGAACTGCCCGAAGCGCTGTTGGATAAACACCCAGCAGGCGCCCTCTTTGGTGCAGTCGGCGCGCGTGGTCCCGACCCAGTTCGCGTCAAGAATGGCCCAGTGCAGGATCGGCGGCACGATCAGGTAGATCAGGTAAAACGCCAACAAGGTCAGCAAGGTGTTCAGCCAGCTGGAAAACAGGTTGGCGCGCATCCATGCCATCGGCCCGAAGACTTTGTTCGGCGGCGGCATATCAGGTTTGAAAGTATGCGAAGTCATGTGCGTTTCCTCACCGCTCGATCAGCGCAATGCGCTTGTTGTACCAGTTCATCAGCAGGGAAATGCTGATGCTGATCGCCAGGTACACGCTCATGGTGATGGCAATAACCTCGATGGCCTGGCCGGTCTGGTTGAGCACCGTACCGGCAAACAGCGACACCATTTCCGGGTAGCCGATACCGGCGGCCAACGACGAGTTCTTCGCCAGGTTCAGGTATTGGCTGGTCAGCGGCGGAATGATCACCCGCAGGGCTTGCGGGATGATGACCTTGCGCAGCGTCGGCCCAGGGCGCAGGCCCAGGGAGCGCGCGGCTTCGGTCTGGCCGTGGCTGACGGACTTGATGCCCGACCGCACGATCTCGGCAATGAACGCGGCCGTGTAGACGGTAAGCGCCAGGGTCAATGCCAGCAGTTCGGGGATCAGTACCCAGCCGCCCACGAAGTTGAAGCCTTGCAGCTTGGGCATTTCCCAGTGCAGTGGCGCGCCGAAGATCAGGGCGCACAGCGTCGGGATCAGAATGAACAACGCCAGACCCGCCCAGAACTTATGGAAAGGAACGCCGGTGGCTTCAAAGCGCTTATTGGCCCAGCGAGCCATCAGCACGATTGCCACAATGGCGACGACGACACTGACCACAAACGGCCAGAAACCGTCGGCGGCAATCGCTGCCGGCATGTTCAGGCCACGGCTGCTGACAAAGAACGTGTCACCAAAGTTATGGCTGTTGCGCGGCCCCGGCATGGTCAGGAACACCGCGAAGTACCAGAACAGGATCTGCAGCAGCGGTGGGATGTTGCGGAATACTTCCACATACACCGTCGCCAGTTTGTTGATCATCCAGTTGGGCGACAAACGCGCCACGCCGATGATAAAGCCGAGCAGGGTCGCCAGGACCACACCGATCACGGTCACCAGCAAGGTGTTGAGCAGGCCGATCACAAAGACGCGGGCATAGCTGTCCGATTCGGTGTAGTCGATCAAGTGCTGAGCGATGCCGAAGCCGGCACTGCGCTCAAGAAAGTCGAACCCCGAGGTAATGCCCCGGTGTTGAAGGTTGGTCTGCGTATTGTTGAAGAGGTACCAGCCCAGCGCGACGACCGCCACAATCGTGATGATCTGGAAGAGCCACGCACGCACTTTAGGGTCGCTGAAGCTGAGCTTCTGCTTGGGTGCGCCGATTTGATTTTGCATGAAGTGCCCCGCAAATAATGGAACAGAACATCACCCGGTGGTTGGCCCACCGGGTGATAGAACCATCAACGATCAGCGCACAGGGGGTGCGTATTGAATGCCACCGTTGGTCCACAGTGCGTTCAAGCCACGGTCGATTTCCAGTGGTGTGCTTTTGCCGAGGTTTTTCTCGAACACTTCACCGTAGTTACCGACCTGCTTGACGATCTGTACAACCCAATCTTTCTTCACTTTCAGGTCTTTGCCGTATTCGCCGTCAGCACCCAGCAGACGAGCAACGTCCGGGTTCTTGGTGGACTTGGCTTCAGCTTCGACGTTTTTCGAGGTGATACCGGCTTCTTCAGCGTTGAGCATGGCGTAGCCAACCCAGCGCACGATGGCCAGCCACTCGTCGTCGCCGTTACGCACGACCGGGCCCAGTGGTTCTTTGGAAATGGTTTCCGGCAGCACCACGTAGTCTTTCGGCGAGGCCAGCTTGCTGCGCTGTGCGTAGAGCTGGGACTTGTCGGAGGTCAGCACGTCGCAACGACCGGATTCCAGCGACTTGGCGCTTTCATCGGAGGTGTCGAAGGTGATCGGGGTGTACTTGAGGTTGTTGGCGCGGAAGTAGTCGGACACGTTCAGCTCAGTGGTGGTACCGGCCTGGATGCAGATGGTTGCACCGTCCAGTTCCTTGGCACTTTTCACGCCGAGCTTGTTGTTAACCAGGAAGCCAACACCGTCGTAGTAGGTGATGAAGCCCGGGAATTTCAGGCCCATGCCGGCATCGCGAGAGCTGGTCATGGTGGTGTTGCGCGACAGGATGTCGACTTCGCCGGATTGAAGCGCGGTGAAACGCTCCTTGGCGTTCAACTGGCTGAATTTGACCTTGGTCGCATCACCGAAAACGGCAGCTGCCACAGCGCGGCACACGTCAGCGTCGATCCCCAGGATCTTGCCGCTGGCATCCGGCACCGAGAAACCCGGCAGGCCGTCACTCACGCCACATTGCACGAAGCCTTTCTTCTGCACAGCGTCCAGGGTTGCGCCGGCTTGGGCGAAACCACTGACACCCAATACGGCGGCCGCGCACACGATGGCCAGGGTGGATTTCAATACCTTCATTCAAACCTCCAGTTTTGCTCTTGTTGTGTCGGAGCTCGAACCTCAGCGCACCCTTATGAGGCGATATCGACCCGTGTTGGCTTTTTTTAGGGTCAAGCGGCATGAAGTTGTCGCAGTAATTCCAGTTGCTATCCCACAAGCGGCAGTCACTGATAGTGTTACCGTCGTGAGTTAGTCCTGACATCGACCTACACATAGCAAGGCCCGTACCAGAGTGACGGCTGAGTCGTTTCAGCCCATGGTCAATAGGAAAAGATTCAACCTTGCGACATTCTCTTAACAGATCAACCCGTCACGCACCGTTCCGACGCACCCAATCGGAGCGCACGCACATTAATGGAGCAGACATGACCGAACCCTTGATTCTTCAGCCCGCCAAGCCCGCAGACGCCTGCGTAATCTGGTTGCATGGCCTGGGTGCCGATCGCTACGACTTCCTGCCGGTGGCCGAGGCGCTGCAGGAAACATTGTTGACCACGCGCTTTGTGTTGCCTCAGGCGCCGACGCGTGCGGTGACCATCAATGGCGGCTACGAGATGCCCAGCTGGTACGACATCAAGGCCATGAGCCCGGCCCGTTCGATCAGCCTGCAAGAGCTGGAAGCATCCACCACCATGGTCACGGACCTGATCGAGGAGCAGAAGAGAACCGGAATAGACGCCTCGCGTATTTTCCTCGCCGGTTTTTCCCAGGGTGGCGCCGTGGTGTTCCACACCGCCTTCCTTAGATGGCAGGGCCCGCTGGGCGGCGTCATTGCCCTCTCCACCTACGCCCCCACCTTCGGCGATGAGCTGCAATTGTCCGCCAGCCAACAACGCATTCCCGCGCTGTGCCTGCACGGCCAGTACGATGATGTGGTGCAGAACGCCATGGGCCGCAGCGCCTACGAGCATTTGAAGAGCCGTGGTGTCACCGTGACATGGCAGGAATACCCAATGGGGCACGAAGTGTTACCCCAGGAGATACACGACATCGGAACCTGGCTGACCGCTCGCCTGGGCTGAAAACCGCACATTATGTAGCCGTGTGACCAACGCACTACGCCGCGCCCGATTCTTGCATTACACTGGCCGGCGTACATTCCTTAACCAATTAATGAGATGACCGTGCTCAAAGCACTTAAGAAGATGTTCGGCAAAAGCGAGGCTGAGCCGCTCGCGCCTGTTCCCAGTGCTCCTGTCCCCTCATCCGGCAGCCGCAATGACGGTAAACAGCCAGACCGGACCGCACCTGTTGCCTCACCGAAGAAGCCCCCGGTGATCGCGCCTGAACCGGCAAAATCCGCCGAGGCCGAGCCTGCACCTGCGCCCAAGGCACCCCGCCGCGAACGCGCGCCCAAAGCGCCCGTGATCCCGTGGAAACTTGAAGACTTCGTCGTCGAGCCGCAGGAAGGCAAAACCCGCTTCCACGATTTCAAACTGGCCCCGGAACTGATGCACGCCATCCAGGACCTGGGTTTCCCGTACTGCACGCCGATCCAGGCCCAAGTGCTGGGTTTCACCCTGGCGGGCAAAGACGCCATCGGCCGCGCGCAGACAGGCACAGGCAAGACCGCCGCGTTCCTGATCTCGATCATCACCCAGCTGCTGCAGACGCCGCCGCCCAAAGAGCGCTACATGGGTGAACCGCGCGCACTGATCATCGCGCCGACCCGCGAGCTGGTGGTACAGATCGCCAAGGACGCCGCCGACCTGACCAAGTACACCGGCCTCAACGTCATGACGTTTGTGGGCGGCATGGACTTCGACAAGCAGCTCAAGCACCTCGAAGCCCGTCATTGCGACATCCTGGTTGCCACCCCGGGCCGCCTGCTCGACTTCAACCAGCGTGGCGATGTGCACCTGGACATGGTCGAAGTGATGGTGCTGGACGAAGCCGACCGCATGCTCGACATGGGCTTCATCCCGCAAGTGCGTCAGATCATTCGTCAGACCCCGCCGAAAAACGAGCGCCAGACGCTGCTGTTCTCCGCGACCTTCACCGAAGACGTGATGAACCTCGCCAAGCAGTGGACCACCGATCCGTCCATCGTCGAGATCGAAGCGCTGAACGTTGCCAGCGAAAACGTCGAACAGCACATCTACGCCGTGGCCGGCGCCGACAAGTACAAGCTGCTTTACAACCTGATCAATGACAACGGTTGGGAGCGCGTGATGGTGTTTGCCAACCGCAAGGACGAAGTGCGCCGCATCGAAGAACGCCTGGTACGCGATGGCGTCAACGCCGCGCAACTGTCGGGCGACGTGCCGCAGCACAAGCGCATCAAGACCCTGGAAGGCTTTCGCGAAGGCAAGATTCGCGTGCTGGTGGCCACCGACGTGGCCGGGCGCGGGATTCACATCGACGGCATCAGCCATGTGATCAACTTCACCCTGCCGGAAGTGCCGGACGACTACGTGCACCGTATCGGCCGTACCGGGCGTGCCGGCGCTGCGGGTGTGTCGATCAGTTTTGCGGGCGAGGATGACTCGTATCAGTTGCCTTCGATCGAGACGTTGCTGGGCCGCAAGATCAGTTGCGAAACGCCGCCGACGCATTTGCTGCGCGCTGTAGAACGCAAACGCCCATAAGCCGAATGCGATAGAAAATGTGGGAGCTGGCTTGCCTGCGATGCAGACACCTCGGTGAGTCAGTCACACCGCGGTGATGCTTTCGCAGGCAAGCCAGCTCCCACATTGGGTTTTGCATCAACCTTACTTCCAGCGATCCGCCGCCGCCTGATCGCTGCCCCGCCCTTCCACCCAGCGCGGCCCTTCGGGCGTGTTTTCCTTCTTCCAGAACGGCGCCCGAGTCTTCAGGTAGTCCATCACAAACGCACAGGCATCAAACGCGGCCTGGCGATGCGCGCTGGCGGCTGCCACGAACACAATCGGCTCGCCCGGTTCAAGCGCGCCAATCCGGTGCAATATCTCAAGTTTGAGCAACGGCCAGCGCTGTTCGGCTTCGACCGCGATCTTGGCCAAGGCTTTTTCGGTCATGCCCGGATAGTGCTCAAGGAACATCCCCGACACCTCGCGACCCTCATTGAAGTCGCGCACATAGCCGACAAAACTCACCACCGCGCCCACGCCGACATTGGCTGCGTGCATCGCATTGACTTCCAAGCCCGGATCAAACGCCTCGGCCTGTACGCGAATGGCCATGTTCAGCCTCCGGTCACGGGCGGGAAAAACGCCACTTCGTCACCCTCGACGAGCGGCTCATCCAGCGAACACAGCTCTTCGTTACGCGCACACATCAGGCTGGACTCATTGAGCACGGCAAACGCCGGGTCATTGGCCAACGCGAGGCGCACGGCATCGACGGTGGCGAAATCGCCCTCCATCTCCAGCGAATCAAAGCCCACCGCCTCGGCGTAGCGGGCAAAAAACAATACGTTGATGCTCATGCCTGGTCCGCCTTGAAATGCCCGCTTTTGCCGCCAAGCTTTTCCAGCAGGCGAATACTTTCGATGGTCATGCCGCGGTCCACTGCCTTGCACATGTCGTAGATCGTCAGCGCCGCGACGCTGGCGGCGGTCAGCGCCTCCATCTCTACGCCGGTCTGGCCGCTGAGCTTGCAGCGCGCAAGGATATGCACGGCGTCCACGCCGTCGGCGCGCAGCTCAACCTTTACACCAGTCAGCATCAGCGGGTGGCACAACGGAATCAGATCACTGGTTTTTTTCGCCGCCTGGATCCCGGCAATACGGGCCACGGCAAACACGTCGCCCTTGGGGTGGGCGCCGTCGACAATCATTTTCAGGGTGTCGGGCAGCATGCGCACCCGCGCTTCGGCCACGGCCTCGCGGAACGTCACGGCTTTGTCGGTGACGTCGACCATATGGGCGCGACCTTGGGAATCGAGATGAGTCAGCACAGGGATACTCCTGATCAGGAGCGGCAATTGTAAACCCGTGAGTCAAATTTGCGCAGGGCTGTTTATCCCATGAATAAAGGGGCGCAATGCGCCCCTCCATGCATGACAACACCAGGTTAGAAGCGGAAGGTGAATCCGGCATTGATCCCGTTGTTGTTACCGCGGTTGGACAGCAAACCGCTGTAGTTCAAGGACACCAGCGTGTCCTTGGTCAAGGCCACTTCCGCGCTGGCTTTGATCACCGCGCCGTCACGCGCCACGGGCACGCTGTTGACGGCGAAGGCGGTGTCGCTGCCGGCAAACTTCAGCGAGGCGTCACGATCGGTATCGCCAAACTGATGCTCCCAACCCAGCTCGCCGCGCAAGGTGACGGCCGAGGTCGAGCTGATCGGCAATTGGGTATGCGCGCGCAGGCCCAGGGTGGACAGCGTGGCGTCCTGGCTTTGCTTGCTGGCATGCAAAGCGGCGGCGCCGCCCTTCTCCTTGAACGAATCACTCTGGTCGTTCAGGTACGTCAGGTTGGCGAAGGGTTCGAACAGGTTCCATTGGGTGTAGCCGATCTCGGCAAACACCTGGTCGGTCCGCGCGTTGTAGTCGGCCTTGTCGTAGTCCGACTGGTTGGCGTAAGCCACGCGGCGCGAAGTGTCCAGACGATGCCAGGTGGTGGCGCCGCCCAAGCGTAACGCTATCGCGTCAAAGCGTTTGCCGCCGTACACCGACAGGTGATAGTTGTCGCTGTCCGCCGAAGCCGACTCGCCATTGAGGTGGCTCTGGGTGTAGCCGGTCGCTGCGCCCAGACGCCAGCCGTCGCCAACCTCGGTGTCCAGCCCAAGCAGCACGCCGCTGGTGGACGAAGAGTAGCCACTGGCATTGTTGTCGCCGCTGACGTTATTGCGACCGCCCAGCAGTTGCACCCAGCCGCCGTTGTCGCGGGCGTCGATCTGCGCGCTGGAGTCGAGTGACTGAGCCTGTTGCAGACGGCCGTTGACCGCCTCACGAAGGTAGCGGCTGTCAGCCATGTGCGCTGCCGCCACATCCGAGTGCAGTTGCCCCGACAGCTGCTTGAACGCGGCCTGCGCCTGGGCGGCCGAGTCTGAAGCGAGCAGGCTTTCATACACTGGGCTACCCGCGCCCAATGCCTCGGCCGCCGTCGCCACGGCGCGCTCGTTACGGGTTTGCGCAACGCTGGCAAAGGTCGTCTGGTTGCGTTCTACGGCCAGGGTCAGCGCGTTAGGCTGGTAATTCAGCTGAGTCCCGATGAACGGATAATTGGGCGAGATCGCCGCAAACTGTCCGTTGATACCCTGGGTGGCGGTGAGGATGTTGAACGGCTGGCCCAACAGGCTGCGCGCCTCGGTGGCGGACAACAGGTTAGGGCTGTTCTCCAAAGACACGGTCACCACACCGCCATTGAGGGTGGCGACGCCGCTGCTCTGGATCTGATCGCTTCGCCCGTTGGGGCCGACTTCGACGGCATACACCGAGCTCGGGTTGAAGGTCACGTCGCCCGTGTGCAGCGTGCCAATCGAGTGACCCGGTGCCACACGGCCACCGCTGTTGACGGTCAAGGCACCCACCGTACCGTTACCGGCCAGTGTGCCGCCCAGCGTGGTCATCACGCCGTTATCGGCGTTGACTGTGCCCACGGCGCTGCCATCCACCGTCACGGCGGACGTCAATGAACCGTCCACCGACAGCTTGCCGCCGCGCACCCAAGTGCTGCCGGAGTAGGTGTTCTGGCCTTCCAGCACCAGTTCGCCGTCGCCGGACTTGGCCAGACTGCCGACATAGGTATTGCCGGTGAGCAAGTCTTTGCCGCGTGCCAGCGTTGCCTGTTCGCGCGCATGGCCGATTTCGTATTCAAACTGATCATCGTCAGAGGCATTCGCCGGCAAACCGTTGAGCCAACCCTTTTGTTGCTGGGTGGCCGTCCAGGTCGCCTGCTCGGTGGCGTCTTCCACACGGCGGGCACGAATGGCTTCATCGGAAATCGGGTTGGCCCAGATATCGCGAGTACCGGTGGGCAATGCCACCGCGACCGAACCCAGGAACTGCCCCGGCCCTTGCATGGCCTTTTGCAGGTTGGGCAAGCCCCAACCGCTGACGACGCCCGGTACTTGCGGGGTGCCTGGCGCGGCATCGTGCACCGGCTGCAGATTGTCGTAGGTGCGGCCACCCGTGAGGTCACCCACCGGGGTGTCCGGGCCGTCCGGCGCTTGCAGGCTGGAGGTGGTCAGCAGCACATCCCGGGCCTGGCTGGCGGTCATGTAGGGAAAGCGCTGAATCACCAACGCCAAGGCCCCGGACACGCTCGGCGCAGCGGCCGAGGTGCCGTTGGCATTCGGGATGATTTCCCCTTCTGGCCCGGTGGACGGAATCCCCGAGACGCCCATCACGCACCACCACTTGGAGGTGCCGCAACGGTTGTAGACCTGCGCGCTGGTCTCGTCGTAACCGGTGATCGAGAGGAATTTGCCTTCGATGTCCGGCTTGAAAAACGGCAGGTTGGCGTTGGTGTCCGGGTTGGCGCCGTGGCTGTCGTTACCTGCCGAGATGATCTGGATAAAGGTGTTTTGCCGCGCCGCGTCGGCCATGGCGTCCATCCAGGTTTTCTGCCCGGCGTGGGCCTTGTCCCAGAACGGGCGATAGGCCGCCTTCATGTCGCGCAAGTTGTCCGCCGCACTGTCGCCGACATTGCCGAAGTGGTTTTCAACGTCGTTGCGCGAGTTTTGCCCCCAGCTCTGGTTGACGATCGACACATTCTTCGCGGCCAGCGCGTTGTAGCTGGCCATGAACGCGTTGTAGTCCAGATCGTTGGAGCCCTGGAAGCGGTTGTCGTCGGTGCCGCCGGTATTGGCGACAAAAATGTTCGCGTCAAACGCGATGCCATGCATGCCGGTGCCGTTGCGGCTGGCGCCGAGTACACCGGACATTTCCGTACCGTGGCCGTCGTTGATGGTCGGGTCGTACTCACCGGAAATACTGAAGTGCTCGCCTTTTTGAAACTCGCCGTCCGGGGTGTCGTGGAGGTAGCGCGGGTGTGTGGCGTAGTACTCGCCGGTGGACGTCACCGCCTGCACGCGATCCTGGCCCTCGGCATTCTTGCCCTGGAACTCGAAGTGCTCGGTGAGAATGCCCGAGTCCAGCACGCCCACATTCACGCCTTTGCCGGTCATGCCCAAGGCATAGGCGTAGTACGCGTTGGTGCGGTCCAGGCCGGAGTTGACCTGGGCTTCGGGAGTTTTCCAGGTTTGCGCGTTGGCGCTCCAGTCACGGGTAGCGGCGGCCCAGGACTGGCCGGCGTTCAGTTGCGCGTTGAGGTTGCTGCTGACGCCCGGCTCTACGTAGGTGTAGGGCTTGGCAGCCGGCAGGTTGGCGAGGATGGCCCTGGAAAAATCGAGAATATTGGTGGTGTAACGTCCGCTATTGCTGAAGAGCCGGCTGCGGTAGTAATCCAACCGCGAGGCGTAATCCAGCGGGCGCTTGGTGTCGCCGAGCATGGCGCCGATGGTCAGGTTTTCGGGTTGCAGTTCGTAGTTTTGCTTGAGGGCTGAATCGAACTTGCCGGACTGTGCGGCGAAGTCCTTGGCGGCCAGATCGACGATGTCTGCGTAAGCAAAGCGCAGGTTTTTGTAGACATCGGTGTTGGGGCCAAACGATGCCACGGCTTTCTTGAAGGCCGACTCCAACACCTGGGCGGTGTAAGGGTTGCTGTCATCTGCCCAGGCCATTGGACCCTGACCCAGCCACAAGGCCAGGCCGAGTGCGATGGGCGTGAGAGGTATCGACCTGAAACCTGAGGCGCGTTTACGTTGAGACAAAGTGGAGCCATTACCTGCTACTTCCATGTTCCTTTCCCTTTGGATATGTGCGTCGTCAATGAGCGATGTATCGGGCTTTTTGTAATAGGCAGGGTCACGCAGAAAACCCACACGGGTCTTCAAAACGTCGTCGAATCAATGAGGTGGATTTCCGACGGGGGTCACGCAGTGTTCTTATGGTTTTTGCGGCGAGAAAAAATGTAACAAAATAATTACAAAGTCCACAAGCACCCACGGCGCTAAATCGCAGGCAAATGTCGCACATAACAAAAACCCCGGACTTCGTGAGAAATCCGGGGTGGTTCGTGGCATTTAGCCACCAACTGCGACAGGGTTATGTTTTTACAGGTGGGACTCGGCGTACTCGGCCAGGATCGAACGAGGCACCCCTTGCAGCGCGATATGCACGCCGTTCGGGAAGTCCTTGAAGCGTTCCGTCAGGTAAGTCAGCCCGGAGCTGGTCGCGGACAGGTAAGGGGTGTCGATCTGTGCCAGGTTGCCCAGGCACACCACTTTGGAACCGGCGCCGGCACGGGTGATGATGGTTTTCATCTGGTGCGGCGTGAGGTTCTGGCATTCATCGATCAAAATCAGGCTTTGCTGGAAGCTGCGACCTCGGATGTAGTTGAGGGATTTGAACTGCAACGGCACTTTGCTGAGGATGTAATCGACGCTGCCATGGGTGTTTTCGTCATCCATGTGCAAGGCTTCGAGGTTGTCGGTGATCGCGCCCAGCCACGGCTCCATTTTTTCGGCTTCGGTGCCGGGCAAGAAACCAATTTCCTGGTCCAGGCCCTGCACACTGCGGGTGGCGATGATGCGGCGATAGCGCTTGGTCACCATGGTCTGCTCGATGGCGGCGGCCAGGGCGAGGATGGTTTTCCCCGAGCCTGCGGCGCCGGTCAGGTTGACCAGGTGAATGTCCGGGTCGAGCAGCGCGTACAGCGCCAGGCTCTGGTAGATATCACGCGGTTTCAGGCCCCAGGCTTCCTGGTGCAACAGGGGTTCCTGATGCAGGTCGAGGATCAGCAGTTTGTCGACCTGGATTTCTTTGATCCAGCCCACAAACCCCTGTTCGTCGATGATGAATTCATTGATATGCACGGCCGGCAGGTTGTCGGTCAGCTGTACCTGGTGCCAGGTGCGGCCGTGGTCCTGACGGGTTTCAACCTTGCTGACGCGGTCCCAGAACGAGCCGGTCATAGTGTGATAACCGCGCGACAGCATCGACACGTCGTCGACGAGCTGGTCGGTACTGTAGTCCTCGGCAGCGATCCCACACGCTCGTGCCTTGAGGCGCATATTGATGTCTTTGGTCACCAGCACCAGGCGCAAGTCCTTGTCACGCGCGTGCAGGTCGATCAATTGGTTGATGATTTTATTGTCGTTCAGGTTTTCCGGCAGCAGGCTGTTGGGCTCGCTGCGCTTGTTCATCAGAATCGACAACAAGCCCTTGGGCCCGCTTTTGCCACGCTGGATCGGCACGCCGACTTCAACGTCCTCAGGCGAGGCTTCGCCCAGGGTCTTGTCGATCAGGCGAATGGCCTGGCGGCATTCAGCGGCAACGCTGTGGTGGCCACTTTTGAGTTTGTCGAGCTCCTCAAGCACGATCATGGGAATGGCGACGTGGTGTTCTTCGAAGTTGAGCAGTGCGTTTGGATCGTGAATCAATACGTTGGTATCAAGCACATAAAGGATTGGCTGGTCGGAAGAAGGGTTACGTCCATGATCATCCATACTCGGTCACCTTTGTGGGAGCCAGTCGACGCAATACCACAACAGTGCTGCGCCTCGATTCGACCACCGACTGCACCGCAGTGACGTCAAGTGCAGTGCCCACATGAGGAGTCTTGGAAGACGCCACCTGTGTTGCAGGTTTCGGCGATCTGACTTCGTAATACCGCAAAAACGATGACAGGAAAAAGCACTTTGACGCTTTTTTGAAGTTTATTTTTCAGGATGACGAATAGCACTAGCCGAGTGCCAGCCACCCCGTTAAAGTCGGAAGTCCGCCTGCATCGAAATGTCGCACAAAATCACCCCAAAAATGCCTCATCCCCAACAGGGCCGGGCACTTGCGCTTTTTCAGCGAAACGCCTCCCGGCAGTCCTGCCAACCCAGCCCACTTTGCGCCGTTGCCTGCAGCAACATCGGCAAGGCGACCCGTGCCTTGTCCTGGGTGTCATGAAACACAATCACGCCTTTGCGCCACAGCAACATCAATGTCAGCACTCGCTGCGCGGACTCGTCAGCCTTGAGTTTGCCCGGTTCGTCCTGGGAATCGATGTCCCACAATGCCACCTGTAAACCTTGCGCCTGGAAGAAGCCCTGGCTGTCGGCGCGACGCTGGCCATAGGGCGGGCGAAACAGCGGCACGTAGTTTTCCGGCATCAGGTTCTGCGCCAACGCGGCACTGCGGGTGATCGAGCTTTGCCAGTCGACCCAATGGCTGTGGGACCGGTACTGCCAACCCTGAGTGCCTACGCACTGGCCTTGGTACAGCGCCTGCACATCGGCGGCGGAACTGCGCTCCACGCGGGTTTGCAGGCTACTGCCGAGGGCGAAGAAGGTGGCGTTCATCTTTTGCTTGCGCAGGTAGTCGGTGAGCCAGTCGGTATTGCCGCTGACCGGCGCAGGGCCGCCGTCGAAGGTCAGCAGGAACAGGCGGTCGTTGAGTTCATCGCCATTGCGTTCGTGGTCGCCGAAACGCAGGACTTCACTGCTGATTTGTGGGAACAGTGCGGCTTTGCGCAACAGTTCGTCGAGGTAGCGTTCGTGGAAATTGTGGCTGGGGTTGGCCCAGCCTATATAGAAGGAGTTGTCGCTGACCTGGAATTTGCCGGCTTGCTCGCGCAGGTCGTCCATGCTTTCGACCAGGTAGCAGAATGAGGCGTCTTCTTCGCAGCTTTGTTGGGCGAAGGTGTAGTTTTCCAGCAGGCGCTGCCAGAGCTGGCGGCGCAGGTCGTCGATGGCGGCCAGGTTGATGATCTTCAGGCCCAGGCGTTGTTTGAGCGCGGCTTCGTCCTGGGCTTCGCTGGCGATTAAGCTGTGGGCGAACATCAGGATTTCGGCGCGTGAGGCGACATCGAACAGCGCGGGGCTGCTGAGTTTTTCGGGCCAGGTGGTGCGGTCCAGGCTGGCTACGTCAACCGGCGCCGCCTGGGCGCCCAGGCACAGCAAACAAGCTGACAGTAAAAACGCAATTCGCACACGGGGTCTCCCTTTCCAGAGTTGTCGGGCACTATAGCCGATCGTCCGGGCTGGGTTATTGGGTTGGTGGGGATATCCGTTATTTGAGTGATGGCTGAGATGGAAGCTGAACTCAATCAAATGTGGGGGCTGGCTTGCTCGCGAAGGCGGTGGGTCAGTGACACATGAGCTGACTGAACCACCGCCTTCACGGGCAAGCCCGCTCCCACATTTGGATCTCTGTGCATCAGTCAGAGGTGTGTAGATCTGCTGGCCGAGGTGCCGAGTGGTGGGGCACAGACCTTTTGGTTACTTTTGGCTGAGCCGGCATTCCGGGCGTTTGCCAACAGTGACCCGCTGTAAGAGCGCAACCGCCAGCCGCCGTTACCGCAGCAACGGATACACACCCACAGCAGCCCTCTATCACCATCATAGTTGGAGTCAAACCCCGCGACCCCCTAGAATCCCCCCACGATTACAGGAGCCAACTTCATGCTGATGGTGATTTCCCCCGCCAAAACCCTCGACTTCGAGTCCAAGCCGGTCACCCCGCGCTTCACCCAGCCGCAATACCTGGACCACTCCCAGGCGCTGATCGAACAACTGCGTGAACTGAGCCCAGCCCAAATCAGCGACCTGATGCACGTCTCCGACAAGATCGGCGGCCTCAACGCCGCGCGCTTCGGCAGCTGGACCCCAGCCTTCACGCCGGAAAACGCCAAGCAGGCCCTGCTGGCCTTCAAGGGCGACGTCTACACCGGCCTCAACGCCGAAACCTTCAGCGACGCCGACTTCAGCTACGCCCAGGACCACCTGCGCATGCTCTCGGGCCTGTATGGCCTGCTGCGCCCGCTGGACCTGATGATGCCGTACCGCCTCGAGATGGGCACCAAACTGGCCAACGCCCGCGGCAAGGACCTCTACGCCTTCTGGGGCACCCGCATCAGCGAGTGGCTCAACGAAGCCCTTGCCGAACAAGGTGATGACGTGCTGCTCAACCTGGCCTCCAACGAGTACTTCTCGGCGGTCAAGCGCACGGCCCTGAACGCGCGGATCATCAACACCGAGTTCAAGGACCTGAAAAACGGCCAGTACAAGATCATCAGCTTCTATGCCAAAAAAGCCCGGGGCCTGATGAGCCGCTTTGTGATCCAAGAGCGCATCAACGATCCGGCCAAGCTCAAGCAGTTCGATCTGCAGGGCTATCGCTTCAATGCCGAGCAGTCCAAGCCGGACAACCTGGTGTTCCTGCGCGATCACGCACCGGAATAAGGCCCTGCACTGCCCTCACAGTCGCTAAAAACCAATGTGGGAGCTGGCTTGCCTGCGATGGCGGTATTTCAGTCAGAGAAAAGTCGACTGATACTCCGCCATCGCAGGCAAGCCAGCTCCCACATTTTTATCTGCATTCCAAGCCAACGATCGCCATTTATTTGGCGCCAAAAAACATTCTGTCGCATTCCTAACGAATCTTTCACTCGACATTTCTGAATTTTTTTCGTAGTGGCACCACTTTTTTAAAACACTAGTGGCACAAAACTATCCCTTCGCGCCAACTACCTGTAACTACTGGCCCAAATAGCAAGTGCTATCAATATAGTACCAGTGCCATCTTTTCTAATATTTCAAGAAATTTCCGAAAACAGGATGAGTGGCCAGGAACTTCACCCTAAAGCACCGCTCATACCACCGGTAACGAAATTCTCTGTTGCTGTAAGAGATGACTTACATGGCGACCAACGGAAGTAGCAAAGTTGTCACATTTAACTTTGACTCAGGGGTCATATTACAAACCGATTAGTTGAGAGCGGCGATAAGGATGCATTGCCACCCACTATAAGGCCAAGGCTCAGCTTCTCTTAATGGGTCAGTGAGATAACCCAAGGCATTGATATTTAAAGGCTTAAAGCCTCTATCAAAGCTCTGCGGCACTGGCGCCAGGCCCTTCTCCCAGGAAGGCCGGCTGCATTACAGGGCAAGCACCAATAACAAGGCCACGTTTCGCACAACTTGAGTGCAATAGTTAGTCACTCGTTATTCAACATGCCTGCACGCGGCAAGTCGGCGTCTATTCGCCCAACTTTCGCGGCATCAGTGACGCTTGCAAACATGAACTCCGGCCATCTAATTGGCATGATTAATATCGTCTTCAATGACAAAGAGGTAAATGCGATGCGCATCAGCATATTTGGTTTGGGTTACGTTGGCGCAGTGTGTGCCGGTTGCCTGTCTGCCCGTGGCCACGAAGTGGTCGGCGTGGACATCTCCAAGGAAAAGATTGACCTGATCAATGCGGGCAAATCGCCAATCGTTGAACCGGGTCTGGGCGAACTGCTGAGCCAGGGTATCGAGACCGGGCGGCTGCGCGGCACGACCAATTTCGCCGAGGCCATCCGCGATACCGACTTGTCGATGATCTGCGTGGGCACGCCCAGCAAGAAAAACGGCGACCTGGAACTCAACTACATCGAATCGGTATGCCGCGAGATCGGTTTTGTCCTGCGTGACAAAACCACCCGCCACACCATCGTGGTACGCAGCACCGTATTGCCGGGCACTGTGGCCAATGTGGTGATCCCGATCCTCGAAGACTGCTCCGGCAAGAAGGCCGGCGTCGACTTCGGTGTCGCGGTCAACCCGGAATTCCTGCGTGAATCCACCGCCATCGCCGACTACGACCTGCCACCGATGACCGTCATCGGCGAGTTCGACAAAGCCTCCGGCGATGTCCTGCAGTCGCTGTACGAAGAACTCGACGCGCCGATCATCCGCAAGGACATCGCCGTTGCCGAAATGATCAAGTACACCTGCAACGTGTGGCACGCCACCAAAGTCACCTTCGCCAACGAAATCGGCAACATCGCCAAAGCGGTCGGCGTCGATGGTCGCGAAGTGATGGAAGTGGTCTGCCAGGACAAAACCCTCAACCTGTCCCAGTACTACATGCGCCCAGGCTTCGCGTTCGGCGGTTCGTGCCTGCCCAAAGACGTGCGCGCTCTGACCTACCGCGCAGGTTCCCTGGACGTGGAAGCGCCGCTGCTCAACTCGCTGATGCGCAGCAACGAATCCCAAGTGCAGAACGCCTTCGACATCGTCGAAAGCCACGACAAGCGCAAGGTCGCCCTGCTGGGCCTGAGCTTCAAGGCCGGCACCGATGACCTGCGTGAAAGCCCGCTGGTGGAACTGGCGGAAATGCTGATCGGCAAGGGCTACGACCTGAGCATCTACGACAGCAACGTCGAATACGCCCGTGTTCACGGTGCGAACAAAGACTACATCGAAGGCAAGATCCCGCACGTGTCGTCCCTGCTCAACTCGGACTTCGACGCGGTGATCAACAACTCCGACGTGATCATCCTCGGCAACCGTGACGAGAAATTCCGTGCCCTGGCGCATAACGCACCACACGGCAAGCAAGTGGTCGACCTGGTGGGCTTCATGTCCAAGGCCACCAGCGTGAGCGGCCGCACCGAAGGCATTTGCTGGTAACAGCAACAGCAAGTTCCGGGCTGCAAGCGTACCAATCCCCAGCGCTTGCAGCCTGGAGCCTTCTTCACCTTCGGATGACGCTTATGTCCAAGTTAAAACACGTACTGCTCCAATCCGCCGGCTGGCTGTTGTTTTTGAGCCTGCTGATGGGACTCGCCCTGCTGTTACCGGCGAGTACGTTCGACTCCGAGTCGAAGAATTTTATTTTCCTGATTGGCGCCGTCGGTATCTGGCGCTACTCGATGGGTGCTACGCATTTCTTTCGCGGCATGCTGTTCCTGTACGTGGTCTACCCACACCTGCGCCGCAAAGTGCGCAAGCTGGGCAAAGCCGCCGACCCATCCCATGTATTCCTGATGGTCACAAGCTTTCGTATCGACGCGCTGACCACGGCCCAGGTGTACAGCTCGGTGATTCGCGAGGCCATCGAATGCGGCTTCCCGACCACCGTGGTCTGCTCGTTGGTGGAAATGAGCGATGAGCTGCTGGTGAAAAGCCTGTGGGAACGCATGAACCCGCCGGACCATGTGAAGCTTGATTTTGTGCGCATCGCCGGCACCGGCAAGCGCGACGGTCTGGCCTTTGGCTTTCGCGCCATCTCCCGCCACCTGCCGGATGACCGTGCCGTGGTTGCGGTGATCGATGGCGACACTGTGCTCGCCGAAGGCGTGGTTCGCAAGACCGTGCCGTGGTTCCAGCTGTTCGGCAATGTCGGCGGCCTGACCACCAACGAGTTCTGCGAAGTGCGCGGCGGCTACATCATGAGCGAATGGCACAAGCTGCGCTTCGCCCAACGCCACATCAACATGTGCTCCATGGCCCTGTCCAAGCGCGTGCTGACCATGACCGGGCGCATGTCGGTGTTCCGTGCCAGCGTGGTCACCGACCCGGGCTTTATCGCCGACGTGGAAAGCGACTCGCTGCAACACTGGCGCCTGGGCCGCTTCAAGTTTTTGACCGGCGATGACAAGTCCAGCTGGTTCAGCCTGATGCGCCTGGGCTACGACACGTTCTACGTGCCGGACGCTGCGATCAACACCGTGGAACACCCGCCGGAAAAGAGCTTTATCAAAGCCAGCCGCAAACTGATGTTCCGCTGGTACGGCAACAACCTGCGCCAGAACTCGCGTGCCCTGGGCCTGGGCGTACGCCGGCTCGGCCTGTTCACCAGCGTGGTGCTGTTCGACCAGCGTGTGTCGATGTGGACCTCCCTGCTCGGCCTGACCGTGGCAATCATCGCCACCTTCAAGTACGGCGGCGCATTCATCCTCGCGTACCTGCTGTGGATCGGCATCACCCGCCTGATTCTGACCCTGCTGCTGTCGTGCTCCGGCCACAAGATCGGCCCGGCCTACCCGGTGATTCTCTATTACAACCAGATCATGGGCGCGCTGGTGAAGATCTACGTGTTCTTCCGCCTTGATCAACAGTCCTGGACCCGCCAGGACACCAAACTGACCCGCGATTTGGCCAGCTTTCAACGTTGGTTCAACACCTGGTCGTCTCGGACCATGACCTTCTCCGCCGGCAGCATTTTCGTCGCCGTGTTGCTGATGATGGTCTGACCCTGCCAAGCCTGAATTAACTAGGAACTACACACCATGAATAGCCAAGTAAACGCCAACGTTGTCCACGAATCCGAAGCCCAGCGCCAACATGCCCGGGTGAAAATCCCGGCCAAGCTGCGCTTTTTCAACACCGACCGCACCCAGACCGAAGCACGGGTGATCGACCTGTCCGCCGGCGGCCTGGCGTTCACCGCCACCCAGCCGTTGACCGTCGGTGAAGTGCACAAGGGCCGCCTGCAATTTGTCATCGATAACCTCGGCCTGGCGATGGACGTAGAGCTGCAGATTCGCTCCTACGACCGCCAGACCGGCCGCACCGGTTGCCAGTTCCAGAACCTGGACGCCCAGGATATTTCCACCCTGCGCCACCTGATCACCTCGCACTTGTCCGGCGACATCGTGACCATGGGCGACGTGCTGGCGACCCTGCAGCGCGACAACTTCACCAAGGCGCGCAAGGTCAAGGACGGCGGCAGCAACATGAGCGCCGCGGGCCGCCTGCGCGCCGTGGTGTTCAGCGCAGGTATCTTCATCGTCGGCCTGGCAGCGTTCGGTTTCGTCCTCAAATCCATTTACGGCATGTACTTCGTCAGCCACGCTCAGGCTGGCCTCGTCAGCGTGCCAGGCATGAACGTGACTATGCCGCGCGACGGCACCGTGCAAAGCCTGCTCAAAGGTGACGCGGTTGCCGCCAAAGGCGCGCCACTGGCGACCTTCAGCACCAGCATGCTCGATGTGCTCAAGGGCCATCTGGACGAAGACCAACTGCAACCGGCCAAGGTCGAAGAGCTGTTCGGCAAGCAAATGACCGGCACCCTGACCTCACCTTGCGATTGCGTGGTGGCCCAGCAACTGGTCGCCGACGGTCAGTACGCCAGCAAAGGCGATGTGATCTTCCAACTGGTGCCACGCGGCAGCCTGGCCAATGTGGAAGCGCGCTTCACCTACCGCCAGTTCGCCGACGTTCGCCCAGGCACACCAGTAAGCTTTCAGGTTGCCGACGAAGAACAGATCCGCACCGGCACCATCGTCAGCAGCACCAGCCTGAACAGCGCCGACTTGTCCTCCGACATCCGCGTGCAGATCAAGCCGGATGCGCCGCTGGACAGCACCTACGCCGGTCGCCCGGTCGAAGTGACCAGCGACCGCGGCCCATCGCTGAACTGGCTGATCGACAAAGCCATGGCTCACGGTCTGTAAGCGAGGACATGCCTGTGAACCCTATTTCAAAAACAGCATTGACCCATGTGGGAGCCGGGCTTGCCCGCGATGCAGGCGACTCGGTTTTTCAGATGCACCGAGGTGACGCCATCGCAGGCAAGCCAGCTCCCACACAAAGCAGATTTCACTCTGCCTCTGCGTTCTGCGCGCTGGCATTGGCGGTGAGCCTGGCCGGTTGCGCCGGCCTGCCCGACCAGCGCCTGGCCAATGAAGCCTTGAAACGTGGCGACACCGTCACCGCCCAGCAGAACTATCAGCAGCTGGCAGACCTGGGTTACAGCGAGGCCCAAGTGGGCCTGGCCGATATCCAGGTGACCACCCGCGACCCCGAGCAAATCCGCCAGGCCGAAGCCACCTACCGCGCGGCCGCCGATACCTCGCCACGCGCCCAGGCCCGCCTGGGTCGCCTGCTGGTGGCCAAGCCCGGTGCCACCGAGGCCGAGCAACACGAGGCCGAAGGCCTGCTGAAAAAAGCCTTTGCCAATGGCGAAGGCAATACCCTGATTCCGCTGGCGATGCTGTACCTGCAGTACCCGCACAGTTTCCCCAACGTGAATGCCCAACAGCAGATCAGCAAATGGCAGGCCGCGGGTTACCCGGAAGCAGGTCTGGCCCAAGTGCTGCTGTATCGCACCCAGGACACCTACGACCAGCATCTGGATGACGTGGAGCGCATCTGCAAAGCCGCGCTGAACACCACCGACATCTGCTACGTCGAGCTGGCCACGGTCTACCAGAAAAAAGCCGAGCCGGAAAAACAGGCCGAACTGCTCAAGCAGATGGAAGCCGGCTATAGCCGTGGCACCGTCACCGCGCAGCGTGTCGACAGCGTGGCCCGCGTGTTGGGCGATGCAACCTTGGGCAAGACCGACGAGAAAACCGCGCAAGCCCTGCTGGAAAAAATCGCCCCTGGCTATCCGGCGTCCTGGGTCAGCCTGGCGCAACTGCTCTACGACTTCCCCGAACTGGGCGACGTCGACCAGATGATGAAGTACTTGGACAACGGCCGCGCCGCCGACCAGCCGCGCGCCGAGCTGTTGCTGGGCAAGCTCTATTACGAAGGCAAGTGGGTCCCGGCAGATGCCAAGGCCGCCGAAGCGCATTTCGAAAAAGCCGTGGGCAAGGAAGTGGCCGCCGATTACTACCTCGGCCAGATCTACCGCCGTGGCTACCTGGGCAAGGTCTATTCGCAAAAAGCCCTCGACCATTTGCTGACCGCTGCGCGCAACGGCCAGAACAGCGCCGACTTCGCCATCGCGCAATTGTTTTCCCAAGGCAAGGGCACCAAGCCCGACCCATTGAACGCCTACGTCTTCAGCCAGTTGGCTAAAGCCCAGGACACGCCAGAGGCCAATGACTTGGCCACGCAGCTCGAAGCCCCGCTCACGCCAGAGCAACGCGCCGAAGGCCAACGCCTGGTGCAACAGGAACTGGCCGCGCGCGGCACCCTGGCCCAGAGCACGCTGCAACTGCACGCCCTGCAAGAAGAAGACGGCGAGGAATCCCTATGAAGCTCAACCCATTCGTCAAGGCCGGCATCGGTCTGACCTTCGCCCTGCTGTGGTCGTGCCCGACCCTGGCCGCGCTGACCGAAGCCAAGAACTTCGGCCTGGAAGTCAAAGCCACCGCGCAATCGGAAGATGACCGCGACCTCGGCACGCAGAAAGGCGGCGACGTCAACGGCATCGGCCTTGACCTGCGCCCGTGGATCTACGGCGAAAGCGGCGCGTGGAGCGCCTACGCCATGGGCCAGGCGGTCGTGTCGAGCGACATCATCGAGACCGACACGCTGCAACAGTCCTCCGATGACACGACCGAACAATCGAGCAACGACGACCGCAAAGCCAAGAAGAACTACCTGGCCCTGCGCGAGTTCTGGGTCGGCTACAGCGGCTTTACGCCCTACCCCGGCGAGATCCTCAAGTTCGGCCGCCAGCGCCTGCGCAATGACGACGGCCAATGGCGCGATACCAACATCGAGGCGCTGAACTGGACCTTCGACACCACGTTGCTCAAGGCCAACGTCGGCGCTGCCGAACGCTTCAGCGAATACCGCACCGACCTCAAGGAACTGTCGCCCAAGGACAAGGACCGCCAGCACTTTTACGCTGACGCCGCCTACCAGTGGACGCCGGGGCAGTGGATCGGCCTGCGCGGTCACCACACCCATGACGACGGCAAGCTCGACTACGCCGAACCGGGCGTGGCCACCGACCCGTTGGACAAACGCGAGAATGGCGACCTGACCTGGCTCGGCATCGAAGCCAACAGCGACGCCTACAACTGGCGCAACACCAACACCGTCAACTACTGGGCCAGCGTCACCGGCATGAAAGGCGACCGCGACACGGTCAATGCCCTGAACAAAGACGGCACCCGCCCAACCGAAGCCAAGCGCAGCGATGACGTGAGTGGCTGGGCCACCGACCTGGGTGTGCGCCTGCGTCTGGACCCGCAATGGCAAGTCGGCGCGGCCTACTCACGCGCGAGTGCCAACTACGAGCAGAACGGTCTGCAAAGCAACCGTTCGAACTGGACCGGCACCCAGTCGCGCGTACACCGCTTCGGCGAGGCGTTTCGTGGCGAGATGAACAACATGCAGTCCATGAGCCTGTTCGGTTCCTGGCAGCTGCGCGAGGACTATGACGCCAGCCTGGTGTACCACAAGTTCTGGCGCGTGGACGGTAACAAGCCGGTGGGCAGCAACGGCATCGATGCCGTGCAGAACAACACCGATGACGTGACCGGCGCGATCCTGTCCAGCACTTCCCTGCCGCTTGAAGACGGCAAGAAAGACCTGGGCCAGGAGATGGACCTGGTGGTCACCAAGTACTTCAAGAAAGGCCTGCTGCCGGCCGCGCTCAGCCAGTCGATCGACGAACCGTCGGCGCTGGTGCGCTTGCGTGCCGGCGTGTTCAAGCCGGGTGATGCCTATGGCAGCCAGGTCGACTCGTACATGCATCGCGCCTTTGTCGACGTGATCTGGAAGTTCTGATGGGAGCCTGCGCAATGATTCCTCAAAAATTGCTGGTTGCCGCGATGCTGATGGCCAGTGCCACAGCCTTCGCCGACACCCCGCAGCAGGGCAAGGCGCCGACCATCGCCAAAGAACTGCAACAGGCCAAGACCTACACCATCTCCAGCCCGCCGACCGCGCCGCTGGAAATGGCCAAGCCTGCCCTGCCGGACCTGTCGGGCTACACCGCCGCGGCGATGGAAAAGAAGATCGTCAGAAGCAAACCCGGCAAAATCAGCATCCGCCGCATGATGCAGGAAGACGCGCTCAAGGACTTTATCGGCGGCGATAACAAGATGGCCGAATGGGTGGTGCGCCAGCACGGCATTCCCCAGGCGATCTTTGTCGACGACGGCTACCTGAACCTCAAGGACCTGCTCGGCAAAGTGCCCAAGCAGTACCTGAGCGAAACCTCACCGGGTGTGTTTCTGGCCAAGCTGCCAATCGTGGTCGGGCGCAAGGGCATTCTGGAAATCGACAAGAAGACCCAGGAACTGCGCCTGTCCCAGCAAGCCGGTTCGTTCCTGATCAACGACGGTCAGCTGTTTGTGCGTGACACAAAGATCACCGGCTGGAACGAAAAGACCAATGGCCCGGCGCTGTTTCAGTCGCCCAAGGAGTTCCGCCCGTTCCTGCTGGCTTGGGGCGGCACCGAGACTTACGTCGCCAACAGCAAGATGGCCAGCTTCGGCTACGCCAACAGTAAGTCGTACGGGGTGAGTATTTCCCAGTACACGCCGAACATGGCCAAGGTGCTCAAGCGCCCTGAGCCGACCGGCTGGATCGTCGATTCCGAGTTCTCGGACATGTGGTACGGCTTCTACTGCTACGAAACCACCGGCTTTGTGCTCAAGGGCAATACCTACAAAGACAACATCGTCTACGGCATTGACCCGCACGACCGTTCCCACGGCCTGATCATTGCGGACAACACCGTCTACGGCACCAAGAAGAAGCACGGCATCATCATTTCCCGGGAAGTGAACGACAGCTTCATCTTCAACAACCGCAGCTACGACAACAAGCTGTCGGGCCTGGTGATCGACCGTAACAGCGTTAACAACCTGATCGCCGACAACGAGATCTACCGCAACCACACCGACGGCATCACGCTCTATGAGAGTGCTGACAACCTGCTGTGGGGCAACAAGGTGATCAGCAACCGTCGCCACGGCATTCGCATCCGTAACAGCGTGAACATCCGCCTGTACGAGAACACCTCGATGGCCAACGGGCTGACCGGCGTGTACGGCCACATCAAGGATTTGACCGACACCGACCGTGACATCGCCCTCGACCCGTTCGACGCCAAGGTCTCGCTGATCGTGGTCGGCGGTGAATTGGCGGGTAACGGCAGCGGGCCGCTGTCCATTGACTCGCCATTGAGTGTCGAGCTGTACCGCGTGTCGATGCTGGCGCCGACCAAATCCAGCGGCATCAGCTTCAACGGCGTGCTGGGTGATCGGCAGGAAGAAATTCTCGACCTGTTGGTGCGCCAACAGAAAGCCGTGCTGATCGACCCTGTCGAACGCCAGACCGAAATGCAGGACTGAGGATGACCCTTATGCACCCACACATGATCAAACTGCTGAGCCTCTCGGGTCTGACCCTCGGCCTGCTGGCGGCCAGCCAAGGCGTACGCGCCGATGACGTCAAGGCGCCGACCTTTACCGCCGAACCGTGCTGCAGCCTGTGCCCCGCGGCCCATGATGCGAAGAACTACACCACGCGCTATCAGCAGAACTTCACCACCCTGGTGCAAGCCCAGGGCGACTGGCTGTTCCGTACCCAGGAAGACCTGCGCACCGAATTTGACACCAGCCCCGCCGGCTACAAACGCATGCAACAGCTGCACGATGCGTTCAAGGCCAAGGGTGTGGAATTGGTGGTGGTCTACCAGCCGACCCGTGGCCTGGTGAATCGCAACAAGCTCAACCCCGAAGAGAAAGCCAAGTTCGATTTCGACAAGGCACTGGGCAACTACAAAACCATGCTCGGCCGTTTTGCCAAGATGGGCTACGTGGTGCCGGACTTGTCGCCGCTCACCAACGAGCAACTGCCGGATGAACTGCCGGCCCACGATTTCTACTTCCGCGGCGACCAACACTGGACCCCATACGGCGCCCAGCGCACCGCGAAAATCGTCGGTGCCAAAGTGCGTGCGATGCCTGAGTTTGCGGATATTCCCAAGCGCGAATTCGAAACCAAGCGCTCCGGGCGCATGGGCAAGACCGGCACCCTGCACAACATGGCCGGGCAACTGTGCGGCACCAGCTACGCGATCCAGTACATGGACCAGTTCACCACCGAGCCCAAAGGCGAAGCCGGTGACGGCGACCTGTTCGGCGATTCAGGCAACCCGCAGATCACCCTGGTCGGCACCAGCCACAGCGGCAAGAACTACAACTTCGCCGGCTTCCTCGAGCAGGAAATCGGCGCCGACATCCTCAACGTCGCCTTCCCCGGCGGTGGCCTCGAAGGCTCGATGATCCAGTACCTGGGCAGCGATGAATTCCAGAAAACCCCGCCGAAAATTCTCATCTGGGAATTCTCGCCGCTGTACCGCCTCGACCAGGAGACCATCTACCGCCAGATGATGTCGCTGCTCGACAACGGCTGCGAAGGCAAGACCGCGCAGATGAGCGCCAGCACCACGCTCAAACCCGGCAAGAACGAATTGCTGGTCAACAGTTCGAACAAAGACCTGCGTAACAGCAGTCACCAGGTCGACATCCGCTTCGCCGACCCGTCGGTGAAAACCCTGCAAGCCACCCTCTGGTACATGAACGGGCGCCACGAGGACATCAAGATCGAGAAACCCGAAACATCCGATACAGACGGGCGTTTCGCCTTTGAACTGCGCACCGATGAAGACTGGGCCTCGCAGAACTTGCTGGCCGTGGAAGTGCAGGGTCCCGAAGCGGGCGCTGCCGCGCAGAAAGTCGAAGCGAAAATTTGCACACGCAACGTATTCCCTAGCGGCGGTCAGAAGACTGCTTTGCTGCCGTGAAGTAAGTGCGCAATGAGGTTACCTATGCAGAAGTTATTGATTCCAACGCTGCTGGGCCTGGCGATGTTCGCCGGTTCAGTCAACGCCGCCGCGCCACTGCGCCCGCCCCAGGGCTATTTCGCCCCGGTGGAAGCGTTCAAAACCGGCGACTTCAAGAATGACTGCGACGCCATGCCGGCGCCGTACACCGGCTCGCTGCAATTTCGCAGCAAGTACGAAGGTTCGGACAAAGCCCGTTCCACCTTGAATGTGCAATCCGAAAAAGCCTTTCGCGACAGCACGGCCGACATCACCAAGCTGGAAAAAGACACCAGCAAACGCGTGATGCAGTTCATGCGCGACGGTCGTCCGCAGCAGCTCGAATGCACGCTCAACTGGCTGACCAGCTGGGCCAAGGCAGATGCGTTGATGTCCAAGGACTTCAACCACACCGGCAAGTCCATGCGCAAATGGGCGCTGGGCAGCATGGCCTCGGCCTATGTGCGCCTGAAGTTCTCCGACTCCCACCCGTTGGCCAACCACCAGCAGGAGTCGCAGGTGATCGAAGCCTGGTTCAACAAGCTGGCCGATCAGGTGGTGAGCGATTGGGACAACCTGCCGCTGGAAAAAACCAACAATCACTCCTACTGGGCCGCCTGGTCGGTGATGGCAACCTCCGTCGCCACCAACCGCCGCGACCTGTTTGATTGGGCCGTGAAGGAATACAAAGTCGGCGCCAACCAGGTCGATGACCAGGGCTTTTTGCCCAACGAATTGAAGCGCCAGCAGCGGGCTCTGTCGTACCACAACTACGCATTGCCGCCGCTGTCGATGATCGCCAGCTTTGCCCTGGTCAACGGCGTGGATCTGCGCCAGGAAAACAACGGCGCGCTCAAACGCCTGGGCGACAAAGTGCTGGCCGGGGTCAAAGACCCGGAGATCTTCGAGAAGAAGAACGGCAAAGAGCAGGACATGAAGGACCTCAAGGAAGACATGAAATTTGCCTGGCTTGAACCTTTCTGCACCCTCTACACCTGCGCGCCGGATGTGCTCGAACGCAAGCATGGCATGCAGCCGTTCAAGACCTTCCGGCTCGGCGGTGACCTGACCAAGGTCTACGACCCGGCGCATGAAAAGGGCAACAAAGGAATCTGACGCAACGCGGTTGGAAAGGTGGGAGGGGGCAAGCCCCCTCCCACAGTTTGAGCCGGTTTCATCAGTAGGAATGTTGTACGGCCTCCCCCGAAATCGTGGGGGGGTTTGGGGGGGCTCTGGCCCTTGACTGTCTGTTAAACATGGAGAGATCGGGATGGTTTTCTCGTCCAATGTGTTCCTGTTTCTGTTCTTGCCGATCTTTCTCGGCTTGTACTACTTGAGCGGGCAACGCTATCGCAACCTGCTGCTGCTGATTGCCAGCTACGTGTTCTACGCCTGGTGGCGAGTGGACTTCCTGGCGCTGTTCGCCGCTGTAACGCTGTGGAATTACTGGATCGGCCTCAAGGTCGGTGCGGCAGGCGTGCGCACCAAGCCAGCCCAGCGCTGGCTGCTGTTGGGCGTGGCGGTCGACCTGTGCATCCTCGGCTACTTCAAGTACGCCAACTTCGGCGTCGACAGCATCAACGTGATGATGAAGTCGGTGGGTCTGGAGCCGTTCATCCTCACCCACGTGTTGTTGCCGATCGGCATCTCGTTCTACATCTTCGAGTCCATCAGCTACATCATCGACGTGTACCGCGGCGACACCCCGGCCACCCGCAACCTCATCGACTTTGCGGCGTTCGTGGCGATCTTCCCGCACCTGATTGCCGGCCCGGTGTTGCGCTTTCGCGACCTGGCCGACCAGTTCAACAACCGCACGCACACCCTCGACAAGTTCTCCGAGGGCTGCACGCGGTTCATGCAGGGCTTTATCAAGAAGGTCTTTATCGCTGACACCCTGGCGGTGGTCGCCGACCATTGCTTCGCCCTGCAAAACCCCACCACGGGCGACGCCTGGCTGGGTGCGCTGGCGTACACCGCGCAGCTGTACTTCGACTTCTCCGGCTACAGCGACATGGCCATCGGCCTGGGCTTGATGATGGGTTTTCGCTTCATGGAAAACTTCAAGCAGCCGTACATCAGCCAGTCGATCACCGAGTTCTGGCGTCGTTGGCACATCAGCCTGTCCACCTGGCTGCGTGACTACCTGTACATCACCCTGGGCGGCAACCGCAAAGGCACGCTGATCACCTACCGCAACCTGTTCCTGACCATGCTGCTCGGTGGCCTGTGGCACGGCGCGAACATCACCTACATCGTGTGGGGTGCCTGGCACGGCATGTGGCTGGCGATTGAAAAAGCCATCGGCCTCAACACCGCGCCGCGCAGCTTCAACGTGGTGCGCTGGGCCTTCACCTTCCTGCTGGTGGTGATGGGCTGGGTGATCTTCCGCTCAGAGAACCTGCACGTCGCCGGCCGTATGTACGGCGCAATGTTCAGCTTTGGCGAATGGTCGCTGTCGGAACTCAACCGCGCCAGCCTCACCGGCCTGCAAGTGGCAACCCTGGTGGTGGCGTACGCAACGTTGGCGTTCTTCGGCCTGCGCGATTTCTACACCAACCGCCCTGCCGAGAAAGCCAAGCCGGCCGACCCGAGCCTGATCAAGGCCGTGCCGGGCGACAACCCGGACAGCATCCACCAGCCAGGTTTCACCGTCGGCCAGGACGCCGCCGTGCAGCCGGCCTACTGGACCGCTGACTGGCCACGCTACGCCATGCGCGGCGCTGTACTGCTGCTGTTCGTGGCGTCAATCCTGAAACTGTCGGCGCAGAGTTTCTCGCCGTTCCTTTACTTCCAATTCTGAGGGGAGCCGACCATGACCCGTTCATTCCGCGTCCTCTACATCGCGCTGTTCCTGCTGGTGCTGCTGGCCTTGGGCGCCTGGTCGATGCGCAGCTTCTTCGGCTTCAGCACCAACGCCGACGCGACCGTGCTTAACGGCCGCTGGACCAAGGCCGTCGAAACGCACTACGACGACCAGTTCCCGATCAAGCGCATCGGCACCAACCTGTGGGCCGCGCTGGACTACAAGCTGTTCAACGAAGGCCGCCCTGGCGTAGTGCTGGGCCGTGATCACTGGTTGTACAGCGACGAGGAGTTCAACCCCATCGTCAACGAAGACCAGAACCTTGAGGGCAACTACGCGCTGGTCGAAGGCGTGCGCCAGAAGCTCAAGGCTCAGGGCATTCAATTGGTCATGGCTATTGTGCCGGCCAAGGTGCGCCTGTACCCGGAACACCTGGGCGAAGTGAAACCGGCGAGTATCCACGCCAACCTGTATCAGGACTTCCACGCCCGTGTCGCCGCCGACAAGATCATCGCGCCCGACCTGCTAGGCCCGCTGCAACAGGCCAAGCTGGGCGGCACGCAAGTGTTCCTGCGCACCGACACCCACTGGACCCCGGACGGCGCCGAAATTGCCGCCAAGCAACTGGCCAAGGTGATCAGCGAAAAGGCCCCGCTCAGCGGTGAGCCGCAGCGCTTTGTCACCGAAGCGGAAAAAACCGAGCCGCACAAAGGCGACCTACGTCTGTTCCTGCCGCTGGACCCGCTGTTCGAAAACCTGATGCCGCCCAAAGAGCCGCTGCAAAAACGCGTCACGCACCTGGCTGAAAACAAAGGTGACGAAGGCCTGTTCAGCGACAGCGAAACCCCAGTGGCACTGGTCGGCACCAGCTACAGCGCCAACCCCAACTGGAACTTCGTCGGCGCCCTCAAGCAAGCCTTGCACAGCGACGTCATCAACTACTCCGAAGACGGCCACGGCCCGATTCTGCCGATGCTCAGCTACCTCAAAAGCGACGACTTCAAGAACAGCCCGCCACAGGTGCTGATCTGGGAGTTCCCTGAACGTTATCTGCCCGTCAACAACGAAATCGGTGATGCCGACCCGCAGTGGGTTGCGCAGCTTAAACAAGCCGGTTCGCGCCAACAAAACATGGCACTGAACACCCCAGCTAAAACCCAAAAATCCGAGACGCCCGACCGGGCGCAAAACTGAAAGAGAGGTAACTCATATGACTTTCACTACTACTCCGCGTCGTCTCGCCAAGACCCTGGCCATTGCTGCCGGCTTGAGCTTCGTATCGATGTCCGCCTTCGCCGGGGGCGACGCCGCCCTTTACGGCCCAACCGCGCCGAAAGGCTCAAGCTTTGTACGTGTGTACAACGCCAGCAACCAGGAAGTCAGCGCCACCGTCGGCGCCACCAACCTGAGCGACGTTGCGCCACTGGCCAGCAGTGACTTCAGCTTCATGCCGGGCGGCGACTACAGCGCCAAGGTCGGCAGCCAGACCGTGCCGGTCAAACTCGCCGCCGACCACTACTACACCCTGGTCAACAGCGGCAGCGGCCAGCCCCAACTGATCGAAGAACCGCCGTTCAAGAACAAGCAGAAATCCCTGGTGCGCGTGCAGAACCTCAGCGACAAGGCCCTGACCCTGAAAACCGCCGACGGCAAGACCGACGTGGTCAAGTCGGTGGCCGCCAAAGGCCGTGGCGAGCGTGAAATCAACCCGGTGAAGGTAAGCCTGGCCCTGTATGACGGCGACAAAAAGGTCGGCGACGTGAAGCCAGTGGCCCTGGAGCGCGGTGAAGCGGCGGTGCTGTATGTGACCGGTTCCGGTTCGAGCATTTCGCCAGTCTGGGTAAAACGCCCGGTATCGACCCGCTGATTAGATTCTTGAACTGACCCATGCCCCCTGTGGGAGCCGGGCTTGCCCGCGATGGCATCACTGCGGTGTAACTGAAACACCGAGTCGTCTGCATCGCAGGCAAGCCAGCTCCCACAAGGACCAGGGTGTCAGTTCAGACCGAGACAAAAACAAGAGTGAAACGACAAACCTTCGTAGCTCTGACCCAAATTGATTCAAGGAGAAACACATGATCCCAGTAATCCTTTCCGGTGGTAGCGGCTCACGTCTTTGGCCGCTTTCCCGTAAACAGTTCCCGAAACAATTCCTGGCCCTGACCGGCGAACACACGTTGTTCCAGCAAACCCTGGAGCGTCTGGTGTTCGAAGGCATGGACTCACCGATCGTGGTCTGCAATAAGGACCACCGTTTTATCGTCAACGAGCAACTGAGCACGCGTAAGCTCGAATGCCAGCGCATCCTGATGGAGCCGTTCGGTCGCAACACTGCGCCGGCCGTGGCCCTGACGGCGATGATGCTGGTCAATGAAGGCCGCGACGAGCTGATGCTGGTGCTGCCCGCCGACCACGTGATCGACGACCAGAAAGCCCTGCAACGTGCACTGGCCCTGGCCACCGTGGCGGCCGAGCGTGGCGAGATGGTGCTGTTCGGCGTACCGGCCACCCGTCCGGAAACCGGTTATGGCTACATCAAGTCCACCAACGATTCACTGCTGCCCGAAGGCGTGAGCCGCGTTGAACAGTTCGTCGAAAAACCCAATGAAAAACGCGCGGTCGAGTTCGTCAAAAGCGGCGGTTACTTCTGGAACAGCGGCATGTTCCTGTTCCGCGCCAGCCGCTTCCTCGAAGAGCTGAAAAAACACGATCCGGACATCTACGACACCTGCCTGTTGACCCTGGAACGCAGCGAGCAGACCGCCGACACCGTGACCTTCGACGAAGCCACCTTCGCCTGCTGCCCGGACAATTCCATCGACTACGCCGTGATGGAAAAAACCCAGCGCGCCTGCGTGGTACCGCTGAGCGCCGGCTGGAGCGACGTGGGTTGCTGGGCCTCGCTGTGGGCGGTCAACGACAAAGACATCCACGGTAACGTCAGCAAAGGCGACGTGGTGATCCAGGACAGCCGCAACTGCATGATTCACGGCAACGGCAAGCTGGTGTCGGTGATCGGCCTGGACAACATCGTGGTGGTGGAAACCAAGGACGCGATGATGATTGCCCACAAGGACAAGGTCCAGGGCGTCAAGCAGATGGTCAGCACCCTCAACGACCAGGGCCGCAGCGAAACCCAGAACCACTGCGAAGTCTATCGTCCGTGGGGCTCTTACGACTCGGTGGACATGGGCGGCCGCTTCCAGGTCAAGCACATCTCGGTCAAGCCGGGCGCGTGCCTGTCCCTGCAAATGCACCACCACCGCGCCGAGCACTGGATCGTGGTCAGCGGCACGGCCGAAGTCACCTGTGACGAGAACGTGTTCCTGCTCTGCGAGAACCAGTCCACCTACATCCCGATCGCCTCGGTGCACCGCCTGCGCAACCCGGGCAAGATCCCGTTGGAAATCATCGAAGTGCAATCGGGCAGCTACCTGGGCGAAGACGATATCGAGCGCTTCGAAGATATCTACGGGCGCTCCACGCCGGTTGAACGTGGCGTGTCGGTGAAAACTATCGCGCAGTAATACAGTCGTAGAAAGAAGCCCTCACCCAGCCCATTGCGTCCCCTATCCGCAGTGGGTTGGGTGGGGGCTTTTTTTGTGGGGTTTTGGGGTGTTGCTGAAGGCCTCTTCGCAGGCAAGCCAGCTCCCACAGTTGACCGCATTCCAACGGACGTACCCGGTCAACTGTGGGAGCTGGCTTGCCTGCGATGGGCCGAGACCAGTTTGGTCTTGGTCGAGAGGCTTGCACCGAAGGGTTGCAGGCGGATTCTTCTGCTCAGTAAGTCAGTCATCGGGGGCAAGCCCCCTCCCACCTTTTGATTTGTGAATGCAGTCGAAGGTGGGAGCTGGCTTGCCTGCGATGGGCCGAGACCGGTTTGGTCTTGGTCGAGAGGCTTGGATCGGAGGGTTGCAGGCGGATTCTTCTGCTCAGTAAGTCAGTCATCGGGGGCAAGCCCCCTAGGGTTGCAGGCGGATTCTTCTGCTCAGTAAGTCAGTCATCGGGGGCAAGCCCCCTCCCACCTTTTGACTTGTGAATGCCGTCGAAGGTGGGAGCTGGCTTGCCTGCGATGGCGGCCGCCCAATCAACACTTATCTCAAGCTCGCCAATCCCACCTACGCTTAAGTTAGGATGCTCGTTCCCTATTCGAGGTGGTCTCCATGTTCTTCGGCGTTCTCCTGATCATCACCTGGCTGATCCTGCTGCTGCGCTACCCGGCCAAGGCGTTGCCGGTGTCGCTCGCGGCCGCCGTCGGCCTGGGCTGCGTGGCGATTTGGGTGGTGTGGCTGGACAGCCGCGAAGCCTCGCAACTGTCGCGCCTGGAACTGCGCATCAGCTATGCGCCGCAGGAATGCCCGCCAGACCGGCCGCTGAAACTGGTCCTGAGCAACGGCAACGACGTACCGCTGACCGAACTGCGCTGGCGCGTTGCAGCCTATGCACCGGGCGACTCCGTCAACCTGGCCGACAATGTCTACGCCGCTCCACGCTATCGCGGCCCCGGCGAGTTGCAGGCCGGCGCCACCTGGGACGACTGCCTGCCCACACCACCGCTGCGCCCCGGCTACCGCCCGCAAACCCTGGAATTTCGCGCCGAGCACCTACAAGGCAGTTTCTCGGACTGACAAAGGATTGATTCATGCCCACTGTACTGATCACCGGCTGCTCCAGCGGCATCGGCCGCGCCCTGGCCGATGCCTTCAAAACCGCAGGCCATGAAGTGTGGGCCAGCGCCCGCCAGCCCGATGATGTGAGCGCCCTGGCTGCCGCCGGTTTCAAGGCCGTGCAACTGGACGTCAACGACGCCATGGCGCTCAAGGCGCTCGCCGAACAGATCGGCGGGCTGGACGTGCTGATCAACAATGCCGGCTACGGCGCCATGGGCCCGCTGCTCGACGGCGGCACCGAGGCCATGCAACGCCAGTTCGAAACCAATGTGTTTTCCATCGTCGGCGTGACCCAGGCGCTGTTTCCTGCCCTGCGTCGAGCCAAAGGCCTGGTGGTGAACATCGGCAGCGTCTCCGGCGTATTGGTGACACCGTTTGCCGGCGCCTACTGCGCCTCGAAGGCGGCGGTGCACGCGTTGAGCGACGCACTGCGCATGGAGCTGGCGCCATTTGGTGTGCGCGTGATGGAAGTGCAGCCAGGCGCTATCGACACGCATTTTGCGAAAAACGCCGGCGCCCAGGCCGAGCTGTTGATCAACGAAAAGTCACCATGGTGGCCGTTGCGCGAAGGCATTCGTGCGCGCTCCCAGGCCTCGCAGAACAACCCGACCTCAGCCGAGCAATTCGCGGCGCAGGTATTAAAGGCCGTGCAACAGCCAACGCCGCCACGGCTGCTGCGCGCGGGCAATGGCTGCCGGGCGCTGCCACTGATGGCGGCCTTGGTGCCCAAGGCCCTGTTGGAAAAAGTCTTGAAGAAGCGCTTCGGCCTGTCGGGCTCGCTTTAGCCTTTCATGAAATCAATAAACGCCCGCACCTTGAGCGGCAAATGCCGGGTGTCTGGGTACATCGCGTAGATCCCCTGTGGCGCAAAACGATGGTCCGCCAACAAGCGCACCAAGCGCCCCGCCGCCAGGTCATCCTGCACCAACCATTGCGGCAGCACCGCCACGCCGAGGCCGCGCACGGCAAACGCCTGAAGCACGGCCGCACTGTCGGCCACCAGCGCAGTCGGGCCGGCACGGTATTGATGCTCGCCGCCGGCCGGGTCGGTCAGGCTCAGTTCGGTCAAACGGCCATGGCCCAGCTTGGGCACCTGCTCCAACGCATCCAGCGTTTGAACCTCGGCAAACTCGGGCGCTGCCACTGCAAACACCTCAAAGGTCGACAACTGCACCGCACGGTGATTGGAGTCGAGCAGACGTCCCAGTCGAATCGCCACATCAAAGCGTTCCGAGATCAAATCGGCGTGGGTCGAGGAGGTGGATAAGTGAATGTTCAGGTCCGGGTGCAAGCGCCGAAAGGCCTCGATTGCAGGGGCAACCACCGCCAGCGCGTATTCGACTGTGGTGGTGATGCGCAACGTGCCTTTGAGCTGGGCATGTTCGGAGCGCGCCTCCTCCACCGCCAGGCGCGCTTCTTCAAGCATGCGAGTGCAGCGCAGGTAAAAACGCTCGCCGGCATCGGTCAGCGCCAGTTGGCGGGTGTTGCGCGTCAGCAGGGTCACGCCCAGCTCTGCTTCCAGGCGCTTGAGGTTGAAGCTGACCACGGCGCGGGTCTGGCCCAGCAAATCGGCCGCTGCGGTAAGCGAACCGGCTTCTACCACAGCCTTGAAGGTGTCGAATCGGTCCAGGCTGACCATCGGCCGCGCCCTCCTTTGTCAAAATAGTTTTGACAAACTAGCAGGCAAACCGGCGTAGCCCAAACCCTGCTGGCGGCCTACCCTGCGCGCTTCATTCGCAGGATCGCGTCCATGACCTACCGCTCGAAAGTCGCCTGGATCTTTTTATTCGGCTTTGCCCTGGACCTGGTGAACATGTTTGTCGCCACGGTCGCCTACCCGGACATCGCCCGCGAGCTGCACGCCTCGGTCACCCAATTGGCCTGGATCAGCAATGCATACATGCTTGGGCTGACCGTGATCATTCCCCTGAGCGTTTGGCTGGCGGCACTGATGGGCGAGCGAACACTGATCGCGGCGAGCCTGCTTTTATTCGCGGGGGCTTCGCTGATGGTCGGCCAGGCGAGTTCTATCGAAACCCTGATTGGCTGGCGGGCGCTGCAAGGCTTGGGCGGCGGACTGCTGATTCCCGTGGGCCAGGCCATGGCCTACCGGTACTTTCCAGCGGCAGAACGCAGCCAGTTGACGGCGCGGGTGATGTCGGTGGCGCTGCTGGTGCCGGCGCTGTCGCCGGCCCTGGGCGGGTTGATTGTCGACAGCCTGTCGTGGCGCTGGATCTTCTATGCCAACCTGCCGCTGGCGTTGATCACGCTGCTGCTGGCACTGCTGTGGATAAAACCTGACGCGCCTGCCACGGTGCGCCCGGCCCTGGACGTGGGCAGCATCTTCAAGCAGATCCGTAGCCCGATGCTGCGCGTGGCGATGTTGGTCTATCTGTTCATCCCCGGCGTCTTTATCGGCACCAGCCTGATCGCCATCCTCTACCTGCGCGGCCTCGGCTATGACGCCACGCAGACCGGCGCACTGATGCTGCCGTGGGCACTGGCGTCGGCGCTGGCGATTTTCCTGAGCAAAAAACTGTTTAACCGCTGCGGCCCCAAACCTTTACTGCTGGCGGGCATGGCGTTGCAATGCAGCGGCATCCTGTTGCTCAACCAACCCGCCTGGGCGATTGCGGCCTATGCCTTGATGGGCCTGGGGGGCAGCTTGTGCAGCAGCACCGCGCAGACGCTGGCGTTTCTCGACATACCCGCTCAACGCATGGGCCATGCCAGCGCGCTGTGGAATATCAATCGGCAAGTGAGCTTTTGCCTCGGCGCGGCGGCACTCAGTGCGTTGTTGTCGGCCTTGGATTCCTTCGCCATAACCTTCACGATAGCGGCAGCCCTGACACTGCTGCCCCTTTTTGCAGTGCTGCGCCTGGACGCTTCCAGAGTACGGACACTGCTTCACCCAGCCAACGAGCCCAGCCATGATTGATTACAGCGATTTTTTTGAGGAAGTGATCCAGACCCACGTCGAGATCGAGCAATGGTTTGCCGGCGTTGCGCCTGAAGGCACACTGGAAACCTTGCTGGCGCGCTTCTCACCCGAGTTCAGCATGGTCGCACCCGCCACCGGCACGCGGGTAAATGCGGCCGGGGTGAAAGCACTGTTCACGCGCCTTGGCGGTATGCGCCCGGGCTTGAAAATCACCTTGAGCGAGATGACCGGGATCGACCGCCATGCACGCGGCGCCACGGTGACTTACCGCGAACATCAGGTTGATGACAGCGGCACGCAGACTGATCGACGCGCCACCGTGGTGTTCGAGAAGCAGGCCAGCGGGGCGTTGCTGTGGCGCCATCTGCACGAAACCTTCATCAAGGCCTAACACGGTCAAATGTGGGAGCTGGCTTGCCTGCGATAGCGGTGGGTCAGCACTACATACTTCAACTGACAGTCCGCCATCGCAGGCAAGCCAGCTCCCACACAAGCCAGTTGCCACAGTTTAGTGTTGTGTTGGGTTGACGATCACCGTGCAAGTAATGCCCGCCGCCAACAGCACGCCTTCGGGCACTTCATCAATGTGAATGCGCACCGGCACGCGCTGGGCCAGGCGCACCCAGTTGAAGGTCGGGTTCACATCGGCGATCAGTTCGCGGCTCTCGGGGTTGTCGCGGTCGTAGATGCCGCGCGAGATGCTTTCCACGTGGCCCTTGAGCGTCTCGCCACTCATCAATTGCATATCGGCCTCGTCACCGACCTTGACGTGGGGCAGCTTGGTTTCTTCAAAGAAGCCATACACCCAGAACGAATTCATATCGACCACGGCCATCTTCGCCTCGCCGATGCGCGCGTAGTCGCCCCGGTGCACGTTGAGGTTGGTGACGTAGCCGTCCACCGCCGCCACCACTTGAGTGCGTTTCAAATTCAGCTCAGCCGCTTCCAGTTGCGCCAGTGCGTGCTGGTAATCGGCCAACGCCGAGTCGGCGATGTTGCTCGCGTCGTCGCGGTTTTCCTTGGAGATCACCAGGGCGTCGAGGTCGGCGCGGCGGTGAGCGTTGACCTTGCGCATCTCCCAAGTGGCCTTGCGCGAGGCTACCAGCGATTGCGCCTGCTTGACCGCGATGCGGTAGTGCTCGGGGTCGATCTGCATCAGCAGGTCGCCCTTTTTCACCAACTGGTTGTCACGCACCGGTACGTCGACCACTTCGCCGGTGACGTCGGCCGCCACGTTGATGATGTCGGCGCGCACGCGACCGTCGCGGGTCCACGGCGTTTCCATGTAGTGCACCCACAGCGTGCGGCCAATCCAGATCGCCAAAGCCAGTACCAGCAAGGTCGCGAGCAGGCTGAAAAACTTTTTCATCGGGGCATTCTCAACGATAGACGGTCAGCGCCAGGGCGCCGAACAAGCAAACGAACAGGCTCAGGCGCAGCAACGCCGGGTGCCAGAAAAAACGGTACAGGTCGAACCCGGCCAGGAAGCGGTCCAAGGCCCAGGCCAGCCCTGCGGCGATAAAAAACATCAGGGTCATGGTCGGCATGTAGACGCCGTGGAATGCGATTTCACGAGGCATTCGGGGATCCTTTGAGGGCAGCCAGGGGCGATTGCGGGTCCAGCAACGACGTGCGGATAAAGTGCAGGTAGCTTTTCACCCGGCGCAACGCCGAGGTGTCAAAGTGCGGGGCGAAGGGTTCATCGGTGGCCTGCACGCGGCTGATCGCATGGTCGACGGCAATCAACCCGCGCTCCAGGTTGCTGGCGCTCGGTTGCAGGAACAGCCGCACCAGCGAGCGGCCCATCACGCGGATCGCCTGGCGCCAGGGTTGCGACTCGGCATACGCCGGGTGCACCGGCAATATCGCCTGCTCCTTGCGCAACTCGATGATCGCGTGGCCGACTTCCAGCACCACGAACATCCAGCGCAGCAAGTCGCGTTGCACGTGCGGCTGGCCGACGGCGAGGCCGTAAGCCTGGTGCAGCAGGTCGCGGGTGCGGCTTTCAAAACTCGACGCCAGGCCCTTGAGCTTGCCGCTGATCGCGTACACCACCTGCTCGCGCAGGTCCTGCTCCAGACGGCGCCACAACCAGCGGCTGTTCGGCGGCAGGATAATCGCGCCAGCCGCCGCGCACACCAGCATGCCAATGACCATGGCGATGTAGTCATTGATAAAGCTGTAAGGGTTGTAGACCGTCAGGTTGTCCGGCACCGAGCCGGTGCTGAAAAAGATCAGCAAGCCCACGCCGACGCCGGCGTATCGCGGGCGGGAGGCGAGGAACGAGCCGAAGATAATCACCGGCGCAAGCATCACGCACAGCAGCGGGAAGCCGTCGATCCACGGGAACACAAAGAACATTTCGACAAAGCCCACCAACGCGCCGATCAAGGTGCCGCAAGCCATCTGAAAGGCCATGCGTTTAGGGTTGGGCGTGGCGGCAGACAGGCCGACGGTGGCGGCGGCGATCAGGGTCATGGTCGCGCCGCTGGGCCAGGCGGTGGCCACCCAGTAACTGCCCAGCACGATCAGAATAAAGGACGCGCGAATCCCCGAAGCGGCGCAGGCCAGCCAGTTGGTTTTCGGCGTGTAGGCTTCGCTCCACTGCTCGCGCTCATGGCTGTGATCGGCCAGTGATGCGTGGGTCTGCGCGTAGTTGTGCAGGTCATCGACAAAGCGGTATAGCAGCTCGTAGGCGGTATGAAAATCCAGCTGCTCGGCTTCACTCGGATTGCCTTGCTGAAAATTCGCACGCAGGCTGCGCACCTTGGCGGGCAGTCCATCCTTGTAGGCGCTCAATTGATTGACCAGGCGCGCCGCATCGGGGCTGGTGAGCGCACGGCCGGAGAAACCGTCAAGGACTTCGGCCAGGTCTTGCAGACCCGGCTTGATTGCCGCGGCGACGTGGTCGGCTGCATCCGTGCGCAGCCGCTCAAGCAACTGGTGCAAGGCGTTGAAGCGCGTGGTGATGCTCATGAATTCGCTGTTGAGGCGACTCAGCCGGCCATTGCGCCGCCGCATGTGCGGGTCTTCAAATACGGTGACGCTGCGCAGCCCTTCCAGGCCCACGGCCTCGGCGATAAAGCGCACATTGCTGGCCTCGAACTCTTCACGCTGGCTGCGCCCACGCAGGCCGTCGGTGACAAACCGCGCGAACACGCCAAAGCGCTGGTACAAGGCGTTGCGCATCGCGGCGCTGCTGGTTTGTGGCAGGATCGCGGCGCTGACCAACGTCGAGCACAGTATTCCCAAAGAGATTTCCAGCACTCGCCACACCGCCGCCATAAAGGCCCCGTCCGGGTGCGCTAGGGCGGGCAAACCTACCATCGCCGCGGTGTAGCCCGCCAGCACAAACCCATAGGCGCGAAAGTTGCGATTACGCGTCGCACCGGCTGTGCAAATGCCCACCCAGATCGCCAACGCGCCGAGGAACAATTCGGTGTTCTGCGCAAACAAGGCGATCAACAAGACCATCACCGCCGACCCCGTCAGGGTGCCGAGGAAGCGGTAAAAGCTCTTGGCGAAGACCTGACCGCTCTGCGGTTGCATCACGATAAACACGGTGATCATCGCGGTGCGCGGTTGCGGCAGTTCCAGGCGCATCGCCAGCCACAACGTGAGGAACGCGGCGATCAGCACCTTGAAGATATAGACCCAGGTCACGCCATCGCTGCGTGCCCAGTCGAAAAAACCACGGCGCCACTCCAGGGAGTGCAACCAGCGCAGCGGTGCAGGCAAGGGCGTCATCAAATCCTACTCAGTGATCAAACACGGCAAGCGCCGCTGGGGTCTTGCTCGGAAGGGTCTTGGTGTCTGGCGGCACATCGTTGCCGGCGCCGAGCCCGCCGCCCAGGGCGGTGACCAGTTCGGCGTGGGCACTCAGGCGTGCGGCTTGCACCTGTTGTTCGATTTGCTGCTGGTGGAACAGCAAGGTCTGGGCGTTCAGCACGTTGAGGTAGTCGGTGAGGCCGCGCTGGTAGGCGATCATCGCGATGTCGTAGGTTTTCTGCGCAGAGGCCACGGACTGCGCGGCGAAGGACGCCTGCTTGTCCATCGATTCGCGGCGGATCAACTGGTCGCTGATGCCCTTGAGCGCGTTGACCAGCGTCTGGTTGTACTTGGCCACGGCCAGGTCATAACCGGCGCTGGCTTCGCCCAGTTGCCCACGCAAACGACCGCCGTCGAAGATCGGCAAGGTGATCGCCGGGCCGACGTTGTAGTTGAATTTCTTGCCCGCCAGAAACTCCAGCAGGCCGCCGCCGGTGGCCATGTAGCCGAGGCTGCCGACCAGGTCGACGTTGGGGTAGAAGCCGGCGTGCGCGACGTCAATGCCACGGGCTTGCGCGGCGACCTGCCACCGACCGGCGACCACGTCCGGGCGCTGGCCAAGCAATTGCGCCGGCAGGCTCGACGGCAATTTCAGCGGCGCGGCGAGGGACAAACTCGGGCGTTGCAGTTGCGCCCCCTCGCCCGGACCTTTGCCCGCCAAAGCAGCCAGCTGGTTGCGGCTCAGGGCGATGTCCTCGTCAAGCGCGTCGAGCTGGCGATGGGTCTCCGGCAACGGCGTTTCGGCCTGGCTGACGTCGAAGTGCGTGCCGATCCCGGCGTTCAGGCGTTTATTGGCCAGGTCGAGAATCTGCTGCTGCTGGGCCAGGGTGGCGGCGACGATGTCGCGGTTGGCGTACTGCAACGACAACTGGATGTAGGCGCGCACCACGTTGTTCTGCAATTCGAGCTGGGCCTGGCGCGCTTCGGCGGCGCTCATATGCGCCAGGTCGACAGCGCGCTCGCTGGCGTTGCTTTCGCGGCCCCACAGGTCGAGGGCATAGCTCAGGCCCAGGGACGAATTGTTGTCCCAGGTGGTTGTTCCGCTCAACTCGCCCGGGCCGTAGAACTGATCCTTCGGCCAGTTGTGGCGTTTGAGGGTGGTGTCACTGTTGATCTGCAACGACTCGGCCGACTCGGCGATGCCTGCCATGGCCCGCGCCTCACGCACCCGCGCGGCGGCCATGGCCAGGCTCGGGCTGTTTTGCGTGGCAAGTTGCACCCAATGATTGAGTTGCGGATCGCCATAGGCTTGCCACCATTGCGTGGTGGGCCAGTGGGCGTCGTGGGCGGCGCTCTGGATGGCTTCGTCGGTGGCCAGGTTATTGGCGTTGAGGGCCTGGCCTTGGGGGGCGATTCCTCCGGTTCCGATGCAGCCGCTGATTGCTAACGATAAGGCCCAAACACTGAGAGTCTTCAGCTCTCTGATGATGCGACGCGGCACGGCAAGCGTATTCCTGAGGTGGTGTTGCGCAAGAGGTGGCGCAATTCTAGGGGGCGCCATGGGGAACGATAAGCTGGCATTCCTGTGAATCTTTGTTACCGTTCAAGCGATAATCCGTTGGTAGGGATCACTGGACGGCGTAACTTTCTGTCACAATTTGCTATCTCCCCTGAGAACACTCCATGGACACTTTGCAAAACATGCGCGCGTTCAGTTGCGTGGCCGAAGCTGGCAGCTTCACCGCCGCCGCCGTGCAACTGGACACCACCACGGCCAACGTCTCGCGCGCGGTCTCCAACCTGGAAGCCCATCTGCAAACCCGCTTGCTCAACCGCACCACCCGCCGCATCGCACTGACCGAAGCCGGTAAACGCTATTTGCTGCGTTGCGAGCAGATCCTCGCCTACGTGGAAGAAGCCGAAGCCGAAGCCAGCGACGCGCACGCGCGGCCTGCCGGGCAGTTGAAAGTGCACACCATGACCGGTATCGGCCAGCATTTCGTGATTGACGCCATTGCCCGCTACCGCCGTACGCATCCCGACGTGACCTTCGACCTGACCCTGGCCAACCGCGTGCCGGACTTGCTCGATGAGGGCTACGACGTGTCGATCGTGCTGGCCAGTGAATTGCCGGATTCGGGGTTTGTGTCCCAGCGGCTGGGCATTACCTACAGCATCGCGTGTGCGTCGCCGGATTACGTCAAGACCAAGGGCTGCGCGCAACGGCCGCAGGATTTGCTCAACCATGCGTGCCTGCGGTTGGTGAGCCCGGTGATCCAGCTGGATAAATGGACCTTCAACGGGCCGGAAGGCCAGGAAAGTGTGGCGATCAATACGTCGCCGTTTCTGGTCAATTCGGCGGATGCGATGAAAACGGCGATCACCAGTGGCATGGGCGTGGGTCTGTTGCCGGTGTATGCGGCTATCGAGGGGTTGCGTAACGGCACGCTGGTGCGGGTGATGCCTAACTACCGTTCGCAAGAGCTGAACTTGTATGCCATCTACCCGTCGCGCCAGTACCTGGATGCGAAGATCAAGACGTGGGTTGAATATCTGCGCGGGTCGTTGCCCGAGATTTTGGCTGCGCATCAGGCGGAATTGGTGGCGTATGAGTTGAGTGGGAGCCTTAGCGGGGCGCGGTTGGCTAACTGACTGGGGTTTGGGCTTTGGGCTTTGGGGGCATATCCGTTATTTGGGTGATGGCCGCTTTGGGGTTCCGCCCTTACGGCGGGTCACTTTTGAAAAGAGCCCAAAAGTAACCAAAAG